>DIPB01000059.1:0-5776 GCA_002426275.1 Firmicutes bacterium UBA5499
GATACCAATACCTTGGTGATGATTGACGGCTATAAGGATTCCGATTACGTCTCCATTATCAAAGAGCTGTGCCCGGAGCTGGAGACGGCCGAGCCTGGCAAGCCGCTGCATCTCAAGCGGCTGCCCTTTCTCCGGCATATCATCACCGTGGACTCCGAACAACCCGGCTGTTTGACCTGGGACGAGACCATAGCGCTGGCGGAGAAAGTCCCCAAAGAGGAGGTTTGCCGCCGGGCGCTTGCCATCGACAGGCACGATGTGTGCAATATGCAGTACACCTCAGGTACCACCGGCTTTCCCAAGGGGGTGATGTTGACCCATTACAATGTGGTGAATAACGGCAAGTGCATCGGCGACTGCATGGATCTGTCCACGGCGGACAAGATGTTGGTGCAGGTGCCCATGTTTCATTGTTTCGGCATGGTCTTATCCATGACCGCCTCTATGACCCATGGGGTGACGCTCTGTCCGATTCCCTACTTCTCTCCCAGATGGGCGTTGGATTGTATTGACCGGGAGAAAATCACTTGCTTCAACGGGGTTCCCACCATGTTCATCGCCATGTTGGAACATGAAAAATTTCCTCAAACTGACTGTTCGCACATCCGCACCGGCATTATGGCCGGCAGTCCCTGTCCCACAAAAGTGATGCAGGATGTGGTGGATAAAATGAATATGAAAGAGATCACCATCGTCTTCGGTCAGACGGAGAGCTCGCCGGGCTGCACCCAAAGCAGGGTTGACGACTCCCTGGAGCTGCGCGTAAATACGGTGGGCCGGGCTCTGCCGGGCGTAGAGTGCAAGATCGTCGACCCGGTCAGCGGCAAGGATCTGCCTGTGAATACGGACGGCGAATTTGTGGCCCGAGGGTACAATATCATGAAGGGTTATTATAAGATGCCCGAGGCTACGGCAGCGGTGATCGATGAAAACGGCTGGCTGCACACAGGAGATTTAGCGCGCTGCGACGAGAATGGCTATTACAGGATTACCGGCCGGATCAAGGACATGATCATCCGGGGCGGGGAGAACATATATCCCAAGGAGATCGAGGATTTCATCTATACTCATCCCAAAGTAAAGGACGTTCAGGTGATCGGCATTCCAGACAAAGAGTACGGCGAGGAGATCATGGCCTGCGTGATCCTCAAAGAAGGCGTCGCCATGACTGCAGATGAGCTCAAGGATTTTGTCAGGACCCATATGGCCAAGCACAAAACTCCGCGATACGTGGATTTTGTTCGGGAGTTCCCGCTGAACGCCGCGGGTAAAGTACTGAAATACAAGATGCGGGAAGCGGCCGTGGAAAAATTAAAATTGCAGGGACTGGAGATAATACAGACGGCTTGATTCTGGCCGCAAGAGGTGGAGCTATTGGCTTCTGAGACCTTATTTCAATGCCCAAATTGTGCCGCAGCGTTGAAACAAGGTGATAAACAGTATTTTTGTGCCAACGGGCATAGTTTTGATCTGGCAAAACAAGGCTATGTGAACTTGCTGCTGCCCAGGGACACAGGCTCCGCAGCGCCTGGAGACAACAGGGAAATGCTGCGCAGCAGAAGAGAATTTCTTGATGGGGGCTATTATGCCAAGTTTTCCGCGGCCGTCTGCCAAGAGATTGCGCCTTCGAAGTCCAGCCGGGTTGACATTCTTGACGCAGGCTGCGGCGAAGGCTATTACCTGCGCGCGGCGGCGGAGACATTGCAGGATATGGGCCGGCAAGCGGCTCTTTATGGGATCGACGTTTCAAAGTCCGCAATTCGGTATGCAGCGGGCAGATATAAACAGATCCGGTTCGCGGTTGCCAGCAATTATCATCTTCCCATCCGGACCA
Organism: Firmicutes bacterium UBA5499; assembly: GCA_002426275.1. Taxonomy (GTDB): domain Bacteria; phylum Bacillota; class DTU084; order DTU084; family DTU084; genus UBA5499. Next base: position 1,835 of record DIPB01000059.1, read on the forward strand.
GAAGCGTTGATTGCCTGCTGTGCATTTTCGCTCCCAGGTGCGAGGCGGAATTCAGCCGGGTCTTGAAACCGGAGGGCAACCTCATTGTGGCGGCGCCAGGGCCGCGACATTTGGTTCAGTTGCGAGAACTGCTTTACGAGTGTCCCCCTCCCATTGGCGAGAGAGGCACTATGGGGGACGGGTTCAGGCTGGCCAGACAGAGCAATGTCCGCTATGAGATTTTCCTAACCAGTCACGATTTATTAAATTTGTTCCTGATGACTCCCTTCAGTCGCCACGCGGACAAGCAACTGCTGGAGGGGATTGATAGTCTAGCCTGTGAGGTTGATTTTAGGATCTTTGTTTATCAAAAGCGCTGACGATCCGCCCGCTTGGGTTATAAAACCCTCCTGCCGCTGAATATGAATAGTAAGAGCGGAGGAGGTTGATGTTCTGTGAATGATTGGCATGCATTGGCTCTGGACCAGATCATTTCGCATTTCCAAACGGACAAAGAAGGCGGACTTAGCGCCAGAGAAGCAAAAAAAAGATTGACTGCAGTCGGCCAGAATACATTGGCTGAATATAAGCGGCCCAGTCCCGCGGCGATCTTTTTCAGCCAATTCAGCGACTTTATGGTTTTAGTGCTCATCGGAGCCGCGCTCCTGTCAGGTTGGTTAGGCGAGTGGAACGATGCGGTTACCATTTTAAGCATTGTCTTTCTGAATGCGGTATTGGGATTCGTTCAGGAATACAGGGCTGAAAAATCTCTGGACGCCCTCAGAAGACTTTCAGCTCCCCTGGCCCGGGTGAAGAGGAGAGGAGAGATGCTGAAAATCCCGGCAGCCGAGGTGGTGCCGGGAGATCTGGCGGTGCTCTCCGCCGGCGACCGCATCCCTGCGGATTTACGCTTGGTACAGGCAGATGAATTGGAAATAGATGAATCCACCCTCACCGGCGAATCCCTGCCCGTCCACAAACATACCGGAGAGGTGGCGCCGGAGGCAGCGCTGGCCGAACGGGGAAATATGGCTTGGATGGGCGCCATGGTTACTAAAGGCGAAGCTGAGGGAATAGTCGTGGCCACAGGCATGGAGACGCAAATGGGACAGATCGCCAATCTCCTTGGCGGCGGTAAGCAAGATACCCCGCTGGAAAAACGTCTGACTCAGCTGGGGAAATATTTGGTGCTTTTCTGCGGCGCGGTGTGCGCTCTGGTTGTGATCCTCGGACTTCTGCGCGGAGAACCCTTGGAGCAAATGGTGATGCTTGGCATTAGCCTTGCCGTCGCGGCGATTCCCGAGGGGCTGCCGGCGATTGTCACCATCGCTTTAGCCTTGGGAGTTCAGAGAATGAGCCAAAGGCGGGCCATTGTGCGGCAGCTTCCGGCTGTGGAAACTTTAGGCTGCGTCAGCACCATCTGCGCTGACAAAACAGGCACTTTGACTGCCAATGCCCTGACCGTCCAGACGCTTTACCTAGCAGGGAAAAAGATCACAGTCAGCGGGATAGGATACGAACCGACTGGAGATTTCTATCAAGGGGGGAGAAAGCTCACGGCAGCTGCAGATCCCACCTTGGCTTTGGCCCTTGAGATCGCGGTTCTGTGCAATAAGGCAGAGCTGCAAAAAGGCAGCGGCAGGCGCAAACAACAATGGGCCGGCACAGGCGATCCCACGGAGATCGCTTTGCTGGTCTTGGCCGGCAAAGGCGGAATCTGGAGAGAAGCTTTAGCAAAGAAAGGGTTTGAACTCGTCTCCCAGCGCGCTTTCGATTCAACCCGCAAAATGATGAGCGTGCTGTCCCGCAGCCCAGAGGGACGGTTTCTTACCTTGACCAAAGGCGCGCCCGAGGTGATCTTGCAGAAGTGCGGCAAGAAATTTGAGCAGAACCGCATTTTGCCTTTGAATGCCGAGGCCAAGCGGCAAATCAAGGCGGTGGCCGACGAGTTCGCAGACGAAGCCATGCGCGTCCTTGCCCTGGCCTGGAAGGGCTGGCAGGTAAAGCCGGCTGAAGATTGGGAACAAGATTTGGTTTTCGTGGGCTTGGTTGGCATGGCGGATCATCCCAGAGAAGGCGTCAGCGCCGCCATAGCCAAAGCCCGCTCTGCCGGCATTCGCACCATCATGATCACCGGGGATCACGTCCGCACGGCGGTGGCTACGGCGGCAAAATTGGGCATGAGAATAGAAGAAGGGCAAGTCTGGGAAGAGGCGCAGCTGGCAAAGCTGAGCCCCCCAGAATTGCGGAAGGTAGTCAGCCGGGCTAAGGTCTTTGCCAGAGTGACTCCTAAACGCAAATTAGACATCGTTAAAGCGCTGAAGGAGTCTGGAGAAATCGTGGCCATGACCGGAGACGGAGTCAATGACGCGCCGGCTCTTCAGGAAGCACACGTGGGAGTGGCTATGGGCAGGAGCGGAACCGATGTGGCGCGCGAAGCGGCAAAAGTGGTGCTCACAGATGATAATTTCGCGACCATCGTTGCCGCCATTGAAGAAGGCAGAAGCATTTATGAGAATATCCGCAAATTCATCCGCTATCTTTTAGGCTGCAATGTGGGAGAAATCTTGGTGATGCTTTTAGCGTCAATTCTGGGACTACCCGCGCCGTTGCTGCCCATTCAGCTGTTATGGTTGAATCTGGTGACCGACGGGCTGCCGGCCATGGCCCTAGGCTTGGAGCCGCCGGAACGCGCGCTGATGGAAGAGCCTCCCAGACAGCAGGATGAAGGGATCTTCTCCCGGGGCCTACTGAAAAAAATCATTTGGCAAGGAATCATCGTCGGCGGCGGCGCCATCGTGGCGTTCATCATCGCCCTTAACGGCTCGAATTGGAATTTGGGGCAGGCCAGAACCGTAGCTTTCAGCACCCTTGTCTTTAGCCAGCTCGCCTTTGCCTTTCGCTGTCGCTGGGAACACCGCTTTGCCGCAGACTGGCAGGGAAACCCCATGCTCCTGTTTTCCGTGCTGATCTCTGCTACAATGCAATTTCTGGTTCTGAGCTGGCGTCCTTTGGCCGTGCTTTTTCGGACAGCGTCCCTGGAAGCTTGGCAGTGGTGGCTGATTTTTCTTTTCTCATCTTGGCCTTTGCTGCTGGGCCAGTGGCTGCAAAGCTTTCTGGCAAGTTTTGGCAAGCGCTTAAGCATGGTCAAGATCAGCTAGAATTTTGCTGAAAGTATTGTTTATGGTGGGAATTTATAGTAAAATAGGTTAACGGGTCCTTGTTTTTCTAGGCTTGCGGCAGGAAATTCCTACAAAAGGACGAACTAACTAACAGTAGCTTTCTATGTTGAATGTTGAACAGAGAAAGCAAAATTCAAATGTGAGAACACAAAGGGGGAACAATAGGTGTCTCTGCCCAAATTAACGCCAGAAGAGCGTCGCCTTGCCTTGGAAAAGGCACAGAGGTTACGCAAAGAAAGATCTGAAATCAGACGCCAGTTGAAAGATGGCAAGCTGACTCTCTCGGAGCTGCTTGAGAAAGAGTCGGACGAAGTCGTCGGCAGGATGAGAGTCGATCACGTTCTGCAATCTTTACCATCCATAGGGAAAAAGATTTCCGGCAGAATCATGGATGAAATCGGGATCGCAGCCAGCAAGCGCTTAGGCGGTCTCAGTTCGCGTCAGCGCACGGAGTTGGCTGCTTTTGCGCAGCGTTTTGAGGAAAAGAAAGAAGCGTAAGAGGGGGAAAGCGGGTTGGATGTGACTCTGATTAATATTGGCTTCGGCAACATTGTCGCCGCCAATAGAATTATCGCCATCGTCGCTCCTGAGTCGGCTCCCATCAAAAGAATCATTCAAGAGGCGCGGGATCGCGGCATGCTCATCGACGCAACATACGGCAGGCGAACGCGCGCGGTTATTCTCACGGATAGCGATCACGTCATCCTCTCTGCCGTACAACCCGAAACAGTCGTCCATCGCGTTTTGAGCAATAAACCGAGCGAGCAGGCGGGGGATTATA
>DIPB01000059.1:5916-13627 GCA_002426275.1 Firmicutes bacterium UBA5499
AGTGGTGATCTCCGGTCCTTCCGCGGTAGGTAAAAATACAGTGCTTGCACGTTTTCTCGCCTCATACCCCGGTTCACGCTATTCTATTTCAGCCACTACTCGCAAGCCGAGGCCGGGGGAGATCCCTGGCTGCAGTTATTATTTTTATAGCCGGGAGCAATTCACCGCTTTACTCCAAAAAAATCAATTCTTGGAGTGGGCGCAGGTTTACGATGAATATTATGGAACCCCCGTCGCTCCCATTGAAGACGGCCTCAGACAAGGCGAGGTCATCGTCATGGACTTGGATGTCCAGGGGGCCTTGGCAGTGAGAAAACGCCTGTCTGAAGCAGTATTGGTTTTTTTGTTGCCGCCGTCTGTGAAGGATTTGAAAGCGCGCATGCTCAAACGAGGGACAGAATGCCCGCGGGCGGTGGACAAGCGCTTGACCGCGGCGCAAAAAGAGATTGCCTCTGCCCTCGATTACGACTATCTGATCGTCAACGATCAGGTGGCTAAGGCTACCAAGCAGCTCACCTCCGTGGTGGAGGCAGAGAAGCTGAAGGTTTCGCGGCAGAGCGCTTATCTGGAAATTTTAGCCGAAGGAGGTACGATAGGGAATTGCTGAATAAACCTTCTTTAGACGAATTGCTTAGCGTGATGGACAGTCGCTACAGCCTGGTAGTGACCGCAGCTAAAAGAGCTCGTCAGCTTTTGGAAGGGGCTGAAACTAAAATCGAGCCCCCCACAAATAAATACGTGACTACCGCTTTGAAAGAAATCGATTCTGAGCTTATCTGCGCTCAGCCCACAAAGATAGGCCTCAAATGAGCAACGTACTTTTAGGCGTCACCGGCGGCATTGCCGCGTATAAGGCGGCAGATCTGGTCAGCAAATTACGGCAGGCCGGCTATCAGGTGCAGGTTATGATGACCAAATCCGCCACGGAGTTTGTAACGCCCCTAACCTTCCGCGAACTCACAGGCCAGCCGGTGCACCAGGAGCTCTTCGCAGAGCCGAAAAATTGGCAAATGGAACATATCTCCCTTGCCCGCTGGGCCGACTTGTTGGTAATCGCCCCTGCCACGGCTAACATCATCGCCAAGCTGGCCCACGGATTGGCGGACGATTTGCTCTCCACAGTGGCTTTGGCCACCACAGCGCCGCTTCTTGTGGCTCCCGCCATGAATTCGCAGATGTATCTTCACCCGGCCACCCAGGCCAATCTGGAAGCTCTCAAAGCCCGCGGAGTTCATTTTGTCGATCCAGCCTCAGGTTTTTTGGCCTGCGGCGAAGAAGGCATTGGCAGGCTGGCGTCAGTGACGGAAATCAAAGAACAAATCGTCAGTTTGCTCTCCGCGCAGGATCTTTCCGGGAAAAGAGTTTTGGTCACAGCCGGCCCGACTCGCGAAGCCATCGATCCATTCCGCTTTCTCTCCAATTATTCAACCGGACGTATGGGCTATGCCATAGCCGAGGCTGCCGCCAGAAGAGGGGCGGAGGCGGTTTTGCTCTCTGGCCCTTCCCAGCTTTCCTGTCCTTGGGGCGTGAAGCGGATTTTCGTGGAGACTGCCGCGCAAATGCGGCAGCAAGTCATGGACCGCTTTGCGGATGCGGAGATCGTGGTGATGGCCGCCGCAGTTTCGGATTGGCAAAGTGCTTCCTTTAGCCGGCACAAGCTGAAGAAAGGCTCTCTGCAAGAGCTCACTTTAAAATTGGTTCCCACGCCGGACATTCTCTCCGAGCTGGGACAAAAAAAACAAAAGCAATTCCTTGTGGGTTTTGCCGCAGAAACTGAGAACCTGGAGGAATATGCCAGAGAGAAGCTTCTCTCTAAGGGCGCCGATATGATCGTTGCCAACCCAATCGGAGGCCAGGAGGCCGGTTTTGCCAGCGAGAACAATCAAGTGACCATTATTTCGCCTGTCGGCTCAGATGTCTGGCCTAACCTCAGCAAAAAGCAGGTGGCATGGCGCCTTTGGTCCAGGATCATCCAGGAGCTCAAGGAGCGGAAGCTTCTGTGAAGTACGCGCAAGTCATCGTGTCCATCCCGACTCGGCAAATAGATCGCCCTTTTGATTACGCCGTTCCCGCTCCCTTAGAAGAGCAGGTAAAGCTGGGAGCCAAAGTGCGCGTTCCCTTCGGTCCCAAGATTCTGGATGGCTATGTGGTCGGCCTTGAGGCAGAACCGCAAGTTGAGCCGTCCAGAATAAAGCAGCTGCATAGCATTGTTCCAGGCGCGACTATTTCTTCTGAATTGCTCACGCTGGCAAACTGGATCGCTTGCTTTTACCATTGCCTGTTCCTGGACGCTCTGCGCTTGGTTTTACCCAGCTGGACTGAAACGCAGCGTACAGTACAGGTCGCGTCCCTGCTTCAGCCTCTGCCGGATGTTGTTCAGGCCCAAGCGCGGTCTTCTCCCAAACAAGCTGAGCTCGTGAAAATCCTGGCGTCGCAAGGGCCATTGCCTGTCCAGCAGCTTTTGCAGCTTGCAGACTGCACCCAATCGCCTCTGCGCTCTTTGGCTGCCAAGGGGGTAGTGCAGCTCACGTTGGAGCCCGAACGCAGAAAAGCGCCTTCCGCGCCCTCGCAAGCCAGCGTTCGCCCTCAGCTGACGCTCCAGCAAGAAGAGGCAATCGCAAAATTAAGCGACCTGCCTGCGGGCGGAGTGGGCCTTTTGTGGGGCATAACGGGCAGCGGTAAAACTGAAGTTTATCTAAATTTAATCGAGCGGCAATTGGCTCTGGGGCACTCAGTCATCGCTTTGGTGCCGGAAATTGCCTTAACGCCGCAAATGGTGGCCAGATTTCGGGACCGCTTTGGCCGCTTAGTGGCCTTGCTCCACAGCCAGCTGGGCGCCGCTGAACGCCGGACTGAATGGGAGCGAGTGCGCGCGGGAGATGCCAAGATCGTTTTAGGACCCCGTTCCGCGCTTTTCGCACCTGTGGAGAAGCTGGGACTCGTCGTCATCGATGAAGAACACGAACCTTCTTATAAGCAAGAGTCGCCGCCACGCTATCATGCCCGAGAATGCGCTATCCAGCGCGCCAAGCTCAGCGGAGCGCAGGTTGTGTTGGGAAGCGCCACGCCCAGCCTGGAGAGCTTTTATCATGCCGAAAACGGCCAATTTAAATTGGTCTCGCTTACCCAGCGGCCAACCGGACAAGCGCTGCCGCAAATCCACTTGGTGGATATGAGGCAGGAACTTGCCGAGGGAAATTCCAGCATGTTCAGCGCTAAGCTGCAGGCAGGCCTGCGGGAGTGCTTGGAAGCGGGCAGACAAGCTATTCTTTTCCTCAATCGCCGCGGCTACAGCACCACGGTCCTCTGCCGGGAATGCGGGCAAGTCTTGCGCTGCCCTCAGTGCGATCTCCCCCTGACATTTCACTTTGCGCAAAATCAGCTGCGGTGTCATTATTGCGGCTACCACCGCCTACCGCCTAAGATCTGTCCCCAGTGCGGCAGCCATAAGATTCGGCATTTCGGCACCGGAACGGAAAAGGTGGAGGCTGAGCTGACAAGGCTCTTTCCCGGGGTGAAGCTGGCGCGGTTGGACGTTGATACGACCAGAAAAAAAGGCGCGCATGAGAGAATTTTGTCCGCTTTCCGCCAGGGCAAAAGCCAAATTTTGGTTGGAACGCAAATGGTGGCCAAAGGTCTTGATTTCCCCAATGTGACCTTGGTTGGGGTGGTGATGGCGGATCTGACGCTCAATCTCCCTGATTTTCGCGCTGCTGAGCGCACCTTTCAGCTGCTGACGCAAGTGGCAGGCAGGGCGGGCAGAGGACGCGAGCCGGGAAAAGTTCTGATCCAAAGCTACCTGCCGGAACATTACAGCATCCAGGCCGCAGCCAGCCATGATTATTTGGGCTTCTACCGGCAAGAACTGCCATATCGCAGGCGGCAAGGCTATCCGCCTTTTTCGCGGCTGGTGAACCTTACGGTCACCGGACCTGAGGCTGGCGTGACCAGGAGAGTCGCGGACGCGCTGGCTAAAGAGCTCACGGGCGATGTGATCGGACCTGTGGCCGCGCCCTTCGCAGTGCTCAAGGGAGAATGGCGCTACCGGATTATGGCGCGCTTCGCGCCCGATCAGGATGTGCCTGAGGATTGGCTTTCCGCGCTCACGACGCTTAATTACGCTGCCAGCGGGGTTAAGGTCAGCGTCGACGTAGATCCAATCAGCATGCTGTAGCCTCCGCGCCTGGAGGCTACTGTTGCATTTAAGCGGGGATAAGGTTTATAATAAAAGAAAAAGCGAAACAGAGGAGAGACAGTTCATGGCGACCCTTCCCATCAGAAAAGGAACAGAGGATGTTATCTTAAGGCGGCATGCGAAGCCCGTGTTCAGAGTTACCAAAAAGATCAATAAGCTTTTGAACGATATGTTGCAGACCATGTATACTTCTAACGGCGTAGGACTCGCTGCGCCGCAGGTTGGAGAAAACCTGCGGCTGGTGGTGATGGATGTGGGCGAGGGGCCGGTGTGCCTTGTGAATCCGGTTTTAGATCAGCCGGAAGGTGAAGAAATCGACCAAGAAGGTTGCCTGAGCCTCCCTGGAATTGTGGGGGAAGTGAAGCGGGCGGCAAAAATTAGAGTCAGCGCTCTCAACGGAAACGGCAAGCAAATCCGTTTTTTTGCGGAAGGCTTATTCGCCCGCTGCTTGCAACACGAGGTTGATCATTTGGACGGCATCCTGTTTGTGGATAAAGCGATTCGCCTGAAGGAGGTTTAGCATGCGGCTTGTTTTCATGGGCACGCCTGATTTTGCGGCCTTTTCTCTGAAGGCCTTAGCGGCTTCGGACCATGAGGTGTTAGCAGTGGTCACTCAGCCGGACAAACCCCGGGGTCGGGGCCAAAAACTCAAGGCGTCAGCTGTTAAAGCCGCAGCAGAGGACGCAGCAGCTCTGCCCGTGCTGCAGCCGGCAAAGGTCAAGGAAGAGTCTTTTGTGGCGCAGCTTTCGGCCTTAGCTTTGGATCTCATTGTGGTGGTGGCTTACGGCCAGAAGATCCCTGCGGAGATCCTCCGTCTGCCGCGCTACGGCTGCATAAATGTGCATGCTTCCCTTTTACCGCGCTGGCGGGGCGCCGCGCCGATCCAAGCTGCAATTTACGCCGGCGACAGGAAAACCGGCGTCAGCATCATGTATCTGGATGAAGGCTGGGATACTGGAGATATTATTCTCAAACGAGAGGTGGAGATCGCGCCGCGGGAAACCGGCGGCAGCCTCCATGATAAACTGGCGAGTTTGGGAGCGGACTGCCTGCTGGAGGCCATAGACCTGATAGCTCAAGGCGCGGCGCCGCGCACTCCCCAAACGCAAGAGGGCGCCTGCTACGCGCCAAAACTTGAAGAGAATTTATTTGTTATCGATTGGCGGCAAGAGGCTGCCAAGATCGAGCGACTGATCAGGGCGCTCAATCCTTTCCCTGGGGCCAGGACTTACCATCAAGGCAGGCTCTTGCGCCTTTGGAGCGGGAAAGTGACGCCTGGCGCTGGCGCGAGGCCGGGCACGATTCTTTCCCTCTCTCAAGCCGGAATCGTGGTTCAGGCCAAAGACGAAGCCCTGCGGATTGAAGAAATTCAGCGCTCCGGGGGGACCAGGATGTCAGCCGGGGCTTTCATTTGCGGCTATACGCTGCACAGAGGAGAAATTTTAGGTTAAGATGCGACGAAATAAAGGACTGGCAGTGACGGCATTGCTGTCCGCTTTTTTGGTGCTGTCAGGTTTGGCGGCGCTGGCGCTATGGTTACTGACCCGCGGCGGTCGAGTGCTGCAGTTTTTGCTCAGCGCCACCATTTTAGCGGTGCTGTCGGCTCTTTTGGTAGGCGTAGGCGCTCTGGGATTGAGTTTCATCTTCAGTAAACCCTTGCCTGGGATGGAAAAGCTCGCTAACTGGGCAGTCAGGTTCCTCTATCCCGTGGCGCAAAGATTATGCCGGCTTTTGGGAATCGGCACAGATGCCTTGGCGCAGTCCTTTATCGCCATGAATAACCGCCTGGTACGTCTGAGGGCGCAAAGCTGCCGGCCTGAAAAGCTGCTTTTGTTACTGCCGCATTGCCTGCAATGGAGCCAGTGCACTCACAAATTAAATACCCAGGCCGAAGGCTGTATGGATTGCGGACGCTGCCAGATGGGACAACTGCTGACGCTGGCCTGCGAATATGGAATCCGGTTGGCTCTTTCCACAGGCGGGACCTTGGCCAGAAAGGAAATCGCCCAGCTGAAGCCTCAGTGCGTGGTGGCTGTGGCCTGCGAACGCGATTTGCTGAGCGGCATCATCGAAACGCCGCTGCCTGTGATGGGAGTCTTGAATCAACGGCCCCAAGGTCCTTGCCACGATACAAGGGTAGATTTACCCCAGATTAGAAGCGCCATCGAATTATTTTTATCAGGGAGGTAAGGCAGATGTTTTACTTCGGCGATCCAACTTTTCTCTTGCTGATCCCGGCTCTCATTTTAGCTGTTTACGCCCAGGCCAAAGTGCAGAACGCATTTCGCAAGTATAGTCAAATTCCTGGTTCCAGCGGCCTGACTGGCGCGGAAGTGGCAAGCAAACTCTTGCACCGCTACCAGCTTCATGATGTCACTGTGGAAACCACTCCCGGCAACCTTTCGGATCATTACGATCCTCAGAAAAAGGTGCTTCGCTTGTCCGAGCAAGTATACGGTAGCACCAGCATTGCGGCTTTAGGCATTGCGGCGCATGAGACCGGTCATGCCATACAGCACGCAAAGGGCTACAAAGCCTTGGCTCTGCGCTCTGCCATTGTCCCGGTAGCCAACATTGGCTCTCAGCTGGCCTTTCCCCTCTTTTTCCTGGGTTTCATTTTCGGCGGCAGAACATTGATGGACGCTGGAATCGTCTTATTCAGTCTGGCCGTCATTTTTCAGCTGATCACCTTGCCTGTGGAGTTTAATGCCAGCAGCAGAGCCGTTACAATGTTGCACGAAAACGCCCTGATCGGCCAGGGTGAAGTGGCTGCTACCCGCAGCGTGCTGTCGGCCGCGGCTCTCACTTACGTGGCAGCGACGGCCATGGCCGTGCTGCAGCTGTTGCGGTTATTGCTTCTGCGGGGCAGCAGGGATGACTGAGCCCTCGGCCGCTCGTCTGTTGGCCCTGAAAACGCTATTGACAGTTGAGAAGAAAAAGGCATTCGCCAGCCTCGCTTTGCAGAAGGCGAAGCTTTCAGAGCGCGAACTGCGGCTGGCTACGGAATTGGTGTACGGAACTCTCCGGGAGCAGTCGCTTCTGGACTGGTGGCTGGAGCGGGGAACTGAAAAAGTTTTGAGCAAACTGGCTTCTCCGGTTCGAGTCAACTTGCGGTTGGCTTTATATCAGTGCGCTTTTGCTGACGCCATCCCAGAGAGGGCAGCCGTGGAGCAGGCAGTGGCTTTGGCTAGAAAGTTCACCCCCCAGGCAGCAAAGTTTGTGAACTGGGCTTTGCGCGCTACCCTCAGGCAAGCGGAACCGTTCGCTCTGCCTAAGGAGGACGATCCCCTGACCTATCTTGCGATTCGCTATTCGCATCCCAAATGGCTGGTACAGTTATGGCTAGAGCAGTTGGGAGAAGAACGCACCTTAAGGCTCCTTGCGGCAAACCAAACCCACGCCCGGCTCGCTGTCAGGGTCAATACCCTTCGCACCGGCGTCCAGGAGCTGCAGGCGGCGCTCTCAGACGAAGGAATCCAGAGCCGCCCCGGGCTGCTTCCCGAAGCGCTAGAGGTA
>DIPB01000059.1:13750-15244 GCA_002426275.1 Firmicutes bacterium UBA5499
GCTTCCCGAAGCGCTAGAGGTAACCCACGGCAGACCGGCTAAGACGGCGGCTTTCGCCGCAGGCATGTTCATGATTCAAAGCGAAGCTTCCCAGTTGGCCTCCCATCTGCTGGCCCCCAGGCCCGGAGAGAGAGTCTTGGATCTTGCCGCCGCCCCGGGCGGCAAAACCACGCATCTGGCCCAGCTGATGGAGAACAGGGGCGAGATCGTTGCCTGCGATCTATACCGACAGAGGCTGAATTTAATCGAAGAGAACTGCCGGAGACTGGGGGTTAAAATCGTCAGGACCTTATGCGCCGACGGCAGGCAGATCAAAGGCCGGAGCGAAGGAACTTTTTCCAAAATACTTTTGGACGCTCCTTGCTCCGGCCTTGGCGTGTTGCGGGGAAAACCGGATTTGAGGTGGCATAAATCGCCTGAGGAAATCGCCGGACTGCCTCTGCTGCAAAAGGAACTGCTCTCAGCCGCGGCTTCGGTGACAGCTCCCGGCGGAGAGATATGCTATTCGACCTGCACCATCAACAAAGCGGAAAACCAGGAGGTAGTGACGGAATTTTTGGCTGCGCATCCAGGGTTTCAGCTCCTGCCGTTTGGAGAGAGACTGCCTGCGGTGGTCAGGGAGCGTTTTTCGGACGCGGACGGCATGCTGCAGTTGCTGCCTTCAGAGCACAAGTTAGACGGCTTTTTCTTTGCCCTGCTGAAACGGCTCGGCTGAATGAGCTGCCGGATAGGGAATTTTCGGCAGCTCCAGTTTAAATTTAATGGAGAGCAATCTTGTGAGAATTACCAGCGCGGCGCACAGCAGGATCGACCAATCCGCTGGAAAACCAACGCGCAAAAGCCAGGTGAGGACGGTAGCGCCCAGAATTGAGGCCGTGGCGTAAAAGCCGATCCCGCGCCTGAGGACTGCTGGAATCTCCGCCGCAAAGATGTCTCTGAGCATTCCGCCGGCCGTGGCCGTGAGAAAGCCCGTGAGAATGCAGCCTGCAAAATTGAAGCCTGTCTGAAAACCTTCCAGAGTTCCCAGGACCGTGAAGATCCCAAGCCCAATGGTGTCGAAAATGATCACAATGTGCATCTGCTTGAAGATATAGCTGACGAAAACGGTGGAGAAAGTCGCCACCGCGATCACTATGAACAGGTAGAAGGTGTTGCCCAAAAAAGCCGGCGGAATGCGCCCGATGATCAGATCTCGCAATAAGCCGCCGCCGAATGAGGTGACAAAGGCCAGGAAAAGAACGCCGAAAAGGTCCATCTTCTTTTTCAAAGCAGTGGTCGCGCCGGAGATGGCGAAGGAAATTATCCCGATGGCACTGCACAACGAATAGACAAATTCAAAATATGAGTGCATAGAAAAACCTCCAGATAGAGCAAAGAATCAGGCTCAAATTGCAGTGAAACTTAAGTAAACTATATCATATAATCAATCAGCTGAACAGACAGCTACCGCTTTTTTACCTGGCTTCTGATTTGAGAAAGTAAACGCACCTCCTT
>DIPB01000005.1:0-961 GCA_002426275.1 Firmicutes bacterium UBA5499
GAGCTGCTGTCTGTCATTTTCAAGCAGAGGACGGCTGAGCCCCAGCTTCAGCTGCCAGCCCAGATCGTTACCCTTGCTCTGCATTCCAAAGAAAGTGAGCCGCTGCACTTTGGCTCTCCCTGAGAAGAGATATCCGCCGGCAGGCGCTTGCCAGGTTACCTTTCCTCCTTGGTATGTGCCGTCAGGGAGAGCGCCGGTCCCGTCCAAGGCGCGGTAGTCCAAATTGAAAGCCAGCGTCGTACTCTCCTGGCGAACGTTCAAGCCGAACTGCAGCTGCCTTTGACTGTAAAGCTGCCAGTCCGGCAGGCCGAAGATGAAGCGCATGCCGTCCAAAGCGTTCCAGCCGGTGGCCTTGCCTTCCTCGTTAAAACGCGGCGTCCTGTCCCGCCACAGGGGATCAAAATCCTCGTCCAAGGCCGCGTAGGCGACACTTCCTTCTATCCCTTCGTCTAAAGCGCGCGTATAAGTCAGATGCTGGAAAGCGCCTTGTTTGCTAGCAGAAGAATCCGGCGCGCTTGCCGTATCCTGATCTGTGGCAAGCTCCAGCTTCAGCTGATCTGCGGCGCTTTCCCTGGCGAGCTCCAAAAGCCAGCTGGCACTGGTTTTCTCTATGGTCCTGTCCGCTTGCCGCACATCGCCTCGCTGTGCCGTCACCAGTTCCAGTTTGTTTCCCCACAGCATGGCGCCTAGTTTCGCGCCGCCTCCCACAGCCCGCTGCATGCGATCCGGCTCCGCGTTGCTGTCCCAGAGCATGAAAGCAGCGGCTTCCAGCGTCGTGCGGGCCGGGAAACTCACAGGCAGCTTCAACCCTTCCATGCTCACTCCCCGGACCATGGGATTATAGATCACGCCCCCCACTTCTATGCTATCGTCCATGCGGGCAAGCAGCGGCGAGTAATTGACCGCCACGTCCCCAAAAGACAACACCACAGGATTGCCGCCGAAATATAAAGGAGCTTCC
>DIPB01000005.1:1057-1522 GCA_002426275.1 Firmicutes bacterium UBA5499
TTCAGTTTAAAATCAAAGCTGGGAAATCCGGAGTTAACTGGAAGCCAGGTGAATTGATCTCCCAGGCCGCCAAAGACGGCCGTGGCTTTGATGTTTCTGTTGTCTCCTTCCAGTCTGGCCCCTACGTTCAGTTGTTTCAGCCCTTCCCAGCCCGCTTCCGGCGTCCGGCGGATCTGGCCTTTGAGGTTGCCGGACAAATACACGTCCAAACCGGCGGATGCGGGCAGCGAGGCCGCCAACAGCAATAAGAAGACCAGCAGTTTCCTCGACATCGTCATCCCCCCTTTGCTTAAAACTGTCTCGTCAAACCTAAGGCATTAGTGGAGCCAAGCGAGCCAAGCTCGAAACAATAATCAATCTGCCATGAGCCGCTGTGCAACCCCAAACCAAAGCTGGGGGCGCCGTCTTTCAGACCTGCACGCACGGCCAGGTTCTGGCCCAGCCGCCGCTCGATGCCCAGATTCA
>DIPB01000005.1:1746-1925 GCA_002426275.1 Firmicutes bacterium UBA5499
TTCACTTCCCTGGGGGCGCTATTCACCTTGCGGACTGGACTAGCTACGGCAAAGGCATTGAAGGCGCCCAGTCCCCACTTGAGATTGCCCTTCTTTCCGCTGACGCCGAAATCCAAACACAGGGCCGAGGCTGTGCCCGCGTCGGAATTGAGAGCCGCTCTCCTCAGGGTAAAGCCGTA
>DIPB01000005.1:2040-2807 GCA_002426275.1 Firmicutes bacterium UBA5499
CCTCAGGGTAAAGCCGTAATCCAAAGGCAGCAGGCTGCTCTTTCTGCCGTAAGCAAACTGCAGCGTGGTCACCTGATAAAACAGATCTTCGAGATTCGTCACCTGTTCAAAGGCAAAGCCCGCGCCTCCTCCCCAAAGCGGTCCGGAGTAGGCGAAATTGCTCTGGGTAAAGCCAATGCCAAACAGGTCGCTGTAGGTCATGAAAAACTCCCGCTTGGCGTCAGCAAGCCCCGCAGGATTGGTGTAAATGCTGCTGACGCCGCCGTCTCCCGCGACCAGCGCCCCGCCCATGGCCTGGGAGCGAATTCCAATCTGCCGATGTTCAAAATCCGCAGCTTCCGCGCCAAGTGCCAAAGCTATGGCTATCAAGAGAAATAAAGCTTTTCGCATGTTTCTCCCCCCTTATTGTGCTCTGTAAACCTGGATGCGCCTGTAGAGAACCTGCGGCCTGCTGTCCGGCTGCTCCAAAACCAGCTGGCCGATGTACAAGCCGTCCACCAGCAGCTTCCCTTGCTGATCGCGGCCATCCCAGATGATTTTCGAGACCCCGTATTCGTCGCCGCTCTTGGCCGGCTGCCACTGCCGGGGCAAGAGGGTGCGCACCAGTTTCCCTCTGGAATCGAAGATTTTCACCGTCACCCAGCCGTCTTTGTCTAACACATATGTGAGCGCGATGCTTTCCCTATCTCTCACCAGCCGCGGCAATAAATTGAAATAAGGAGCCGGGAAACGAGCGTTGCCTACGTCCGCCACATCGAAGGCGGCGG
>DIPB01000005.1:2930-11677 GCA_002426275.1 Firmicutes bacterium UBA5499
CCCTCCGCCCGCCACATCGAAGGCGGCGGGTCTGGAAAAGCCTCCCGCCACGCCCGAGGCGTAATGGGCCCGCACTCGCCAGTAAATTGTGCCGGGCGCAAGCACCGTCCCTTCGCTCAAAGTGAATTGGGTCCCGGCGATCTCAGCTATTGCCGCCGCGTCGGAAAAATCTGCGCTTGGGGCGTATTCTAAAGTATAGGAAGCGACAACATCGTCATAGTCCACAACCGGAGCGTCCCAGCTGAAGGAAACCGGTTGATTAGCCACCACATCGGGCAGCTGCGGCGAGACCGCCACCGGCACTGCTGCAGCCAAAACTGTCTCAGTCAACTCCCCGCTGGCCTGCCAATTTCGCGCTTTATCCACGGAAAGCACATGATAATAATACGTTGCCCCGACCGCCACCGCAGGATCCAAATGCTGAAAATTCTCCGCGCCGTTAGCCTGCACCTGAGCGATTTTCAGCTCCGCCAAGAGAGCCGGATCCGCTTCCAACATCGTTTCCAGATCGGGGTACGATTGGCTGCTGCGCAAGATGTAGTATTCCTCCGGCAGATCTTCATCCCCAGCTGCAGGCAGCGGTCTCTGCCAGGTGAGGCGGAGCGCGCCCCGAACGGCGGCGCTGATGCCCGCATTCAGCGGCGGATTAGGTTTCTCCAGGTCAGGCCGCGGCACTCCAGGCCCCACAACCGCGGATAGATTGTTGGTGTTGCCTGCGCGATCTTCGCATTTGACGGCGTAATAGTAACTTTCTCCAGGCACCACGTTCCGATCGCGCCAGGTGAACGCTTGCTTTGTGGTATCTTCCAGAATCGTGGCCACAGGCGAACCGCTTCCTACCTGGCCGCTGTCTTGGGCCCGGTAAATCAAGTATTTGGCCGCGCGCTCCCCGTCGCTGGCAGGCGCAGGCGGCAACCACGAAAGAATCAGATTCCCGCCCAGCGCATCCGAGAGCTCCGGCGCCTGCGGCAGCGGATTAGGCGGCACCAGATCGTTACAAGCCGCATTGGATTCATTTGGTGCAAAGAAATCGTTGATGCTTCTTATTTTATAATAAGCCAAAGTCCCAAGGCCCGGATTCTCGTCCAGCCAGATGTTGGCTCCGGTCACAGTAGCGATGAGGCTGCTGTCTGTGAGCGGGAAATCAGGCGCACTGCCGCGATGGATCTCATAGAGGCGGTTATGCTCCTGCGCCTGCCAGCTGAGGCTGATCTTGCCTTCTATGTTTTGGGCGGCGAGCGCTATGGGGACCTCAGGTACCAGGTCTGAGGCAGGATACAGAGCGATGCCGTCAAAGTAAATTTTGCCTTCTCCTCTGTTGACATACAAATTGGGCATAATGTAAGCAATATTGCCGGGCAACTCTGTCGCTCTAAATGTGAATTGAAAATATTGCCAGTTATCTGAAGTGAAACCTATCTCTTTGCTCAAAAAAGCATAGTTGTTATCAGCTTTGCGGCAAATGAACTCGGCCACTGCTCTGGCGGTGGTCCCTGGGGCGCGTTTCGCCCACCCTGAATAGATCAGATCTTTATTGTATTGGCGCGGCGCCGGCACAAGCTCACCTGACACCAGTTTGATGGTAGTGGCAGAGTTCGTTACCGCCAGCGAGCAGCTATGGCCGCTGAATTTCACCTCCTCGGTATCTCTGTACTTCACCGTATACGTACCATCTGCCCCTCCGCTCTTAAAAGAATACCACCCGCTGCTGGAGTTCTCGAAATCTGGATCAGAGAGCAAGTTATGCCTTCCCACATCTGTACCCTGTCTCAGCGGGCCATAGGAACTGAGAGGCTGCTCCTTGACCAACATGTCAGGATCCGGATCACCCGCCGGGCCGGACACCGGCACCAATAAAAACCAATCCAAAAGGAGATTTCGATCTTCCTTGGTGGCAGAATCATAAAAGTCATTTTTATAATTTAAGGTGAGCTGATAAGTGCCCGGCTCAAAATACGTGGCAATGCTGGCCAGCACTAAAAGATTAGGGTTATTGGAATCGACATTCCAAGTGTAGTATTGGTAGAGTTGATCTGTCGCCTCCAAAAGAGGCCAAACCCCCTTTGCCGGTTGTCCAAACCCTCTGATCAATAGCTTGTAATAACCCGCCTCTGGAATCTCCAATGACAACCTTACGGAGCCTGCACCCCAGAATGCCAGGAAACCGCCCAAATTATAGGCGCCGCCGGTTTGATCTAAAGATTGGTCTTCAGCCTCAAATAGCGCCCCTGGAGCGAGGACTGTCCTGGCCCAGGCTGTCTGGCCAGACACGCATAAAATTGATAACGCCACCATGAGCATTAACAACCTATTCCTGTTCATCTGCTTAATTAGCCCCCTTTCAGCAAGAAAAGCCAAACTTCCGCATCCGCTTTTTTAAGCTAACGATGAGAAACCGCAATGAAGATAACTTCCCTCACTCTCCTTTTGTCGGATTTGGACAACCTGTTAACAGCTGCCTTCATTCAAGCTGTTCTTTAGCAAACGCCTTTTCACTCCAGCTTGAGCTCATCCAGATAGAAGATCAGCTGGGAACTGCCGGGATAATAAATGAAAAACTCGCCTCGCAGCTGTGACAACGGCCACTTTGCGGGATCAAAACCTAAATCTTCTTTCAAGTTGAACCAGACTTTGCGCCAAGTGCCGGGTCTCGTCAAAAGGTAGGTATGCAATTTTCCTTGCCAATCATCTTTGGGCAAGACTACGTTCAGCGTGCCGCTGCCCTCCGCCTTAAGCCAAAAGGTAAGGTAGTCATACTGCATTCCCGCTTTCAGCTGCTGCGTGTCAAAACGGACGAAAGTTACCGGCGTTCCGCCCTCCGTTTTGGGAGGCAGAGTTACCTTGAGCGCATAGTCTCCGGAGAAGACGTGTTCCGGTTCGCTCTGCCGGTACACTCTCTGGACAACCGGCGGTGCCCCTGTCCCGGGCGTATCGCAAAGGGTGCTCCACTTCTTCCCCGTTTCCTGATCGTCGATAAGCAGAGGACTCTCGTGCGCCCTCTCGCCGCTTACGGCAACCAGCATCAACACGGCCTGCCCGCTGGAAGTGAAGTCGATAGAGACGATTTTACTCTCGGGTCGTGGATTCTCCCAGCACAGGAGCCAGAGTCTCACTTTGTTCCCCTGCGGGTTTTCTCCGGTGAAGGCTGAAGCAGCCTGCGCTAACAGACCGTCATACTTCCAATCGCCGATATTGACGCCGGCAGAAAGCGGGATCTCGGCGCTGGTTCCGTCCTCATAATGGAGTAGATACTCGCCCGCATCCTCCCCCTGCTGCCAGGCCAAGGCGTGCAGGAAAAAGATCCTGCTCAGAGATTCATTAACGGCGATTCCCTGGACTTTCTCCGGAAAATACTCCCGTCCCGGTCCGCGCAAAACGATACAGCTGCGGTCATTGTTGCCCGCCGGATCGATGATGGAAAACGGGACGCCCAAAAACTCCCGGCTGCCTAAGGGGATAATCCGCAAATCGTCGCTGCCCGCGTCTATCCAGCCGCCCAGCCCGTCGCCGGCCTGCCAGTCCGTGAAGCTGCGATTGGCAAAGGGAGCCAGGTCCAGCTGGACAATTCGCTCCGCTGCGACGGCATACTCTTGTCTGGGCAAAATCCACGGCCGGGTATAAGCAGAATGGCCGTCCCCCAAAAGATACCCAAGCGCGCTGCGCAAATACGTGGCCGCGGCGCTGTCCTCTTCCCACAATGTTGCGGCCAAAAGCTGACTTGTGAGAATCAGCCCCGAGCCGTAAGTTCCTTCGGCCACGGCAGTATAAACCCCAGTGCTGCCCAGGAAAGGGCCGCGCACAGCCAAGGCGTTTTTATTGAAGGTGGTGGCGAATAAGACGGCATAGCCGCGCTGGGGATTCTGCCAGGTATCGAAATTGCTTTGCGTCAGCCCGCTGAAAGCCGGATGCGCTGGAATCGCCAAATCTACAAAGGTATTCTTTGCCTGAATTAGTCCTTGCCCCAGAGGGGTTAATCCTTCGTAATTCTGTTCCAGCTGCAGGTAACGGCCTCCTTCATGAATCCAGGTCAAAAGCGCCAGCATGTGATCCTGTTCTTCAAAATAGGCCACTGGCTCATCTGCAGGCGGCATGATCAAGACGTCCATCTCAGCTAGTTCTTCAAGCCGGGAAATCTGCGTAAAGGTGATCCGGAGGCCATTTAAGATCTGACGGAGCTTAAGATCAGATTCCGTATTTGTCTGCCAAACCGCTACCCGCTTGCTTGTGGCAATCGCAGTTGTGCGAAGATCGTCACGCTGGATGAACAGATCATAAAAGTTGCGGCTGAGTTCTTTGCTGCCGCTTAAGACTTGCAGGCGCAGCTGATAATTGCCCGCCGGCAGCTGAGACGGGATGACGAGTTGAATTGAGCGCTCCCATTTTTCCCAGGCAGCCAAAGTGTCCAGGTTAAGGGTGCTGAGGTTGCGCTGCGAACCGTCCGGTCCCACTAAAGTGAGTTTCAACGCCAGATCTCGCAACAGCCGCGATTGGCTGTTTACCAAGTAAAGGTTTTGCTGATAGCTCCGGCCGCTGAAAAGATTAGTCAGGATCCTCCCGTCCGGCCAGCGCAAGCCCACGAACAGCGGCTGATTCCACAGGGCGGCTGCGCTTGTGTCGCTGTCGTGAAACCAGGGAGCGAAGCCGCTGATGGCCTCCTGCTGGTAGCGGATAAATTCCATGGTCCGTTTGCCGTAATGATCCCGGCCAAACTGCAGTCCGCGTTCGGGATCCAAAGCCGCCGCGAGGCCGATGGTGCCTGCAAAGCCGATGCCCTGTGGCTCCGCCCAACTGGTTTGGTTTTCGGCATAGGCCGCATATTTGTCGATCTCGTTCAGCGTAAAGGAAGAATCGGATTTGCCGCCCCAGGAATAACCCACGCACTCCCAGATCACAAACGGCATCCCAAGCTGGCCTCCGGCTCCGTACACCTCAAGATTGCTGTTTAAGGTTGTCTCAAAGTTCGTCTCCCAATTGGTCCATGCCGAGGCGCTGAGGCCAAGATAGGTATGCAGATCCAAAAAATCCGTCTGCAGCTTTTCCCTGCCGTAGCTGCCAAGCCCGGCTACCCCGGAGAACGTGCAAAGGGGCCTGCCCGAGCGATCCAGCTGGCGCACAAGCGCAGCTTGCTTATCCATTTGCCGGCAGACGTCCGGCTTATTGGCATGCTTTACTTCGTTGCCCAAGGACCACATAACGACCGCAGGATGGTTGTAATCGCGCCAGACCCATTCTTGGACCTCTCGCAGATTGTTTTCTTCAAAGGCGGCCTCGTCAAGCCAATCGGTGAAAGCCCAGGCCCACTCGTTATAGATCATGATCCCAACCTCATCTGCCGCTTCCAAAGCGGCCGGAACGATGGGCATGTGCGGGTTGCGAACGATGGTATATCCTTGCCGCCGGAAATTCACCAGTTTAGCCGCGATTCTCTGTTTCTCAGTCTCCTGGTCCACGCCCACCCCGCCGTACCCCACAGCGGAAAGATTCTCCCCGAACAGATAAACCCGCGTGCCGTTAAGATAAAAGGCATTGCCCTGAACTTTAAAATCCCGATAGCCAAAGCGCTCAACCTGCGCTGTGCGGACCTGTTTTTTATCGGCGTAAGCCAACGACAAGTAATATAACTGCGGGTGATCCGGAGTCCACAGCTGCGGCGACTCCAGGGGAAGCTCGAAATAACCGCTGTTGACTCCCGGCGCCAGGCAAACCTTAGCGATCCTCTTGTTGGCAATAATCTGTCCCTCTTGCCCTTTCATGGCGGAGACCACAGACGCATATAATTCCGCGGACTGCTCCTTGTCTGTGCCGTTTACCATCACCCAATCCACGCCGAGGGCCTGCCGCGCCAACAGCGGGGTCACAAGCACCCTTTGAAAGCGGACCCGTTCTTGATAACTGAGTCTCACGGACTGCCACAGTCCACCTTTAACGTTAGCGATGCTCCATTGGGAACCGTAAGCATGGGTAGCCGGCACATTAGAGCCCATGCGATTGCCGAAATCCGAGAATACCCGCAGCGCGATGACGTTCTCCCGTCCGAACTCCACAAAGTCCGTGATTTCCACATCCCAAGGCGTAAAATCTCCCCTGTGGCTGCCCACCTGCCTCCCGTTGACGAATAACAACGCCTCATAACCGATGACGCCAAAATGCAGGATCACGCTTTTTCCCCGCTTGTCTTCTGGAATGAGCAGAGACTTCCGGTACCATCCTTTCACGAACGGCGCCTGCGCTGTCCTGGCGCCGGGATATTTACGGTACCAGTCCAAAGGCACTGCGATGGTATCCCAGGCTGAATCGTTATAACCCGGATTTTGATAGCCCTTGGCTAAATCCTCGTCAGAGGCGTAGGGGACAGCGCTGCCTGCCAGGCCCCCGATCTTCCACTGCCCGTCAAGGGAAATGTCTTCCGCGAAATCGCCCAGGCCATATTGCAGGCCGCCCGGCAGCTCAACGCTAAGCTGACGCTTATCCGTCACCGGGCAAACATAGTCAGGAAGTTGCTTTTTAGGCGGATAAAATGGCGCAAGCTGCGCGCTCAGCGCCGGAGGCGAGACTGACGGCAGCGCCATGCCAAAAGCGCAAAAGAGCCCACTTAATAAAACAAGCGTATACCGTTTACGGTCCTGCATTTCATCCCCTCCTGACGGTCAGGCAGCGCATCGTTTCGCTTCACTCAAAGCGGATCTCGTCGAGATAAAAGGTGAGCGGGCTACCGTTCTGATAGTAGATGAAAAACTCGCCGCGAAGTTCGTCAAGCTGCCAGGCTGAGCTTTCCAGCCCCAAATCTTTTTGAAGATCCAATCTGACCTTCTGCCATTGCCCGGCGCGCACCATGAGCTCGCATTGCAGCTTGGCGGACCAGTCGGCTTTGGGTAAAGTGACGAGCAGGGAACTTGGGCTGTCCGCTTTAATCCAAAAAACAAGGGAGTGATATTTTGCCCCTGCCTTGAGCTTATCCAGGGCAAACTTGGTGAAGATCACAGGCGCACCGCCTGCTGCGGTTTTCATCGGCATGGAAACCTTCAGCGCGTAATCTCCCTGCCGCACGCCCTCAGGATCGTCCTGTCTTTTAACGCGCTCCACTTTTGGCGCCGGTTCGCCTGGCGCTTTTTTATCGCGCAAGGCGCTCCATTTCTTTTCTTGCTCGAAATCATCAATCAAAAGAGAATTTTGATTGATTTTCTCGCCGCTGACTGCCACCAACGCCGGCACGGAATTGCCGTTGGAGATGAAATCAATGCTCGCGATGGGCACAGCGGGCTTGGGATTCTCCCAGGCGAAAAGCCAGAGCCCCACTGCCCGGTCTGCGGGATTTTTCTCCACGTAAGCTACCGGAGCCTGGGGGAGATCATTGGGGAACCACCAGTCGCCGATATTCAGCCCGTCGACGATCGGCACGCTTTCCACCGTGCCGTCCAGGTAATTGATCCGGTATTCGCCGACAGCCTTATGGGAAGACCAAGCCAGGGTGTGCAGGAAAAACAGCCTGCCAAAGCAGTCGTTGCCCGCGTCAATCCCCTGGACCTTTTGCGGAAAATAGCTGCGGCTGGGTCCGGAAAGCACAATACAGCTCTTGCCGTTAAGGCCCGGATCCAAAATCCGCACGGGAACGCCCAAAAGTTCCAGCCTGCCGCGGGGGATCATGCGCAGGTCATTGCTGCCCTGATCCGTCCAACCGCCTTTTTTGTCGCCGTCGGTTTCGTCCGCGAAACCGGTGGTGGCATAAGGCTGCAAATCAAGAGTCACCATCTGTTCCGGATTTACATTGAACTTTCTGGACTTCATCTCCCAAGGTTTGGTGAAGGCGGAGGCTGTCTTGGCTGTCAAAAGGTAAGTCACGACGTTTTGTAGGTAAGCGGCAGCCGCGCTGTCCCGCTGCCACAGTCTGGCAGCCAACAGCTGACTGGTGAAGATGATCCCTTTCCCGTACGTCCCTTCGGCTACGGCGTTGTAAACTCCGCGCGCGCCGAGGAAAGGGCCCCTTACCGCCAATGCGTTAATGGTGAAAGGTTTAAAGGCGTATTCAATGCAGTAACCATAGTCCGGATTCATCCAGGTGTCAAACTGCCGTTGACTTAAGCCCGCAAACGCCGGGTGGGCGGGAATAACCAGATCGACGAAAGTGTTTGCGGCGGGGATCAATTCTTGGCCCACCGGGGTTAAGCCCGCATAATTCTGCTCCAGCTGCAGATACCGGCCGCCCTGGCTAATCCACTGCAAAAGCTCCTGCATGTGCTTGGAATCTTCAAAAAAGGCCGCTTGTTGGCTGGCGGGAGGCATGATCAATAAATCGAACTCTTTCAGCGCGGCCAGATCTTCGGTGCATGCCGCAGCAATGCCGAAACCAGCCAGCAGAGTTTGTACTTGCCGGGCCGCTTCCCCGCCTCCCCACAGCGCAACTTTGCCCGAGGCCCCTTCCGCGGAGAAGCCGGACTGCCGCACGAAAACATCATAAAAGTTCCGGCTCAGCTCTTCCCGACCTGCGAAAACCTGCAGCCGCACCTGATAATTCCCAGTGGCCAAAGCTTGAGGTATGGTCACAGACTGTTCAAATTCCTTTTTCTCCCAACCCGCCAAGGCCGAAAGCGGCACTTCTGCCAGCGGCCAGGTCTTGCCGTCCGTTGAAACCAAAGTGATTCTCACCGACAAATCCTGCAGCGAACGCTCTTGACTGTTGAGCAAAAAGAGTTTCTCAACGTAAGCGTTACCGCTGCATAAATTGGTTAGCGTTGTCCCGCCTTCTTGGC
>DIPB01000005.1:11835-12641 GCA_002426275.1 Firmicutes bacterium UBA5499
CAAGGCGCAAAGCCCTGGATTTCTTCGCTGAGATAACGAATAGTTTCAATGATCCGTTTGCCCTGCTTTTCCCGGCCATATCTGAGCCCCAGCTTGGGATCTAAGGCGGCAGCGAGGCCAATTGTGCCTGCGAAGCCGATGCCATTGGGCTCGGCCCAGGCTGTTGCCCGCTGTGCATACTGGGCGTATTGCGCGATCTCGTTGGGCTTAAATTTTGGATCTGAAGAACCTCCCCAGGAAAAGCCCACGCATTCCCAGATGATGAACGGCATCTTCAGCCGGCCGTCCTCACCGTAAACCTTGGCTGCGCTCTGGAGGATCTGCCGGAAATAAGTTTCCCAGGTCGTCCAGGCGGCTGTGCTCAAGCCGTGGTAAGTATGCAAATCCAAAAAATCCGTGTCCAGCTTCTCAGAACCGTAGCTGCTCAAAGAAGCTACTCCTGAAAAAGTACCGATGGGCCTGCCGGAGCGATCCAACCTGCGCACCAGCGCCACTTGTTTGTCCATTTGCCTGCAGACATCCGGTCTGCCTGCGTGGTTGACTTCATTTCCCAAGGACCACATCACCACGGCCGGGTGATTGTAATCTCTGGCTACCCACTGTGCGATCTCGGCTAAATTGTTTTTTTCAAACTCTTCTTCAGCGATTGAGTTTGTGAAGGCCCAGGCCCATTCATTGTAAAACATGATGCCGATTTCATCCGCCAGATCCAACGCCACTGGAATGACGGGCAGATGAGCGTTGCGCACGATGTTGTAACCTTGCCGTTTGAAGCCGCTCAACTTCTCTGCCAGGGCCCGCTTAAT
>DIPB01000005.1:12736-14945 GCA_002426275.1 Firmicutes bacterium UBA5499
GCCAGGGCCCGCTTAATCTCTTCTCCTTCCACTCTCCTGCCGCCGTAGTCCACAGCGCGGATGTTTTCCCCAAAAAGATAAATTCTCTTGCCATTCAAATAAAAATACTTTCCCCGCACTTTGAAATCCCTAAACCCAAAACGCTCCGTCCGCGCCGTTACAACGGTCTGTCCGTCCACCAGCGCCAAAGATAAATAATATAAATAGGGATTCTCAGGGCTCCAAAGCTCCGGCTTTTGCAGAGGGATTTCTACTGTTCCTTCACTGAGTCCCTGCTTCAGAGCGATGGTCGTCAGAGGCAGATTGGCTGCCTGGCTTTTGTCTCCTTTCATGGCCGAGACCACCGCCGCATAAAGGGTCAAAGCTTGCTCCGGACCCCTGTTGACGATCTTCCAGTCTACGGCAAGGGCCTTTTTCTCCAGCTGCGGCGTAATCGACACGCTCTCAATGCGGACTTTTTCTTCATAGCGGACGCTCACATCCTGCCAAAGTCCTCCCTTGATATTGCCTATTCCCCATTGCGAGCCGTAAACGTGGGCGGCGGGATAGGGAGAACCGAACCGGTTGCCAAAGTCTGTGAAAACGCGAAGGGCGATGGTATTGTCGGCGCCGAACTTGACGTAATCTGTGATCTCCACCTCCCAGGGAGTGAAATCTCCCCTGTGGCCGCCCACCTGCTGTCCGTTGACGAAGAGCAGGGCTTCATAGCCGATGACGCCGAAATGCAGGATCACCGCTTTATCCTGCGCTGCCAGCGGAATCTCAACTTTTTTTCTATACCACCCTTTGACAAAAGGCTCCTTTTCCGTCCGCGAGCTGGGATATTTGTAATACCAATCCAAAGGCACGGCGATCTCATCCCAATTTGTATCATCAAACTGCGGCAGCTGATAACCTTTCAGCAGATCTTCCTCCGCACCGAACGGCTGCGTGCTGTTGGTCAGTCCCGAAATCTTCCAGGCGCCATTGAGAGCGCGAGTCTCCTGAAAAGCGGCCAAGTCATAGCTGGCCCCGCACGGCAGCGTAACTGTGATCTCTTCTTTGGGCGTCACAGTGGAAACGTAACCGGCAGCTTGTTTGGGAGGATAAAAAGGCGCCACGGCAGCCGGGGCTGATTCCTGTGCTTTCAGCGCGGTTCCTTCTTTAGGCTGGCCGAACGCAGCCGCGGGCTTGCCGGCAAATAAAACAGCCGGCAGCTCTTCCTGGGCGTTGACCTCGGCGAAGGCAACGCCGTCCAGATAAAGGTTGCGATCTTCTCTGCCCACGGAAGCATCGTTAATGTAGGAAAGTTTAACCTCATGCACGCCCGCCGACAATTCCAGCGCCGGACTGATATACAGCGACTTATTCCCCTCTACAGTCCAGCTGCACACGTCCTTGCCGGCAACCGTCAGTTTCGCGATGGGCCATTCATTCTGACAAGGCTTGCCCCAGGCTCTGAACAGAACCTTGAACAGGCCCGCCCGCTCTGTCTCCGCAGCGAAGGAGAGCACGCGCTGGCCGCTCCAAAAGGAGATCTGGCCGGCTTGTGCTTTCATGTCCTGATTGCTGACCACAAGCTGCGGCGACAGAACGTCGGCATAGCTGCCGCTTTTCAGACCAGAAGCCGTTGACAGCGCAGATAAAGCGCTCAACAACAAAGCCAAAACAATGACGCTTTTTCTCACAAGCTATCTCCTCCTTAAGCCGTTCCCGGCTAATCCGCCTTTTCTCCGCTGATGGCGACCAGCATCGGAACAGAATTGCCATTGGAAACGAAATCGATGCTGGAGATGATCACAGCCGGCTTGGGATTCTCCCAGGCAAATAACCATAAGCCGACCTGACGTCCCGCCGGATTTTCCCCTGTATAGGCCAACAAAGCCTCGGGCAGCCGGCTGGGAAACCACCAGTCGCCGATGTTGACACCGTCTTTGAGCTCTATATCCCAAGTTGTTCCGTCAGCGTAGTGAAGCCTGTATAGACCTACGGTTTTGTTCGAAGACCAAGCCAGCGCCTGGAGAAAAAAGAGTTCCCTCAATTTTTCCCCAACCGCGATCCCCTCTACCTTTTCAGGAAAATAACCGCGGCTTGGTCCGGCCAGCACGATGCAGCTCTTGCCGGCGTTAGCGGCCGGATCGACGATCTGTAGCTTCACCCCGGCAAAGGTCTGCTGCCCCACAGGGAGCATCCGCATGTCATTGGAGCCTTGATCCGTCCAGCCGCCTTT
>DIPB01000005.1:15060-15745 GCA_002426275.1 Firmicutes bacterium UBA5499
TGATCCGTCCAGCCGCCTTTTTTATCGCCGTCTACCTCGTCGGCGAAGCCAAAGGTGGCGTAAGGGCGCAGATCCACGGCCACCACTTTATCGTTATTGGCGCCGTAATCTCTGCCCTTGGCCAGAGGAGGCCATAATTCCAGCAGCAAATTGCGACGGAACATTCGTCCGTGAAAAGCCAGGTGCTCCGCCAGATGGCCGTCGTCATACCAATATCGCATGGTATGCCCGCCGGGATTTTCCGCGTAAAGATGCGGGATCTTCAGCTTCTGCAGCGCGCTGTGAAAATCCCGGTTTTCAGCCAAAGCGAAATCGGATAAGCCGCAGTCAAAAAACAGCGCGATTGGCGGGGCTCCCGCCCACTTTTGACTGAGATACAGAGCGCTGTTTGCTTCCCACCGGGCGCGATTATCCTCCAGAGGCCCCAACAGCTGGGCCAGATTCCAGCCCTCTGCATGCCGCACGAGAGCCAAAACGCCGCTGAGGGAGGAAGCGGAACCGAACAATTCGGGATTTTTAAACGCCAACGTCATGGCGCCGTGGCCTCCCATGCTCACGCCGCAAACGCCCCGCTGCCTTCGGTCCGCAATGGTGGGAAAATTGGCGTCTATGTAGGGAATCAACTCTCTCTTGAAATACGTCTCATACTTGGCGTAGGAACTGTCCAGGAACCAGCTTACGCCGC
>DIPB01000005.1:15841-16225 GCA_002426275.1 Firmicutes bacterium UBA5499
TTACGCCGCCGTCCGGCACGATCACGAACATGGAGCAGTCTTCCAAAGCGCCGGCCACAATGCCTTTATAATTGAAAGCATTTTCGTTGCCGGTCTCTTTGCCCGCATAGCCGTGCAGCAGGTAGAGCGCAGGATAACGCTTCTCAGGCTTGAAATCGCTGGGATAATAGACGGAAAACCGCATTTGCCTGTCTAAAACTTCGCTGCGAAAGGAAAATACCTCCGGGGCGATCTGCCGTCCGCTACTCGCAGGCTCCAGCGCCGCGGCCATGCAGCCTGTGCAGAAAACGGCTGTCAAAAGCGCAATCACAAGCAAGCGTTTCATGCTTCCACACCCTTCAGGGTTCGGTTCCGCCGCGCCGGAGCTCGGCGCGGCGGAGCCGG
>DIPB01000050.1:0-2069 GCA_002426275.1 Firmicutes bacterium UBA5499
TCCGGACCTGACGGGGTTTACAGGGTTACATTGCGCAAGACCCGATCGTCAACACCACTTACATCAGCCTAACCCCACAAGGAGCAGCCTCTGGCGAGCATTCGACCCCGCTATAGCGGATTGCGGGTACAGGGCACCGCTACCTCCCCGTCTAGCACGGCAAACTTAGCAATCTTAATGGCGGAGGGAGTGGGATTTGAACCCACGAAGGAGTTTCCCCCTTACACGCTTTCCAGGCGTGCCTGTTCGACCGCTCCAGCATCCCTCCGAATGCTTCTCCATTTTATCATTTCAACCGGTTTGTGTCAAGACAGAACAGAACTGCAAACTAAAGCAAACTAAAGCTTGTCCCTGATGCGACTGCTGGTTTAGTCAAGGCTCGGCGTACCCTAAATATTTGGCAATAAGTAAATAGACTAGGCCTCTTTGCTTACAACCTTTTTCCCCTGACTAGAATTAGCCCAAAAACTGAGAACCGCCACTATAACACCAGAGACTACTGTACTCCATTTCGCGGCATCGCCGGCAAGTATGAACGGAGAAACTATGAGCCAAAGACCCAGGATACTGTTAACCCATCCCTGCCACATCTAAAGCTCCCCCTTTGAGGGTACGCCGAGCTTCTTGACCGGATGGTTACTACGTTTATATATATTCACTTTTAAAAAAATAATGCCTGCCCGTAGGCAGGCCGCTACTTTTTCTCAGCCAGCTGTGACATCAACAGTTTCGCGATCCCCACGCCGCCGGCCTGAGCCATCTTGTTTGCCAGTTCCGTGTCCAGCATTTCCTGGAAAGTGCGCGAAGTCGAGGTGTCCAAAGGATCTTTTGGCAAAGTGCGCCGGGCCTGTCTCAGCATCAAATTTATAAATTGAGCTTCAAATTGCTGACAAGCCCAAGCCAAATCCGGTTTAGCGCTGGAATTTACGTTCATAAAACAATCAGCTCCCCCCACAGCGCTCCTGCGGCTTTCAGCGCCTGCAAAATGGAAATCAATTCTCTGGGTCCGGCTCCCACTTGATTCAATGCCGACACTAACTCCTCCACCGAAGCTGTGGCCGGCAGGTAAACAAGCGGACCTTGATTTTCTTCCAGCTGGAGATCTGACTGTTCACCGACGACTGTGTCGCCGCGACTGAACGAAGGAGGCTGCGAAACGATCGCTTTGCTGGAAATTCGAACTGTGATCCCGCCGTGGGCTACCGCGGCTTCGCCGATGACAACGTTGCCGCCGATTACAATGGCGCCTGTGCGCTCGTCCACTACAACTTTCGCCGCCTGATCCGGAACCACAGGCAATTGTTCGGCCTGAGAAATGAAGGCAACCGACTGTCCTGCCAAACGATCGGGCAAGGTACACTCAACCGTCTGTCCGTCCACTGGTTCTGCGATACCGGGCCAAACGCTGTTTATACAGTCCGCGATCCGCACCGCCGTGGTGAAATCAGACTCGTTGAGAATGAAGCGTAAAGGCGCATCAGCTGGCAAGGGATTTTCCAGACTGCGGATTACCGTCCCGCCCCCTGGAACTCTGCCGGCAGTGAGATGATTCTTGCTTACGCTGCTGCCTCTTGCCCCGGCGCTGTACCCTCCAACCAACACAGAGCCCTGACCCAACGCTGTGCGCTGGCCGTCCGCAGCCAGCAGCTCTGATGCCAGCAGCACTCCGCCTGCAAGGCTGCGGGCGTCTCCCACGGAAGATATTACAAGATCGATTTTATCTCCAGGTTTGGCAAATGGTGGCAAAGAAGCGGTTATGGTCACCGCGGCCACATTGCGGGAACGAATCTGTCCTTCCGCATCAAGACCATGGGAGGATAAGGTATTGGCCAGCATTTGGTTTGTGAAGACCGTAGAGCGGGAATCGCCGGTGCCTGAAAGTCCCACCACCAAGCCGATGCCTGTAAGGGGATTTTCGTCTACCCCTTCCACCCGGGCCAAATCTTTAATCCGCAGCTGGGAGCCCTGGGCCAAAGCCGTACAGACCACAAGCAGCATGATCAACCATAATTTTCTCATCTTAACTCTCCTTAAAACACCCAGTCAAAGAGTCCAAACAAATTAGTTAG
>DIPB01000050.1:2181-5382 GCA_002426275.1 Firmicutes bacterium UBA5499
GCGCCTGTCTTCTCCCGCCGATGGAACCTTCGCCTTTATACTCGATCTTGGCATCAGCCAGATAAGATGACAGAACAGTGTTATCATAGGAGATATCCTGAGGCCGCACTACCCCGTGGAGCACGATCTCCTGTTGCTCTTTATTGACCACAATCTGCTGAGTTCCTTCCAGAACCAGATTGCCATTATCTTGGACCTCAACTATTTTGGCTGTGACCCGCGCATTGATGGAGCCGCCCCGAGTAGTTGTGCCCTTGCTGTCCGATTTTGACTGTCCGCTGATGCCGAAGAGGGGAATGAAGTTTAAAAGCCCGCCGGAGGGACTCACGCCTACTTCTCCTTCTTTGCCGGTATTGGTGGCCGCTTGCTGACTGGCCTTGGAAGTCTCCACAACGAGAATCGTCACCAAGTCCCCAACCTTCTTGGCTTTATGATCCTGATAAAATGTCCCCGCCGGCTGTAAAACCTTTGCCTGCAGCGGAATGCAGGCACAAAGCAAGCAAAGCAAGAAGATACCTTTTCGCACAAGTTCACCTCCCAACTTCAACCAGGCCCTGGCCCGTCACAACGCCCTCAATTACCCGTTCCGAGGAAATATTGACGATCGAAATCCTCTCTCCCAGTCTGCCGTCTGTCAAAGCGCGTCCCGCGGCCTGCACTTGAACCGCTCCCTGCCGGATTACGATGAGCACAGGTTTATCCTTTTGCACAAGCAAGGGATACTCTACGTCGCTCCAGGTGAGAACGCTGGCAGCCGGCAAGCTGCGCTTAAGATGAAGGTCCGCTGCCAACTGCAGCACAGGAAGGCTGCCAGCTGTCAGATAAGACGTGAGCTCCATCTCTTTGCCTCTTGAGACCGCGTCGCTTTCCAAAAGCGAGCCTGCGGCCAATTCTCTGGCGGTCACCAGCGGTGTCCCCCAAGCCCTTACCTCAGCTTGACAAGAGAAACTCAAGGGCGGCGTTTGGGATTGGACCCTAAGGTTTATTTTGCCCGCGGGCAGTTCCTTAGCTGCAAAATTGAGCTTCACCTCTCCCTTCACCCAAGAGGGAATCGTCTCCGGTAGGATTTCCACCTGCCAGCGATAGTCTTGACCATGAGGGTGAGTGTTGAGATTAGCCAAAAGCTGAGCTTCCAGCTCAGTCTTAACCCTGTTCACCTTTTGTTCGTCTGCTTGGGCTAAAATCTTTACAGTCCGGGAGCCTTCCCAGACGAAGTCCTCAGGTCTGTACCCTGCTTTGCGCAGCCTGGGAGCTATATCTGCGTTCAGGTTAATCAGCCTGCTGTCTCCAGGCTGCGGCGCCACTCCCACCGGCGTCCGAGCCAAAGCGCTCACCAGCTCTTCTTCGCCTTGGATCTCACCTATCTGTCCTAACAAGATTTGTTCTCCGGTCACTTCCGCCTCAGCCGGTAAGCGTATAACCACCTGGGAAGCGCTGCCAATGCTTGCCAGTAAAAGCAGCAAAGCGAAACCTCGCCTAAGCATTACAGTCGCTACCGTCTGAGATTATTGGCGATCTGCAGCATCTCATCGCTTGTCTGAATGGCTTTGGAGGAAACTTCATAGGCTCGTTGAGCAACGATCATATCCACCATTTCTTCCACTACCTGAACATTGCTCATTTCCAGATAGCCTTGCGCGATGGTGCCAAAGCCGTCCAGCCCCGGCGTGCCGGTGACTGCGGGGCCGGAAGCCGCTGTGGTCAGCAAGAGGTTTCTGCCTGTGCTGCTCAAGCCGGCAGGGTTGATGAAATGAGCTAACTCAATCTGTCCGATCAGTTCCGGATCTTGACTGCCTGCCCGCAGCACTGAGACCGTTCCATCTGTGCCGATTGAAATATCTGTGGCATCGTCCGGAATGATTAACTCAGGTTCCAGCGAGAAGCCGTCGGAAGTGACGATCTTGCCTTGACCGTCCTTTTTGAAAGCGCCGTCTCTGGTATAGGCCACATTGCCGTCTGGAAGCAGCACTTGGAAAAAGCCGTCTCCCTCAATGAGCATATCGAAAGGGGCATCTGTCTGCTTGAAGTCTCCAGGCGTATAAATTTTCTGAGTGGCCGCGGACCGCACTCCGTGTCCAATCTGAATTCCCGTGGGAATTTGTGCGCCCTGAATGATGGGTGTACCGGCGGCGCGCATAGTTTGATATAAAAGATCCTGAAAATCAACTCTGCTCTTTTTGAAACCTGTGGTATTGACATTAGAAAGGTTATTGGAGATCACATCAATATTGAGCTGCTGCGCTATCATGCCGGAGCCAGCAGTCCATAAGGCTCGCATCATTAGCTGTCATCCTCTCTGTCGGTTGTTCTGGGAACATCTTTGTTCCCACCGTCTATACTACTCTGCCCACTTCAGAGATGGCTTTGCCCAAAGTCTCATCTTGCGCCCAGACCGCCTTCTGATTGGCCTCGTAAGCTCTGGACGCTTCAATGAGCTCCACCATGGAGCGGATAGTGTTTACATTGCTTTTTTCAAGGAAGCCTTGCTGGACGCCATACTCCCCGGCAGGAATAACGTTGCCAACCAGCAGGTTATCTCCCTGCTTACGCACGTCGGCAGCGCCGACGACCAGCAGCCGGCCCACAACTTGGCCCTCGGAGCGGATCGTACCGTCTTCGGCCACAACGGGTTGAGCAGTCAGCCGAATCGGGCCTGCCGTTCCTAAAACCGGATCGCCGTTATATGTAACCAACGTCCCTTCGTCGTCGATCTGAAAGGCGCCGTCTCTGGTTAGGCGCTGCCCTTGGGGCGTCTGAACAACGAAATACCCATCCCCTTGAATGGCAAAATCCAAGTTATTGTCAGTGGGCACCAATTGTCCGGTTTGCGTGTTAGTGTAAATCCGCTCCAGTTGGACTCCCGTGCCCAAGTGCCCAATCCGCTGGGGCTTGTCCGCAAGAAAGCCGCTCGCGACTTGATTTCGCTCCATTCTGAAAATAAGCATCTGAGGAAAGGTACGAAATACCGCCTGATCGCGCTTATAACCGTTTGTATTGACATTGGCCAAATCATTGGCCAGCTGATCCGTACGATACATCTCCGCCAGCATTCCGGATGCGGACGTATAAAGGCCGCGCAACATCGCTTTCACCTCCCTTAATTTAAATAAAAAAAGACCCAAGCCAAGATTAAACCAGCCCGGGTCAAGTAAGCTGGAGCTAAATCCTGGCAACCCGGCTAACTCATAGAGTCCCGTGGTT
>DIPB01000050.1:5488-8241 GCA_002426275.1 Firmicutes bacterium UBA5499
AACTCATAGAGTCCCGTGGTTTTGCGTCCCATCCTCGCGGATGGTTTGCCTTTATCGTGGATTATTACTCTAAAATTATTATTCGCGCTTTAATTGGAAAATCCTGCTTTTTAAATTATCCGCGCAAAACTTTATTTTGAGCTAACCCACAATTTACGCTTCCCTAATCTGCGCTTCGTCCTCGCCGCCGCGAAGCGGTCAGGTACCGAGGCTCGCAGGATTGCGGTTTCATTCGCAGCCAGATGGCGTTCTTGGGGCAACAGTCTGCACAAATGCCGCACAAAATGCATTCCCGATGGAAAAAGCAGCCGCTTTTCACCAGCCGGCTTACAGGTAGGCTCATTGGGCAATGCTTATCACAGGAGCCGCAGCTTACGCACCGGTCTGGCTCACAATGCAGACGAAACGCGGGAAAACGAAGCTTTTCCTTCACGAAATTCCCAAGGATCATGAAAGGAGACATCCAACAGGCGCCGTGGCAAAAAGAACGCCTGCCAAGCGTTAGGGCAAACGCCAGAATCAGCGCCACCACGGCAAAATAGATCGCATAACCGCCGGGAGCTGAAACAGAGATGCCGTGCTCAGTATAATAAAAAAAATCTATTCGCTTTAGTCCGCCTGCGGAGACGAAGCCCAGCAGTATGGCAGCTAACCATGGTATCCAAAGGAAAAATTTGAGCCGATCTTGCCCTGTCCCCGCCGGTTTGTCGACGATGCCGGCGCATACATCCTGCAAAGCGCCCGCAGGGCAAAGCCAGCTGCAAAACTGCCTGCCTAAGAACAGAGAAAACAGAAACAGCCCTGCAAACAAGACGCCGCTGCCCGCTAAAACTCCTTCTAAACTGCCCTGCACGATCAGATACGGTGAAAAATAGTTGAGCGTTATCGGAAAGATAAGCATGGAAACAAGCTGAATTGTCGTTCTGATCTTTTGACGTTTCATTTCACTTCCCACCTTCATTTTCTATTAACAATAAAGCGGCAGCATATCGTTACTTGAAAAGTTCTCACGCGCCGAATAGAAAAACAGTAACTCTTTCAAATAATTGTTATCCGTAAGTTATGCTGAGTACCCGAGTGGAGATGAAATCACGAAAGAGTCACATATGGGCTAGATCGAACCTTTGTCTATGGCAGATAAACGCTTGCCAAGCGCTCCACTTCTCTCCATTGTCAAAGACAATTCCCGTCTGCCTACCCTCTTGCCACCTTTGCCGGATACCATTTGGAAAACCAGGCCGTAAAGACGCCCAAGAGCGCTGGAGCAACCGAATTTATCAGACCGGTATAACTTGCTACGGAGCTGCGCAGCAAAAAATAGGAGCCGCCTGCCAACAGCAGGTATAGGACTCCCCAAGCCAGCGTAAGGATACGGTTGGTTTTCAAAAACAGGGGGTTAGAAAACGCCTGGTCACCCCCGTAAGAATTCTTGGAATAGTCGGCTGTCAAAGGAATCTTTCTGATGCAGGAAAACAGCCACAGCACACCGAACAACAAATAGGACAAACAAATCAGCAGAGTTTCGTCGACGGAAAACAGCGCAGCCAGTCCCAGCGCAGAAACCAAAACGCCGCTGATGGTATCGTAGACTGTGAGCTGAAATCTGTACCTCAAAAGCGGAACCAGCGTACAGCTGACAATCCCCGCAGCGCCTCCCCAAGCAGGAGCTAGCGGGAGCAATACCCACAGAATAATCCACTGCAGCAACAGGACGCTCATATTGGATTTGCTAGGCTCGCGGTCTTGTTTTAAGTTTACAGCGGCACTCTTTGAGCCGAAATATTCGTCCATTTTCAGCATGGTAGCAAAATCACCCAGCACCCGATATCGCTTTTTCATCATGGCTTCGGCTCCGCCGACTTTTCCCTCTGAGATCTGCTTCCAGAGCTCAAAGGAGGTTTCGATCCTGGTTGTATAGCGAGTAAAATCGCCGGTTTTGACTATGCATCTTTCCTTCCCCAATAGCAGCTGATAAGTTCGGTCAAGGTCTGTAAAGTACATTTCGAGGACAATATCCTTTACATAGCCGCTGGGATTGTAAATGGCGGCCATCTGCCGCATGAAGTTATAAGCTTGATCTGACTGGAGGCTGCTGTGCGCTGGCTCCGCAATCCCCCAACTGGCGTTGGCCATCTCCATGAACGTCTCGGGAGGATATAAAAGCTGACTGAGCCGCGCTTTCGTTTTTCCCGAAAAGCTCCCATGCAGAGCGAATTCCTCTCCAGCTTTTCTTACAGAGGATAAGTATTCGGCGACTCTGAAAGCAAGCTGCGGCACCCTCAACAGCTCGCCCTCCGGACAGATGATTCTCGCCAAGCCTTGTCCAAATATAATTTCAAACTGCTTCAGCAGAGCGTCGTAATTGTTTTCCGTGGCGTAAAAGCCGCAGGTGGAAATCAAAACATGGCGTTGGTGCGACAGGTCGTACCGTGACGGATGTGTGCTGGCGCCATCCTCGTTGACCGTCATGAACGGCAAGTTGGTCGGCAACAGCCTGTCCAGAAAAGCTTTCATCTTAGACGGCATGCCGAAATAATAGAGAGGGAAGCTCCACAGAATGAGATCGGCGGTAATGTATTTGCGAGTTAGCTCCGTCATGTCGTCCCTGATTACACATTGGCCGGGCGTTTTCTTCCAGCAGGCAAAACAACCGCGGCAATGGCCGATATCCGCCTGGTAAATGGAGATCATTTCGGTTTGATTGCCACCTTTTGCATTCAAGCCCTCTAAAAACGCATTTGTCACCTTAAGAG
>DIPB01000050.1:8328-11184 GCA_002426275.1 Firmicutes bacterium UBA5499
TTTGTCACCTTAAGAGTGTTGCTGAAGTTGCCCCGCGGGCTGCCGTTCAGCACCAATACGTTCAAACTAAGCCCCCCGTTCGCAGCGATCATCTACATTTATTATATTAGATAAATTGTTCGTCGCCAAGTACCGGCAAAAAGCAGTATCTCCATCTGTAGCCTATGGAATGACAACATCGCAGCTCGGTCTGGTTGGACATTTTACAAGGATTTAGTAATGCCTTTACGAGAATCTGGTAGAATATAGACTCTCAATAAGCTAGTATTTGATTAACGAGTATGATCATTAATTACGATAAGGAATGGATCTGTGATATGAGACCTGTAGCTAACGCTAAAATCGAAACAGCAATATCGGAAAAGCTCAGGGATTTCTATTGTAGAAGCGGCTCACAACGCTACTGTGTGAGCCGCGTTATTTTTTATCTGAACTGGGCAGACCAATCTCCGCTCCAAAGCTGCCCGGGAAGCCGAAAATTCGTCTCAACCTGCCGCCTTTAGCGCTACTCTCTCTTCTTTTGTTGAATCGCTTTAGTTCCTGTCTTGCCGCGTTTACAACAATTGAACTGAGGTGGTACCGCCAGAATGAATGTTGTGACCAGAGCCAAGCCGTCCTGCCAGTCAGGGAGAGACCCTCCTCTGGAAAAGCATGTGATGTTTGCCGGACTATGAGCTGCTTTTTCACTAGTTTGCCAAAGAACTTCATCTTCCATAGATGCAAATAATTACGACCCCGCTTCTGAAGAGAACTTGCTAGTTTTTCAGTTAACAAAATTCACTGCCTGTATGCTAAAAACCGTGTGTAAAACTAAACAAAAAATCAATTCCGCTTTGTGGCCGTAAGGAGGATGATACGCTTGAATTCAGTGAATATGCTGGTCGAGATTCTCGACAGAGGCCACATCCGATCTGTTTACCAGCCCATAGTCTCCCTGCAAGACGGCGCCCTATGGGGATACGAAGCCTTGAGCCGCATAGACCTTCCTGTCTGTCCCCTAAACATCGAGCAGCTCTTCAGCCTGGCAAACAGTACTAGAAAGCTATGGGAACTAGAAAAGCTCTGTCGCACCCAGGCCTTGAAGGGCGCTCACGCTAAGCCTGCCGGAACCAGGCTTTTCCTCAATGTGGACCCCAACATCATCCATGACCCAGAGTTTATCTCCGGCTTTACCCAGGAAAAGCTCTCGAAACTGCAACTAAACCCCGACGATATAATCTTTGAGATCACGGAAAAGAATGCCGTTAGCTCTTTTTCCGTCTTCACTGAGGCCATAGACCACTACCAGCGGCAGGGCTTTAAAATCGCCATTGACGACTTCGGCTCCGGCTACTCCGGACTGGCTTGGGCCTGCGCCTTCTCCCCCGACTACCTAAAAATTGATATGTCTATTGTCAGGGGGATTGACCGAGACACCAGGAAGCGCGCCGTTGTCATTGGCATTGTAAAGTTTTGCCAAGAGGCAGGGATTCAAATCATCGCAGAGGGGATTGAGACCAAGGAGGAGCTGTCCGCTCTCATTGACCTTGACATAGACTACGGACAGGGGTACTTCCTAGCCCGACCAGAGGAAAAATTTCAAACCCTGCGTGAGGAGCTGTCAACTCAACTCCAGCAGCTCCGACAGAAGAGGCAGCCTTCGGACCCCTCGCAGCCAGGTTTCGACACCGTTGGCGCCATCTGCCAACGCAAACCGGCGGTCTCGCCAAAGGAGCATGCTCTTTCCCTCTATGAGCGAATGCAGGCCGACCCTTCCCTTACAGAATTCTGTGTGGCGGACGACGAAGGCCGCGTCCGCGGTATTCTGCCTCGCAGCTATCTGCTTGGCCGCTTCAGCGGCCAGTTTGGGTACGACCTTTATTCTCGCCGTACCGCAGGCGAGCTGCTAGGCCAAGATTATCTGGTGGTAGACTGCGGCTCCACTGTGGATAAGGCGGCGGCTCAAGCCATGGAAAGAGGTTTCGCCAGCGTCTACGACGCCATCATCGTAACCGAGCAGGAACGGTATCTAGGAATAGTCACCGTCCGTGATCTGCTGATCGCCACCATTAGCATCCGGGAAAAAAACGCGGCCGACGCCAGCCCTCTCACTGGCCTACCGGGAAACAACGCCATCCAACGCACCATCGGCAAAGTGCTTCATGGGTCGGAGAATTATGCCATCGTCTATCT
Source organism: Firmicutes bacterium UBA5499 (assembly GCA_002426275.1). GTDB lineage: Bacteria > Bacillota > DTU084 > DTU084 > DTU084 > UBA5499. The sequence goes on from DIPB01000050.1 coordinate 10,501, forward strand.
TGATCTTGATAACTTCAAAGCCTATAACGATGCTTACGGCTTCACGAACGGCGACTGCATGCTCAAGACTCTGGCTAAGGCGATGAAGCTTTGCTGTTCTGCGGACGATTTTATGGGGCATATTGGTGGGGACGATTTTGTGATCATTACCCGAGACATGGAACGTTTACAGCAGCTGTGCAGCGACATCATCGACACCTTCGCCGGCCTAATCCAACCCCTCTACTCCCCTTCAGACTGGGAGCGGGGATACATCGTCTCTAAGGATAGAAACGGTTTTCCTAAGAATTTTCCCATTGTCACCCTGTCTATTGCAGCCGTTACCAACCGCACCAGCGGCTTCTCCGAGACCGCCGCTCTCTCCAAGGCCATTGCCGACGCTAAAAAACAGTGCAAACAGCAACAAGGCAACGCGATGATCATCGTCTAACGCTATGCTGGGGATAGAACCTCAATATTTTACAGAAAGTGGGAGTTGCAATGCCGAAAACCTATGTTCTGGATACCAATGTACTAATTCAGGCCCCTTATGCTTTGGAATCCTTTGAAGAAAACTGCATTGTCCTACCCTTGGCTGTGCTGGAGGAGCTCGACGGGCTCAAAAATTCTGACGGTGAGCGCGGTAGCAACGCTCGTCAAGCTATCCGCTTTCTGGAGAAACTCCGCCTCTCCGGAAGCCTCACC
>DIPB01000050.1:11300-14901 GCA_002426275.1 Firmicutes bacterium UBA5499
GGCGTGCCCCTTCCCAGCGGTGGAGTTCTCCGACTGGAGGTAAACCATGTGGATGTCCCGCTGCCTGACGGCATGCTCCCGGAGAGCCGGGACAACCGTATCCTTAAGGTGTGCAAGGGACTATGCGGTCAAGGAGAGTCCGTTATTCTGGTCACCAGAGATATTGTAGCCCGGATTAAGGCCCAGATGATGGAAATTCCGGCAGAGGACTTTACCACCGACCAGGTTCCCGCCCCTCCGAGCCAATATACCGGACGGGCAGAGGTATACGCTCCGGATGGGACTCTGTCTTCTTTCAAAAAAAAGGGGATTCCGGCTGAACTCCTATACACAGTAGATGACGGAGGGCGTTCTGTCCCGGCAGAATTTATAGAAAATCAGTTCGTTCTGATCCGGTCGGACACGTCGGAAAAAAAGACAGTGCTGGGCCGCTTTCATGGGAAAAAAGTTACAGCCCTGGCTTACGGAAATACCCGCCCTTTCGGAGTGAAAGCGCGGAATGCGGGTCAGCAGTTTCTGCAGGAGGCTCTGATGCTTCCGGCTGAGGAAGCGCCCCTGGTGATTGTCAAAGGTTCGGCGGGTACGGCAAAGACCTTTTACGCCCTGGCGGTAGGATTGGAAAAAACAGTGGAGCAGGAGCAAAAAGAGTATCGTAAACTTCTGATCTGCCGCCCAAATGCTCAATTCGATCAAGACATTGGTTTTCTTCCAGGCAGCGAGCAAGAAAAGATATCTCCACTTCTGCGCCCCATTATAGATAATCTCGAGATTCTGTTGAACCACGAGACTCATGAATCCGGCCTGAGCGAAGAGGAGCTGCGCGGCAGAATCGATTACCTTTTCTCCACAGGCATCATTTCCGCAGAGGCGATGAATTTTATGAGGGGCCGCTCCATCACTGATACCTGGCTGATCATTGACGAGGCCCAAAATCTAACTCCCAGGCAGGTAAAGGGAATCATCACCCGCGTAGGCAAGGGAACCAAGGTCATTTTGCTGGGAGATCCGGCCCAGATAGACCATCCTCATCTGGACGAACGAACCAACGGCCTTTCTTATGCGGCTGAGCGGATGAAAGGCAGTCCGCTCAGCGTCCAGCTTACCATGCTCTCGGACGAATGTGTGCGTTCCAACCTGGCTTTGGATGCGGCCCAGAGAATGTAAAAAGGAATGCTCCTGCAGCCCAAGCTTCCCCGGATTACTTCGCTCCGGACCAACAAATTTGCATGATCTGCCGCGAGACGATGAAAATCTATCTGCAAAACTAAAAAGCCACCTCAAACGAGATGGCTTTCCTGTCGAAAACTTTTCGGTTTTGCTGAAACCTGGCAACCCAACATATGCGGACAACGAGTCCGACTTTGTGACCAAGCCAAAAAGCGAGCGCTGTGTCTCGCGAGAAACCCAAGCGTCGTCTTCTTTAGGGTCCGCGAAGATGGGGCTCGCGGATCCGAATTCAAGTACAATATCTTTATGCGCATATGTACCGCCTGCACATACATTCCGACGGCGTTTTTCACTCTTAAAGCGGTCGAATTCGACCACTTTAAAATCCGGATTATACATGATTTCCCATACGCCCAAAAATTCCAAAGTAGCGCGGGTGGCAGCCCGTTTTTGATAACATCTGCCGCACGCGCGTCTGTCCGAGCTCTCGCCATATCCGTCAAGCTGATGTAATCATTCTGATCGACGCTCATAATCATTACGGGATCTTCTGCTTCGTAATGCGGGACGTTTTTTTGAGATGGCTCACGATTCCACCTCCACATGAGAGCTGCAAGAAGGCTTACCCTTCTTAATTTAATGATTGTTCGTTATTGGTATTAAGGCTTTGGTACAGTGGATTTTTTAGGGCAATGAAACTGGTGATAAATCCGATTATGCCCACGATAAAAAAAATCACCGCAATGCCAGCGCCTTTTCCTGTTCCAAAAAAAATGACAATATTTCTCGCAATGAGGACGTAGCTGTCATGAACGGTTCAAACACATGGTCTGCTAAAACTCCACCAAGAAACAAACCGACCGGGATAGTGCTGTATTGAATATTATCTCTCGTGGAAAAACCACGTCCTTGCATTTCTGTTGGAACGTTGGAGCACATGACAGCGGTTGGGTTCGCGTTCAAAAAATGCCATCGGCACATTTGAGGTAAGCGCCTCTGCTATCCACAATGGCAATGAATGCGTTAAACTCTGCCCCACATCACCCAAAAGAAACGAGATACCACAGGTGAAAAAGATGACCTTGACCCGGTTCTGTGCCGGTTTCATCAAGGTGACAAAAATGCTTCCTACAAGCGTTCCAATCCCGACAGCAGCCTCAACCATGCCCAGCGCAACTTGATCATTTCCTGTACGGCCAAGCACCAGTGCGGGCAACATGCCATAGCCGCCCATTTTTGCAATCAAGTTGACAAAAGCGAAAAATAAAATAATTCGCAACAACACTGAATGCTTCCGAAGAAAGTCAATTCCGACCCTGCAACTTTGGACAAAGGATTCTTTTTTCTCTTTTCCCTTGCGTATGATTTTGGGGATTTTGATAAACAAAAACAGTATGAAAAATGCAACTAAAAAGGTGGCACTGTCAATCATTAAGACTGTTTCCAATCCGCCAAAGGACAATACCGCACTCCCAAAAGCCGGGGCCAGTATCGTGACAATGGAACCCGAAAGTGCGTGCAATCCGCTAACCCTCACATAATGTTCCTTTGGCACCAGCAAACTTGTTGCAACGTAAGACGCAGGATTTTGAAATGCATTCATGAAGCTAAGCAAAAAATTGATAATGTAAAGGTGCCGTATTTGTAATGTGGATGTTAGGTAAAGCATCAGAACTGTGACTGTGCCAACTGCCGCAATCAGGTCAGCCGTTAGCATTATACGCTTTTTGTCCCACCTGTCGGCAACTGTACCTGCAATAAAACAAAATAATATGGAAGGCAAAAAAGAGAACACAGACAATAGCGTTATACTGGAAGCTGTGCCTTTTTGCCCATACACCCAAACGATGAGTGCAAAATTGGTCATGGCTGTACCCAAAGTGGATACAGATTGTGAACCCCATAGGATTAGGAAATCCCTGAGGTCAAAAAATACATTTGTTTTTTTCATGGCTTTGCTCCTTCAAATCTTGATAGACTGAAAAAGCAAAGCCTAATTTGGACGGTAAAATTTATATTACCACTCCATGCAATTCCCGTCCAATATCAGACTTTGCATGGAGCTTCGCTAATGGCAAGAATCATAAACTTGCACCTCTCAGCATAATTTTATAAAAATATAATAAGATGTTTGCCACAACATGATGAAAAAAAACAAATCCCGCAAAACGGCTTTATGGGCTGAATGCGGGATTTGTTTTATGTTTTGAACTGCCGAAGAAAAATTATGAGCACTCAAAGTTCATTTAGAGTGGTGCCGGTGGTGGGACTTGAACCCACACGCCATCGCTGACAACGGATTTTGAGTCCGCCCCGTCTGCCAATTCCAGCACACCGGCAACCTGTTTACTAATTTATTATACCGGAGGCCGCAGCTTTTGTAAAGGGGGCCGACCGATTTTTACCTACCGCGTAAATTGAAAAGGTAACTTCC
>DIPB01000050.1:15185-17015 GCA_002426275.1 Firmicutes bacterium UBA5499
TGACCATTGGCAAAGATGCAACCCACTGTTGCCAAAGAGATCCGGATCCATCGCACGTTCAATCCACGCAATACATTTAATAACCCTGTTGTCTGTGCCAAAATGAAAACTTGCACCAAGAAACCCTGCTTCAAGAAATGCGAGGAACATGAAGAACCTTTTTACCTAATCGTGAATTGAGGGAAACAAGCCCCAAAGCCGCGCTGCTCCTTGATTGATTAGACAAACGCTCTCATCTCCGTACAATCCCGTTGCCACAAATCCACGCATCGTCTTCAAGTTTCTGGGATGTTCTCCAACCGGTCTGAAGCATCTATCGAACAAATACGTCAACCGCTCAGCCTTTTTCCGTCGCTAATCAAAAGGATCGCTTAAGCAAATAGAAAACGACCGACCAAAGAGCTACAAGCGGTAGCGCATAATACCATTTTTTGTCCTGATGCAGCCCCTGGGATTCCAGTCGGCATTGCGTAAAAATGTCATGCGGAATCAGCTTTATCGTCAATGTCACCAGCGCGGGCAGGATGATAACATCATCCAAATATCCAAGCACAGGAATAAAATCAGGAACAAGGTCGATGGGCGATAAGGCGTAGGCAACGGTGAAACCAGCACATATTTTCGCAAACACTGATGTCTCCTTTTTCTTCAGTGCGATAAATACGGTCGGAATATCGGTTTTTAATCTCTTCGTCCTTTCGCTTAAGTTTATAAATTTTCCCATGTTATTTCAGGAGTCCATCACTTTGCCGATAAACCTCCGCGCTGAACGCCGCCAGCCGCGCCCTGCATTGCTCTAGTTTTTCATCGGCTGAGGGACGCAGAGAGGCCCCGTGAAAATCCCGTTGCGCGATTTTTTGATGCCAGTCAGTCAACTTTTGAAACTCAGCCTCATTTTCTTCAAGTTCCGCGAAGGTAAATTTTCTCCGCTCAGATTCCTTTTCCAATTCATGGAGCAGGTCGTCACATTGCTCAAGAAATTCTCTGTATTCCTCATCCCTTGCTCGGTCAAATGTGGCTATGATGCGTTCTGAGGTGCCTTCATCATGTGGAGCCATCTTCATCAGATAAGCTTCGCCCCCGTTTTTCAGGATTTCATTTGAAATATCCTCCATAAAAACCTCGTTGTCTTTACTCATAGGTAAAACCCAGACCGATTGGCTCAAAATAACAGCGCCACTTTTTTTGAGTTTTCTCCATATGCTGACCCGAACACGAGACGGTTCTTTGGGAAGCATGTAATTGATCGTCAGCCACTCCTGTTCCATGATGCATCCCTCCGTTTTACGACCGGCTCGCCTTGACCAGGCGATTCATTCTGAAATAGAGGAGAACGGCGACGGCTTCCGTTGCGCAGGTAAAAGCCAGGATTACCCCGATTTGATTTCGATCGTACAGCCAGCCCATGACTGCCGCTCCGCCGAAGAGGGCCAGCCCGTAAGCGGTGTTGAAAACGCCGTAGCTGGTTCCGCGTTTATGGAACGGCGTGATATCGGCGATGGCGGAGCGCATAATGGTTTCATGGGTCCCCATGATGACGCCGAAAACCACCATCCCCGCGGCAATCAATGGAACGGACCGGCTCAGGCTCAGGAACGGCAGCAGCAGCGTAATCAAAGGAATCGCCGCCAGGACGAGCAGCCCGCCGGTTTTCAGCCCGGTTTTTGTTTTCATGCGGTCATACGCTTTTCCGACCAGCAGGGCCGTCGCAGCGTCCACAATCATGGCGACGGAGTACAGCAGCGTGATGCTTGCGTCGGACATGAGATTTTTCGCTTTCAGGTGATAGCCCACCGTACTGAAATTGACAAAGCCCAGCGTGCAGAAAAA
>DIPB01000143.1:0-131 GCA_002426275.1 Firmicutes bacterium UBA5499
ACGGAAGGCTCCATCAATCCCCACGATATCCTGCGGATCAAGAAGGAAAAAGGACCCATGGCAGTGGCGTCGTATATAGTCCAGGGAGTACAGGACGTGTATCGTTCCCAGGGCGTTGAGATCAACGATAA
>DIPB01000143.1:365-582 GCA_002426275.1 Firmicutes bacterium UBA5499
TTTTTGAATTCGAAGATGTGAACGAAAAGACGCGGGAGGCCGGCCTGACTCCGGCCCAAGGTAAGGTGACGCTTTTGGGCATCACCAAAGCTGCGCTGGCCACGGACAGCTTCCTGTCGGCCGCCAGCTTCCAGGAGACAACCAGGGTGCTCACGGACGCGGCCATCAAAGGCAAGAGCGATCCGCTGCTGGGACTGAAGGAAAACGTGATCATCGG
>DIPB01000143.1:764-1053 GCA_002426275.1 Firmicutes bacterium UBA5499
CTGAAGGAAAACGTGATCATCGGAAAGCTGGTGCCGTCCGGCACGGGCATGAGCCGCTACAATTCCATCAAAGTAGTAGAAAAAGAAAAATAGCGGACGGTTATTGACAGGCGCGCTTTGGGGTGCTAAAATAAACGAGTGTCTGTAAAACGCTTGCTTTTAACCTGAAGGGAGCGAAAATAATGTCCGGAGAAGCCCTGCCGGCTGATAGCAGGTGCATTGTGGGCAGGAAAGAAACTCTGAAGGCCATTTCAGCAGGCGATGCGAAGGTCGTCTTTATTGCCAGGGA
>DIPB01000143.1:1224-2513 GCA_002426275.1 Firmicutes bacterium UBA5499
AAAAAGGGAATAAAACTCAAAGATGTTGAAACGATGCGGCAACTTGGTCAGCGCTGCGGCATAGAGATCGGCGCTGCGGTTGCCGCTCTCGTTGACTAGCCAGGGAAAGGGGGTGGACGGGAAAGTGCCGACAATTAATCAGCTGGTGCGCAAGGGCAGAAAAGTAGCTGCCAGAAAGAGCAGCGCGCCTGCTCTTGCATGGAGTTACAACACTCTGCGGGAGGACGCTGTTTCATCGGGCGGCTCGCCGCAAAAGCGGGGAGTATGTACCAGGGTGTCAACTGTGACCCCAAAAAAGCCTAATTCCGCGCTCAGAAAGGTAGCCAGGGTACGCCTTACCAATAGAATGGAAGTGACGGCTTATATCCCTGGCGAAGGGCATAACCTTCAAGAACACTCCGTGGTCCTCATCCGCGGCGGCAGGGTAAAAGATCTGCCGGGCGTTCGTTATCACATTATTCGCGGGACTTTGGACACCGCGGGAGTGCAAAATAGAAGGCAAGCGCGTTCCAAGTACGGGGCCAAGCAACCTAAGTAAGGCAGAAAGGCCCAGTGGAAAGGGGGGAAATGGATGCCGCGACGGGGGAATGTAGCAACTCAAGAGATTTTACCGGATCCGCTCTACAAAAGCGAACTGGTAACCCGTTTCATCAACAAGGTCATGTATTCCGGCAAAAAAGCTTTGGCAGAATCGATTTTTTACGGAGCACTGGAAGATGTGAAAACGAAAGTTGGCAAAGAGCCGCTAGAGGTGCTGGAAGAGGCTGTGAAAAACGCCATGCCCCTTCTGGAGGTGAAAGCCCGCCGGGTTGGCGGCGCTACTTATCAGGTGCCGGTGGAAGTGCGCCCAGAGCGCAGAATCGCCCTGGCGTTGCGCTGGTTGGTCGGCGCGGCCAGAAGCAGATCCGAGCGCACCATGCGTCAGAGGCTGGCCGGCGAAATTTTGGATGCAGCTTCAGGTTCCGGCTCCGCAGTGAAAAAGCGTGAGGATACCCATCGGATGGCCGAGGCAAACCGTGCCTTCGCCCATTATCGTTGGTAGAATTGTGAGCCCTGGCAAGGTATTAAGAGGGGGGGTAAAAAGAAGTGGCGAGGGAATTTCCTCTTGAAAAAATTAGAAATATAGGGATCATGGCACATATCGACGCTGGAAAGACCACCACCACAGAGCGCATACTCTTCTATACCGGAAGGGTTCATAAGCTGGGCGAAGTGCATGATGGTGCCGCAACCATGGACTGGATGGTTCAAGAGCAGGAGCGTGGGATTACCATTACTTCTGCTGCTAC
>DIPB01000143.1:2643-8382 GCA_002426275.1 Firmicutes bacterium UBA5499
GACACGCCCGGCCACGTGGACTTCACTGTAGAGGTGGAACGTTCACTGAGAATTCTAGACGGTGCAGTGGCAGTTTTTTGCGCTGTAGGCGGTGTGGAGCCCCAATCGGAAACCGTTTGGAGGCAGGCGGACAAGTATAATGTGCCGCGGATCGCTTACGTAAATAAGATGGACAGAACTGGCGCGGATTTCTTCAATGCCGTGAAGATGATGCGGGATCGCCTCTCGGTAAACGCCGTACCGATTCAGCTTCCCGTAGGTAATGAGGATAATTTTAAGGGTTTAATTGATTTAGTGAAAATGGACGCCCGCATCTATACTGATGATCTGGGCACCAGAAGCGAAGAGACGGCCATCCCCGATGAGCTCAAAGCTCAGGCCGAGGAATACCGGGAACAGCTCATAGAAGCTGTGGCGGATGTAGACGACAAGATCATGGAGAAGTATCTGGACGGCGGGGAAGTTTCGGAGGAAGAAATCATGGCCGCCCTGCGGAAGGGTACGATCAGCGGCACGCTGGTGCCTGTACTCTGCGGGACTTCCTTTAAGAACAAAGGGGTTCAGCCGCTTTTGGACGCGGTGGTTGATTTTCTGCCGTCTCCTGTGGACGTTCCTCCTGTGGAAGGGAAAAATGCCGACACCGGAGAGGAGCTGACGCGGGACAGCTCGGATGAGGAGCCGTTCGCAGCTTTGGCTTTTAAGATCATGAGCGATCCTTACGTTGGCAAGCTGGCCTATTTCCGGGTCTATTCCGGCGTGATCACGGCAGGCTCCTACGTTTACAATTCCATTAAAGGCAAGCGGGAGCGGATCGGCCGCATCCTGCGCATGCACGCCAACCACAGGCAAGAGCTGGAGGAAGCCCGGGCTGGCGACATTGTGGCTGCCGTGGGCTTGAAAAACACCTCGACCGGCGATACTCTCTGCGACGAAAAACAGCCCATTTTGCTGGAGACCATGGAGTTTCCCGATCCGGTGATCTCCATTGCCATTGAGCCAAAGACTAAAGCCGACCAGGATAAACTGGGCATCGCTCTTGGCAGGTTGGCGGAAGAGGACCCGACCTTCAGGGTCTATACGGACGAGGAAACCGGCCAGACCATCATCCAAGGCATGGGCGAATTGCACCTGGAAGTGATCGTGGACAGACTGATGAGAGAATTCAAGGTTGAAGCCAACGTAGGTCAGCCCCAGGTCGCTTACAGAGAGACCATCCGCCAGGCTGTTAAAGCGGAAGGGAAATTCGTCCGGCAAAGCGGCGGTCACGGCCAGTACGGCCATGTGCTGCTGGAGCTGGAGCCCTTGGAGAGCGGCTCAGGTTTTGAGTTTGTCAATAAGATTGTGGGCGGCGTAGTCCCCAAAGAATATATCCCCGCTGTGGAAAACGGTGTGCGCGACGCCATGGCCAACGGCGTGCTGGCCGGCTATCCGGTAGTGGATGTGAGGGTCACCATTTATGACGGCTCCTATCACGAAGTGGATTCATCAGAACAGGCGTTCCGCATTGCGGGTTCCATGGGCTTTAAAGAGGGCGCCAGGAAGGCGAAGCCCGTGCTGTTGGAGCCAGTCATGTCCCTTGAGATCGTGACTCCGGAAGAATTCATGGGCGATGTGATGGGAGATCTCAATTCCAGGCGCGGCAACGTGCTGGGGATGGAAGCCCGGGGCAATGCTCAGATCATCCGCGGCGAGGCGCCGCTGTCAGAGATGTTCGGGTACGCGACGACCCTGCGCTCCATGACTCAGGGCAGAGCGGTCTCCACCATGACGCTTCACCATTACGCCATGGTGCCGGATTCAATTGCGGAGAAGATTATTAGCGAACGGTAAGCAAGTTAATAGTTAAGGGAGGAAAGTTAAAATGGCAAAGCAAAAGTACGAAAGAACAAAACCCCATGTAAACATCGGGACCATCGGACACGTTGATCATGGCAAGACAACTTTGACGGCCGCCATCACCATGGCATTGTCCAAGAAGGGCCAGGCTGAGTACAAGAAGTACGATGAGATCGACAATGCGCCTGAGGAGCGCGAACGCGGGATTACCATCAACACCACTCACGTCGAGTACGAGACAGACAAGCGTCACTACGCTCACGTGGACTGCCCTGGACACGCGGATTACGTGAAGAACATGATCACCGGCGCTGCCCAGATGGACGGCGCAATCCTGGTTGTTTCCGCAAACGACGGCCCCATGCCGCAGACCAGGGAGCACATCCTGTTGGCCCGCCAGAGCGGCGTGCCAAAGGTGATCGTGTTCTTGAACAAGGCCGACATGGTGGACGATCCCGAGCTGATTGAACTGGTGGAGATGGAAGTTCGCGATTTGCTCACAGAATATGAGTATCCCGGAGACGAGGTACCCATCATCGTGGGTTCCGCGCTCAAGGCTTTGGAGTGCGGCTGCGGCGAGTGCAAGTGGTGTAAGGCGATTACGGAGCTGATGGACGCTGTGGATGAATACATTCCAACTCCTGAGCGCGACACAGACAAGCCGTTTTTGATGCCAGTTGAGGACGTCTTCACCATCACCGGCCGCGGCACCGTGGCCACAGGGCGTGTGGAGCGCGGCACAGTTAAAGTGGGCGACGAGGTGCAGCTGATCGGTCTGGCGCCGGAAATTAAAAAGACGGTTGTGACCGGCGTGGAAATGTTCCGCAAGACATTGGATCAAGCTCAGGCCGGAGACAACATCGGCGCGCTCTTGCGCGGCGTTGAACGCGATGAGATCGAGCGCGGCCAGGTTTTGGCGAAGCCCGGTTCCATCACGCCGCACACTAAATTTGAAGGCGAAGTCTACGTCCTGACCAAAGAAGAGGGCGGACGTCATACTCCGTTCTTCAATGGATACCGTCCTCAGTTTTACTTCCGGACAACGGACGTTACCGGAACAGCACAGCTGCCTGAGGGTGTGGAGATGGTGATGCCCGGCGATAACGTCACCATGTCCATTGAGCTCATTACCCCCATCGCTATGGAGGAAGGTCTGCGCTTCACAATTCGTGAGGGCGGCCATACAGTTGGCGCTGGCGTTATTTCCAAGATCATCGAATAAATTGGCACTGAGCCTGAAGCTTCCCCGGCCTCCTATGGCCTGGGGAAGCCTAGTTTCAGGGGCAAGGGGGGACAGAGATGGCCACGGGAAAGATCAGGATCAGGCTAAAAGCCTTTGATCATAGGCTCCTGGATCAGTCGGCAGATAAAATCGTGGATACCGCCCGGCGTACAGGCGCCGGAGTTTCAGGACCGATCCCACTGCCGACGGAGAGGAATATCTATACAGTGTTACGCTCCGTCCATGTAAATAAGGATTCGCGCGAGCAGTTTGAGATGCGCACTCACAAGCGCCTGATAGACATTCTCGCACCTACTCAGAAGACTGTCGACGCTTTGATGCGCCTCGACCTGCCGGCGGGAGTGGACATCGAGATTAAGCTATAGCGCCGGAGCGCGGGACTGGAGGTGAACAAATTGGTGAAAGCAATTCTTGGCCGAAAGGTCGGGATGACACAGATCTTTGATGAGGAAGGCAAAGCCATTCCGGTGACGGTGGTGGCTGCCGGACCCTGCAAAGTGGTGCAGGTAAAGACCGTCCAGCGGGACGGATACAGCGCGCTGCAGTTCGGCTTTGAAGCTGTCAGGCCCAAGTTGGTGAATAAGCCCAAAGCCGGCCATTTCAAGAAAGCGGCTGTGGAGCCGCTGCGTTTTCTCAGAGAGGTTCCCGCAGACGATGAATTGGCTGTGGGCAGCGAGCTCAACGTGGATGTTTTCAGCGCAAGCGATCTTGTAGATGTTTCGGGCATTTCCCGGGGCAAGGGATTTGCCGGCGGAATCAAACGGTGGAATTTTAGCCGCGGACCCATGGAACACGGTTCGATGTATCACAGAAGGCCCGGTTCGCAGGGCGCCACCGGACCTGCGCGCGTCTTCAAAGGGACGAAGCTGCCGGGACATTATGGCAACAGCCGCGTAACCGTTCAGAATCTTGAGGTTGTAAAAGTTGATCCTGCAAAGAACCTTTTGGTGATTAAAGGCTCTGTGCCGGGGGTTAAAGGATCATTGTTATATATCAGGCAAACCGTGAAGAAAGGAGGCGCCCAAAATGCCTAAGGTTTCAGTCTATAAAGTCATAGATGAAAACGAACAAATAGATGTGGCAAAGGCCGACGAGATTGAGCTGTCCGACGCAGTTTGGGCGACGCCTCTCCATCGGCACGCCATCTATGAGACGGTGAAAATGCAGCTGGCCAAGCGCAGGCAGGGAACGGCGGCCACCAAAAGCCGCGGCCTTGTCTCCGGCGGCGGCAAAAAGCCATGGCGGCAAAAGGGCACAGGCCGCGCCAGGCAGGGAAGCATCCGCGCCCCGCAGTGGGTGGGCGGCGGCACGGTTTTCGGCCCTCAGCCCAGGAACTATGAATATAAAGTTCCCCGGAAAGTCAGGCGCTTGGCTCTCAGGTCCGCGCTGTCCGCCAAATTGAGCGAGGGCGGGCTGTTCGTTTTAGACAGCCTAAATTTCGACGAGCCCAAGACAAAGCGCATGCTTCAGATTCTGGCGAAGCTGGGAGCGGACAGACCCCTTCTGGTGCTGGAAGCTGAAAACGAAAATGCGGTGAAATCCATCCGCAATATACCTGGGGCGCTGGCTTTGACAAGCGGAAAGATCAATGTTTACGATCTGCTGAATCACAGCCAGTTGGTGCTCACTCGCCAAGCCGTGGCAAACTTAGAGGAGGTGCTCGCCTGATGGACGCCAGGGAAATCATTAAGCAGCCTCTCGTCACTGAGAAAAGCACCAACCTACAGGCGGAAGACAAATATTCTTTTGCCGTTGATCCCAGGGCCAATAAGTGGCAGATTAAGCTGGCTGTGGAACAGATCTTCAAAGTGAAGGTGATCGCCGTGAACACCATGCATTATCCCGGAAAGAAGAAACGCATGGGCAGGAACGAAGGCTATACTTCCCAGTGGAAGAAGGCAGTGGTCACTTTGGCTCCGGGCCAGCAAATTGAGTTCTTTGAAGGCGTCTGAGGAGGAGGGGCGACATGGGTGTGAAATCATTTAAACCGACATCTGCCGGCAGGCGCGGCATGGTCATTTCGAATTTTTCCGAGGTCTCTTCCGCGCAGCCCGAGCGATCGTTGGTAGAGCCCCTGCAGAAAAAAGGCGGCCGCAACGTTTATGGGCGCATTACCGTCCGCTTTCGCGGCGGAGGGCACAAGCGCAAATACCGTCTTGTTGATTTTCGCAGGGAGAAGGATGGCGTGCCTGCAAAGGTGGTTGCCATCGAGTATGATCCGAACCGTTCCGCGCGCATCGCGCTCTTGAACTATGCGGATGGCGAAAAACGTTATATTTTGGCTCCCGTAGGGCTTTCCGTGGGAGATCGGGTGGAGAACGGTCCCGAGGCGGATATCAAAGTGGGCAATGCCTTGCCTTTGCGGAATATTCCCGTCGGTACCGTGATCCATAACATTGAGCTTTGGCCCGGCAAAGGCGGACAGCTGGTCCGTTCAGCCGGCGCCAGCGCTCAGCTGATGGCCAAAGAAGGCAGATACGCCCACGTGAGACTGCCGAGCAGCGAGGTCAGGCTGGTGCTTTTGGACAGCAGGGCAACCATCGGCCAGGTGGGCAATGTCGAACACGAGACCACATCCGGCGGCAAAGCAGGCCGCAGCCGTTGGTTGGGCAGAAGACCTCACGTTCGCGGCGTTGTGATGAATCCGGTGGATCATCCCC
>DIPB01000143.1:8504-10104 GCA_002426275.1 Firmicutes bacterium UBA5499
CCCCACGGCGGCGGCGAGGGACGCTCCCCTGTGGGACGAGATCCGGTTACGCCTTGGGGCAAGCCCACTTTAGGCTATCGCACGCGCAAGAACAAGCCGTCGGACCGTTTGATCGTCAGACGGAGAAAGGCCTAGAAAGGGGGGTGGAATATGGGAAGATCGCTTAAAAAGGGCCCGTTTGTGGACGAGAGCCTGATGAACAAAATTCAAGCGCTGAATGAGAAAGGCGAGAAGCAGGTGATTAAAACCTGGTCGCGCCGTTCTACGATTTTTCCTGAGATGGTGGGTCATACGGTGGCTATTCACGACGGACGCAAGCATGTACCCATCTACCTGACCGAAGAGATGGTGGGCCACAAATTGGGAGAGTTCGCCCCCACCAGGACCTTTCGCGGGCACGCTGAAAAGACAGAGCGTTCAACAGGAGTAAAATAAAGGGGGAATTTGCCATGGAGGCAAAAGCCGTTGCACGCCATATCCGGATCGCGCCCCGCAAGGTAAGGCAGGTAATAGATTTAATTCGCGGCAAGAAGGTGGGGGAGGCTGAAGCAATTCTCCAGTTTGTCCCCAATTTTGCGGCAACGCCGATCTCGAAATTGCTGCGATCCGCAGTGGCCAATGCAGAGCAGAACTTTAAGATGAATACGGATTCGCTATATATCTCAGCCGCCTACGTGGACGAAGGCCCTACCATCAAGAGAATAAGGCCCCGCGCCCAGGGCAGAGCTGACAGGATCAATAAACGTTCAAGTCATATCACCGTTGTGGTGAAGGAGAGGGAGGGATAAGGTTGGGTCAAAAGGTGCACCCGCATGGCATGCGTCTGGGCATCATCCGTGACTGGGACAGCCACTGGTATGCAGAGCGCGGGACCTATGCGGACCAGCTCCTTGAGGATGTAAAGCTTCGCAGGTACATCAAAAAGCGCTTGTTCAACACGGGCATCGCCCAGGTTGAGATCGAGCGCAAAGCCAATCAGCTCAACGTAACTATTCACACGGCAAGGCCGGGGATGGTGATTGGCAAAGGCGGCAGCGAAGTGGACGCACTGCGCAAGGAATTGGAGACTAATTTTGGGAAAAAGATCCATTTGAATATCCAAGAAATCCGCACTCCCGAAACCACCGCTCAACTTGTGGCGGAGAATATCGCCTTTCAGCTGGAGAGGCGCACGTCTTTCCGCCGGGCTATGAAGCAGACCATTTCCCGCTCCATGCGGTTAGGAGCGCAAGGGATTAAGGTTACAGTTTCAGGCAGATTGGGAGGAGCGGAAATTGCCCGTACCGAATGGGCAAGCGAGGGGAAAGTGCCTCTGCACACCCTCAGAGCCAACATTGACTACGGCTTTTCCGAGGCTGCCACCACGTATGGCAAAATCGGAGTTAAGGTCTGGATCTACAAAGGTGAGATCCTGCCCGAGCGCGCAGTCAAGACAGGCGCCAAACAGGTGGAAGGAGGCGAGTAAGAGTGCTGATACCAAAGCGTGTAAAGTACCGTAAGGTTCAGCGGGGCCGGATGAGGGGCAAGGCCTCCCGCGGCAACAAGCTCACCTTCGGAGACTGGGGGCTTCAGGCTCAGGAACCCGGCTGGATTACAAACC
>DIPB01000118.1:0-1535 GCA_002426275.1 Firmicutes bacterium UBA5499
TTACTTTCCGAATATCAGTTGAACAAAGTTTTGTTATAGAGTAACCCCATGAGATAACCGTCAGTTGGTAAGCCATAGATCTTTCCGTTGCGGATAAAAGGTTTCAATGTGTCGTAGTTTAACTGATCCTTATATTTCCACTTGTTGACAAAATCGGTCAGATCCAAAGCATAACCGCGATCTGCCACGTAACCTTCAGTCGCCATCAGTCCAATTACATCTTCGGCTGTTCCTCCCGCCATGCTGGTGGCAAAGCTATCGGGGCTATACGGGCGATCAGTCCATCGAATCTCAATGTTGGGATACTTCTCATTGAAGCGCGCAATATTTTCTTTGTGTCGTTTCACAGCAACCTTATCCGTCTCTTTAGGTCCATTATTAAGGACCACCACGACTTTCTTGCCATTTTGAGCAGACCTCACATTCCCTTTCTTCCGCGCAGTGCCAATAATTACTCCCACTAAAACAACTGCAACGATCGTGATGATGAGCCAACTTTTTTTCATCTTTACCTTCACTCTCCTCTCATCGCCCGATGGCGCGAATGTTCTTGGACAAAGCCGCGTGGCTGTGAGCAGGCAGGCATAATAATCGTTTACTTGGCGTTTGCTTAGTTATGATACTTGCTTTCGCCTTGATGTCCCGTCTCAGCGCAAATCCGCTCCGGAGGCTTTCAAGTCTACCTGCAGCTCGAGCGGGGAGACTTGCCAGACAGCCAAATCCCCCGCGTCCGCCAAAGCGGCGGCAACTCCCGCCGCCTGGCCGGGCACCATGCAGGTGGGCATGATTCGCAGCGAGGCCTGAGCTTCGTGAGTGGAAGAAATGCACCTGCCGGCAACCAGAAGCTTGTTGATGGCGGACGTGTAGAGCGTCCCATAAGGAATCTCATACCAATCCCCAGGCGCGAGTGTGGCAATTCTGGTGCCTTCGTCTGTGGGGCTATGGATATCTATGAGGGATAAGAGCATTTGCCGATGGTATCTGCAAAATTCCTGCCTGAGAGGACATTTTCCTCCGTGAGCTGATAGGCGCCTTGGATGGTTCTGCTTTCCCGTACACCAATTTGAGCTGCGATGTGCAGCAGATAAGCGCCTTTGAAAGCTGGGAATTCCTCTTTTAGCCAAGCCAAAAGCTCCGCGATCTGCCGGCGCGCTTCCAGCTCCGCGGCCGTAAGGTCTTGCAGCGATACAGGATTTTTACCCGTGACCCTGGTGCTGTTGAAATGTATTTCGCCTGGACGAATGGTGCGGAACCAAAGCAGATCTTCCCTGGGGTTGCACAGCCTCCCCTAGGCTTTAGCCGCATTATAGTGCGTTTAGCTCCTTCCTTGGCGGCAGTAGTCTGTCGTCCACTCCTCCCACCTGAAAGCGCGTGGTCATGGGCTGGCAAAGGCCGTCGGATGTACGGCATTCATTTTCACCCCAGAGAGGGCGGCCAGGTCTCCGTCGCCTGTGCAGTTGATGAAATGAGCGGCGGGAAGTGTTAACTCTCCTTCTTTGCCGGAAACTTTTACGCTTTTAACGTTTCTCCCTTCC
>DIPB01000118.1:1652-6175 GCA_002426275.1 Firmicutes bacterium UBA5499
GCTTTTAACGTTTCTCCCTTCCACCTGCGCGCTTGTCAGCCAGCTGGCCGTGGAACAGGAGATCGATGCCTTCTTCTGTTAGCCACTCGTCTAAACCCAACTTGGCAAGCTCTCCGTCAAACGTGCGCTCTTCCGCCGCCTGCCTCTTTGTAAGGCTTTGAAGAAATTCCCGATAGTGTCCACCGGCGCCCAAAGTGGACATAAACGGATTCACAAGACTCGCTGTGGCCATCCCACCCCAAAATCCGTATTTCTCCACAAGGAGCGTTTTCAAGCCCTTCCTTTTTGCGGCTATAGCAGCCGCAATCACAGCCAGCCTTCTGCCCATGACGATCACTTGATGCACTGTCAATACTTCCTTTCTGACGAACAGCTGTGGCGAGAACGCGCCAGGAGATTGTCCCCGGAGTCGTGAAAATTCATATGCGCATTCCCGCTCAATCTTTCACGCTGAAGCAGCAGGCTCCGTGATCCCAATCGTCTTCCCAATAAATCAGTCGCTTAAAAGCAAATCTCCGAACAGAGATGCCTCTTTAGGCAGGCCAATACCGCCCATATACTCAATCCAACCCCGATCGGAAGCGTCGCTATCATTGATCAATAACGAAAAACCTATTACTGTCCCTATTTGGGGTTTCGTCACCATTAGCTCGCTCCATGGGATCGCCGCCTCATAACAGGTGGTATTCCCTTTTCTGATAACCGCTAATCTAACTGTTTTCGGCAAAGGACCAGGCGTTTTCTCAGCTACCATTGACCACGTCGAACCCCATCGCCAGCCGATGACTCCCGATTTGCCCAAAGCAAAACCAAATTCATGGAAACCTTCGGCGCCCACTTGCGTTTTACGGGCTGGATCGACGGCAAATTGCACGCTATCTCCAGACCAAAGATCAGAACCGGTCCCATTCTGGACGAAAACATCGTCTTTAGCTTGAACAGCCAAATACAAATATTCATCGTCCCATTGCAGGTAACCAATGCCGCTGACATCCTCCGGCCCGCCCCAATTACTGATTTCCTTAACCTGATTTGCTTGATCCATCGCGAACGGCATTGCCTTTCCCCACTCGCCTTCGCTGATCTCGCCGTCGACTGTCAGAGGACTCTTGCACCTTATTGCTGCTAAAAAGCTCATGTTCTTTTCCACCGACACCTCGTCGCCATGACTGGACGTAACCTCAACTTTCACGGGAATCGCCGTTCGTGATACAGTTGTCAAAGGAATGTCGATTGTCTGTCGTTCATTAGGCGCTAAGGAAAAACCGAGGGGATAAGAAAGCTTAACGAACTCAAGCGGCTCTAAAAGCTTGACAGAACCGCTATTGCTACGGGTAGTCGACTGATTGATTACAGTCACGGCAATATTCCATTTTCGCCAATCAGAAGGATCAGCAATCGACGGGTTGAGTTCAACGACAAGCGGCCTTTTGATAGAGACGATCGCTTGAAGTTGGGCTAAGACTCGCTCTTTCCCCAAGAGATAAATCGGCACGATGTAAGTTTTTTCCTCTATCCCGGAAGGAACGTTAATCGTAAAATACGCCTGTAAACTGTCTGCGGAAAACCCTTTTTGCTCTTTCACTGTCCATTCTCTCGGCAGATCAATTAGCAACCGTTCAACCTCAGCGGCGGCTTTTGAGCCTTGGATCCGGACGGTTACCGTTTCGCCTGAAAAACTGTTGAAAGCATGGTCGATTAAGGAAAAAGGCGGTTCGCAAAGAGCGCTATTGGGGAAATCGCCCACCAGATATAAAGGTTCGTTACTTACGGTCACTGTAACTATTCCATTGATTGGATAAAGAGCAAAACGATTGCCGAATAAGTCGACGAAGTCGACTCGCGAACTAGATGTTTTGATGCCTATGGTGGCGGTCGCCTGATGATTAAGCGTCCAGAGAACAAGCAGCTGCTTTTGCGACGGCAGGGAAAATTTATAGCCATACATTTCAGGATCCGTCTCCAGCTTTTCCAAAAAAGCGGCGTCTTCCAGCATTCTGTTCATAGCGGTGAAAGCGATGAAATTCTGCTTTGCGGCAAAGGGAACTTCAACTCCAGAGGAGGCGTTAACCAGACCGAAGTTATTTTCGGCATTATATGGATCAGTTCCGTCGTTATGCAGATCGTACCAACTGAACAGGGCCACAGGAAGCTTGGAAGCCAAAGTCAAAACATATTGTCTCACGGCAAAGGCAGCCGCTTGGAGTTCAGTTACTCCGGTAGAGTTGAGATGCGTTGACACACCGGTTTCCGTGATCCAAATGGGTTTAATTGTACCGTAACGTTCCATGAGTTCTTTCAGCTGTTGTAGCTTCTTAAAAGCTCCTCCTTCCTCAGGGGTGGGATGACCGGGGTAAGCATGCACGGAAATCGCATCCATATAAGATAAACCGCCTGCTTTAAAAACTTCTTCTATCCAGGGTAAGTCCACGCCTGCAGTGGCGCAGCCGACAACAGTCGCCTCTGGAGCGACTTCTTTGATCTTCTTATACGCCACCTGCAAAATGTCCATATAATGCCGGGCTTTTTCTTCTAAAGTCCAGCCACGTTGCTCATAGTTGAGGCCCATACCGCCGTTAAATTCATTCCAGATTTCAAAATGATTGATTTTGCCGCGGAAATGTAGCGCCAGCTGCCGCACGTAATTGCCCCAGGCGGCAAGCTGCTCTTCCGTTACCGGAACCCCTCCGCCATGGTGCGAATTTCCGGAGTTCAACTCCAGCAGAGGTTTCAAGCCGCTTTGAAGTGATTTCTCGATTCGCTCGTCCCATTCGGGAAGAACTTTTACTTCGCCTTTTTTCAGTTCCGCATATTCCCAAAACATCTCATCTCGATACCAGGCGACACCGCTCAAGCGTAAAAGCTCCATGTTTTCCTTCAGCGGATAACGGCCCAGACCATGGGCGAAATGCGTCTGCGCGCTCAAGATATTAGCTCTTGGTTTCTCGCTGGGCGCTACGCAACGGCTGAAGGGAATCACTTTTTTGAACATGATTTTCTGATCGGAACTGCTGATCTGTAAGTGCAAATTAAAACAGCCATTAAGATTAAAATTGTCTATAGTGAGCTCTTGGCTCGTTTTTCCGGTAGCCCCCAGAGTTATCGCCATCGTACTCCGCGGAAAAGCGCGATCATTGGTCGTTTCAACCCAATAGCGAACATTGAGCTGTCTACTCTGCGGCAAATAATTGTCAAAGCGCAGTAAAAATTGAATCTTCTCTTTTTCTGTAAAAATGTTCCCCAATTTAGAGCTGGTAACGTCCAGCCTTACGCTTTCAGATTCTTTCACCTGGGAGACAACGCTGACGCCGCCCATATATATTTTCCCTTTAGCTACCGCGGTTTGCGGCCGAGATTCAATTAAGAAGGAGGAAATGCTAACCTTTCCGTGGATCACGCCGTCATTGGCGCCTCCCCAATAACCTTGCGGAGGAGCTCCCAGCTTAAACTCAACTAGCTTCCAGCCGCTCCAGTTAATGGGGACGCCCCAGTATTGTAATGTTTGTCCTCCCTCGTCTTGCAGGCGAAGGATCAGACAATGCCCGGAGCTATCGCCATAAAGCCAAATTCTCAATACCTCTGTCGTCCCGGGAAGGAATAACGGTACAACCGGGGTATAGGCGCAATTATTGATCTGGCCTTCCACACCGAGGAAATCGTATGCGAGTTCCAGCGATCGTTCACCAACCTTCAGCGGGCTGGAGACCAACTTAGTTGCTACCGCTGGGCCGTTGTGCTGCCCGCCGCTTTTCCAGCTCACATTGGTAAAAGATATTTCCTGATCAAGATGAAAGACTTGCTCCGCTGTTGCCACAGAGCAACCAAGAGCGCACATTAAACACAAAAGCACAACAAGTTTGACGTTTTTCCAGTTCATTTTGTTCCACCTCTCTTTAATTGTGGGGCGATTTCAGGCACTCCAGATTTTCCGTCAGCTGTCCGCACTTTACGGCAGAGGTTCTCTTGTGTTCACCACAGCGTAAAGTTGAGCCACAGCGCGTCCTTTCGTCAAAAGATAAATCGGCACTACGTAAGGTTTTTCCTCTATCCTGGCGGGTACGTTAAGCGTAAAATACGCCTGTAAACTATCTGCTGAAAAACCGCCTTCTTCTTTCACTGTCCAGCCGTTTGGCAGATCGATTAACAACTGTTCAACCTCGGCAGTTGCTTTTGCGCCTTGGATCCGGACGGTTACAGTTTCGCCTGCAATGTTGTTTAAAAAGTGATCGGTTAAGAAGAATTTTGGTTTGCAAAGAGCGTTTTCTGAAAAATCGCCCACCAGATATAATGGTTCGTTACTTACGGACACTGTAACTATTCCGTCGATTGGATAAAGCGCAGAGCGATTGCCGAATAAGTCGACGACGTCGACTCGCGGACAAGAATTGGCTACCTTGACACCTATGGTGCTGGTTGCCTGATAATTAAGCGTCCAGAGCGCAAGCAGCTGCTTTTGCGACGGCAGGGAGAATTTATAGGCGTACATTTCAGGAGCGGTCTCCAGCTTTTCCAAAAAAGCGGCG
>DIPB01000118.1:6249-6679 GCA_002426275.1 Firmicutes bacterium UBA5499
CCAGCTTTTCCAAAAAAGCGGCGCCTTCCAGCATTCTGTTCATGGTACATAATGCGATGAAATTCTGCTTGGCTGCAAAGGGAACTTCAACTCCGTAGGCGGCGTTAACCAGACCGAGGTTATGCTCGACATCGTAGAGATCTGGTCCGTCGTTATGCAGATCATACCAATTGAGCATCGCCACAGGCAGCTGGGAACCTAAAGTCAAAACATATACTCTCACGGCATAGGCAGCCGCTTGGAGTTCAGTAACTTCCGTTGAATTAAGCGTGAGCCGAGTTGACCAACCGATTTCCGTAATCCAGATCGGTTTAATCGTACCATAACGTTCCATAAGGTCTCTAAGCGGTTGAAGTTTCTGCTCTAAATACCCTCCTTCCTCAGGGCTTCGCGGATTAGTATAAGCATGCACGGAAACCCCATCCATATA
>DIPB01000118.1:6802-7881 GCA_002426275.1 Firmicutes bacterium UBA5499
AAGTCCACGCCTGCAGTGGCGCAGCCGACAACGGTCGCCTCTGGAGCGACTTCTTTTATCTTTCTATACGCCACCTGCAGAATATCCATATAATGCCGGGCTTTTTCTGCTATGGACCATTTTCTTTGCTCTTCGCTGAGGCCCATGCCGCCGTTAAACTCATTCCAGATTTCAAAGTGATTGATTTTGCCGCGGAAATGTAGCGCCATCTGCCGCACATAATTGCCCCAGGCGGCAAGCTGCTCTTCCGTTTCTGGAACCCCTCCCCCATGGCGCGAATTTCCGGAGTTCAACTCCAGCAGAGGTATCAAGCCGTTTTGAAGAGATTTCTTGATTCGCTCGTCCCACTCGGGAAGGACTTTCACTTCGCCTTTTTTCAGTTCCGCATATTCCCAAAACATCTCATCCCGATACCAGGCGACGCCGCTCAAGCGCAAAAGCTCCAAGTTTTCCTTCAGCGGATAACGGTTCAGGCCATGGGCAAAATGCGTCTGCGCGCCTAAGATATTAGCGCTCGGCTTCTCGCTGGGAGCCAGACAGCGACTGAAGGGAATCGCTTTTTTGAAGATGATTTTCTGATCGGAACTGCTGATCTGTAAGTGCAAATTAAAACAGCCGTTGAGCTTAATTGTGTCTAACGTGATCTCTTTGCTCGCTTTTCCGTTAGCCGCCAGAGTAACTGCCAACGTATTCCCCGGGAAAGAGCGATCATTGGGCGTTTCAACCCAATAGCGAACGGAGAGCTGTCGACTCTGCGGCAAATAATTGTTAAAGCGCAGCGAGAATTTAACGCTCTCGTCTTCTGTAAAGATATTCCCCAATTTGGAGCTGGTAACGTCCACAGTCACGCTTTCGGATTCTCGGATCCGTGAAACGACGCTGATGCCGCCCACATATATTTTTCCCTTAGCTACCGCGGTTTGGGGACGGGATTCAATTAAGAAGGAAGCAATGCTCAGCTTGCCATGCATCACGCCGTCATTAGAGCCACCCCAGTGGCCGGAGGGCGCTCCCAGATTTACCTCGACTAACTTCCAGCCGCTCCAGTTAATGGGGACGCCCCAGTATTGAAATGTTTG
>DIPB01000118.1:8036-8369 GCA_002426275.1 Firmicutes bacterium UBA5499
AAATGTTTGTCCTCCCTCATCCAACAGGCGAAGAATAAAACAATGCCCGGAACTATCGCCGTAAAGCCAGATTCTCAATATCTCCGGCATCCCGGGAAGCGGCAGGGATGTTGAATAAGTGCAATTATTAAGCTGTCCTGCCACCCCGCGGAAATCGTATGTGAGTTCTAAAGAACGTGCGCCTTCTTTTAAGGGGTAAGTGACGAATCTATTTCCAGTTTCGGGGCCTTGGTGTTGGCCGCCGTTTTCCCAGCGTACATCTGTAAAGGACACTCCCGCTTGGTTCTCTGTCCATTGCGGAGCCGCGCCAACGCCGCCGATATATATTTTTCC
>DIPB01000136.1:0-5617 GCA_002426275.1 Firmicutes bacterium UBA5499
GCTAGCTTCTTCCTCGAATAGGAGTTGACGTGGTTCATTACTAGGTTTATGTCTGACTGATTCTGCTGGTCAAAGCTTTTTCCTTTTGGTAAAACCCGTCTGATTAAGCCGTGATTCTCCTCAAGCGAGCCCTTTTGATTGGGCATTCTGGGGCACAATAGAACACCCTGGTCCTGCGAGTTGAATCGGTCGCATATTCAATCTCATGCGGATTTGAAAATTTGGTTCCATTGTAGCCTAGAAGCAGCGGAGAAGCTTTCATAAACAATGCTTTACCAAAAAACGCATAGAGCCTACTTGTAAGCTGCCGAGTACCTTCAAACTATATTTTTGGCAAAGCTTGCAAAAAATGGAGAGGTTTTGTAAAACTAAACGCACGCGCCTTCCCTATGGGAAGGGGTATCCTCCTTTGTAAGAGTAAACGCACCCAAGGAGGTGCGTTTACTTTTTCGAATCAGGCAATCATGTCTTCCTGGGAAAAATCTCTTGCATCACGGCTGCGATTTTGAGATAATTGCATTGTGGTTCCTCCTATGGGCAAGACAACCTAGGAAGAATACAGGAAGAAAATGACCATTAAGACGGTAATGTATGCTTTGGTTTGTTGTGCTTTGTCTGTTTTTCAGTTCCGGAGCATCTTAAATACGATCACGCGGGAGGATCAGAGATGAAAATTACAGCGATTTACGCGACGCAGCGAAGAGCAAAATCCAGCACTTACAACATCGCCCAACGATTTATACGGCAATTATCTGATCCAGATACCGAAGTAACAGAATTCTTTCTGCCTAAAAGCATGCCTAATTTCTGTAGAGGATGTTGGAATTGCTTTACCGATTTTAAAAAGTGTCCGGATTATGGCTATTTGGAACCGATTATCGAAGCTATGCTGGAGGCGAACCTTTTGATATTCACAGCTCCCGTTTACGTCTATCACATTCCCGGACAGCTAAAGGCGTTTCTCGATCATTTCGGATATCAATGGATGGCTCATCAGCCGAGGAAGGAAATGTTTGGCAAGCAAGCGCTTTTAATCTCTACGGCCGCGGGTGCGGGAACGAGATCTACCCTTAAGGATTTAAAAGATAGCATGACTTTCTGGGGAATCTCCCGGATCTATGCGTTCGGCAGGAATATCCACGCCAGCGATTGGGATCTTGTGGACGAGAGAAAGAAATTGAAGCTTCAAAAGCAAATCGATAAGCTAGCGGAAAAGATCAAAGCGGAGAGCCGGAATGTAAGACCTTCGTTAAAGATTAAAGCCTTGTTTTACGCTATGAGATTTATGCATAAAAAGTTGAAGTTTAATCCTGCGGATGTACGGTACTGGGAAACGCAGGGATGGTTTGAAAAAGAAAGACCGTGGTAAGGTAGCTTGCGGTAGAGATTCCGCTTTGTTTTGCAGCGCAGGCTTGCCCGTTTGCTTGACGTGCCAAATTAATTGTCGCCGAAAGGAACAGGATTTGACCGTTGGGGGAAGAAGATAAATTATGAGAGACCCCGGAAGAGGAGTGGATTGGTTGGATCTGTTGCCTCAAGTGCAGAAAACAATTGCCCGCTGGCAGCTTTTGGCAGCCGGAGACTCGCTTTTGATAGCCGTGTCAGGCGGCCCCGATTCTGTGGCGCTGCTGCATTTGCTTTGGCGGCTGCGTCATCAGTTCAAGCTCCAGCTGGTTGTGGCGCATTTGAACCATGGTCTCAGGGGCGACTTGGCAGATGAAGATCAGACATACGTGCGGCAGCTGGCAGGGCAACTGGGATTGCCTTTTTTTACCGAAACGCGGGACGTGGCCGCCATCGCCAGAGAAAGCAAGCTGTCTGTGGAGGAAGCCGGCAGATTTGCCCGCTATGGCTTTTTCGCCAGGATCGGACAGCAGCTGGGAATAAGCAAAGTAGCTGTGGGCCATAATGCGGACGATCAGGCGGAAACCATCTTGATGCGGCTGCTCCGGGGAGCGGGCAGGCGCGGCTTGAGCGGCATAGCCCCGCTTGCGCGGCACGATGGACTTAAGATTGTGCGTCCCCTTTTTGAATGCACCAGAGAGCAGATTGAAGCTTATTGCCTTTGGGCTGGACTCTCGCCGAGGCTTGACGCCACAAACAATGAGCTGCTTTATTTTCGCAGCCGCGTTCGTCACCGGTATCTGCCGCTTTTAGAAGCTGAAAACCCGGCTCTGCGCCGGCAGTTGGTTCAGAACGCTCAGATTCTGCGCAGCGAGGATGAATATCTGGAGCAAATTGCCGGCGAAATCTCTCGGGACTGGCCGGAAGGAGAAATTCCGCTCTCCGCGTTTGGCGAACACATAGCCTTGGTGCGCAGGGCAACGCGGATGGCCGTCTGCCGCTGGTTTGGTCAAGTCTGGAGTTTCGCTCATATTGAGCAAATCCTGTCCTTAGCCGGGCAAGAGGCGGGGCGAACCGTCAGCCTTCCTGGCGGCAGACAGGCCGTGCGCGGGCAAGAGACCATCAAGATCGGCTATCCGCGATGGAGGCCGGTTTGCCGCCGTTACGTTTTGCACTGGCCGGGTTCTGTGTGGATTCCGGAGTGGGATTTGAAGCTGACCCTTTGGCAGACCGCCGAATATCATCCCGGACCAGGCCGAGAGTATTTCTTGGCCCGGGAGTTGACGCCGCCTTTGCTCTTGCGCACCAGGCAAACAGGGGACAGATTTCAGCCGCGGGGAGTGGGGGGCACCAAGAAGCTCAAGGATTGGTTTATAGATGCCAAGCTTCCCCGGGACGAGAGAGAGAGAATTCCGCTTTTGACGGACGGCGAAGGAATCCTTTGGGTGGTGGGGAAAAGACGCGCCAGCAGGGCCTTGCCGCGAGACGGAGAGCAATTGCTTGCCGTCAGGCTGGAAAACGAGGAGCAGACAGATGCTGATTTTTCGCAAAGATAAGCTCATCGGCAGCCAAGAGGGAATTTGCCTGCAGAAATATACCACCTCTGATCCGGTAGGCGAACATCTGCACGAGTTCATCGAACTGGTTTATATTTGGGAAGGCGCCGGAGAGCATACCATTTCCGGCCGCACTTACGCTGTGCAGCGGGGTGACATGTTGTTTTTCAATTTGGGCGATACTCATTCCTTCCGTCCTCATGAGGTGATGGGAATCTATAATTGTCTGTTCACTCCGGAATTCTTCGGCGCGGAGCTGCTCAAAGGGCACAACGCCCTAGATATTCTCACCTTAACCGCGTTTCGTGATTTCCAAGGGCGCGAGCTTCCCTTTTTGCCGAAAGTGACGTTTAAGGGAAGAGAGCTGGTGCGAGTAGAAGGGCTCTTGGAGAACATGTACGCCGAGTTTGTCCACAAAGAAAGCGGGTATAGGCAAGCGCTGGAGGGTTTGGTGACCGCCTTGGTAATTAAGTTGTTCCGCGAATTTCAGGCCAGCGCCGGCCGGAACATTTACCAGGTCATGGACAGTTTCAGCGCCGAAATTTTGGAATATCTGGAGAAGAATTACAATAAGAAGATCACGCTTGCGGAGCTTGCCCGGCAGAACTGCTATAATCCTTCTTATTTCAGCCAATTGTTCAAAGAGTGTTTTGGCAAATCATTCACCGCTTATTTGCAAGACTTACGGGTTACCAAATCTTTGGAGCTTCTCACAGGCGATCTCAGCGTGGAACAGGTGAGTCTGGCTGTGGGCTACGGAGATAAAAAACAGTTTTACAAAGCGTTTCGCAAGCGTATGGGTCTGACGCCGGGCGCCTATAGACAGCGGATCATGAGAAAACCCACAAAAAACAACTGAAAAGCCACTGATTAAGCGTCCAGTCCGGACTATAATGTCCTTGGGACGCTTTTTTCATTGTCCCGACAATAAACGAGCGGGAGGGATACAAATGCAGCTAAGTTTTGCAGAGTATCGGCAGAAAGTTTTGGGTTGCTGGCTGGGGAAGAACATTGGCGGCACATTGGGCGAGCCCTTTGAAGGGAAAAGGCAGCTCAATGAGCTCAAATTTTATGTTCAGGATTTGAAAGGGAATCCGCCGCCTAACGATGACTTGGATCTGCAGTTGGTCTGGTTGTGCGCAGCTGAAAAATATGGCCGCCGGCTCGACGCGAAAATTTTGGCTGAATATTGGCTGTCATACATTGTGCCCCATTGGTCCGAGTATGGCACGGGCAAAGCTAACCTGCGGCAAGGCATCGTTCCGCCTCTTTCCGGGCACCTGCATAATCCCTATAAAGACAGCTGCGGCTGCTTCATTCGCTCAGAGCTGTGGGCCTGCCTTGCTCCCGGACATCCGGAAATAGCGGTGCGATACGCGTACCAGGACGCCATCGTCGATCACGCCCATGAGGGGCTGTACGGAGAGATCTTCTGCGCTGCCATGCAAAGCGCCGCCTTCGTGGAGAGCGATCCAGACCGGCTCATTGAGATCGGGCTTTCTTATCTGCCGGCGGACTGTGGTGTTGCCCGGGGAGTTAACGCGGCCCGGGGAGCATATCGCAAAGGCTTGAGCTGGCAAGAAGCCAGGCGCGCTGTGCTCACAGAAGTGCCGGGGACTTTTGGCGTGCAAGGGACAAGTCCGGATAAACTGCCGAAAGATATTCCTGTGGGCAAGCGCGGTTACGATGCTCCAAGCAATATTGGCATTGTGATCATCGGTTGGCTTTACGGGGGAGGAGATTTTGGCGGAAGTCTTTGCACTGCCGTCAATTGCGGGGAGGATACGGACTGCACGGCCGCCACATTGGGAGCTTTGCTTGGGATTATAGCCGGCGCGGACAACATTCCCCAGGACTGGAAAGAACCAATTGGCGAGCGAATTAATACTTGGTGCATTGATCGCACCTGCAATTGGAAGCTGCCCATCCCGCAGACCGCCTCTCAGCTCACGGAGCGGATTTTGCGTCTGGCGCCTCAGTTTTTGGATACTTATTGCGACCTCTTGAGTCCCCAGCCGGGTTATGTCATTGAGACTGTGGAGAGGGAGGAATTGGCTAACCGACAGAGGACTTTGAATTATTGGACCACAAGCGATTTTCGTTCTGAGCTAGGCCAAAGCCCCTTCGCCGTCAGTTATGACTTTGTGCTCTACAGCGCGCTTTTGGACTACGGGCAGGACCCGCTGGTAGAAGAGGGAGCGCCGCGGACTTTTCGCCTCACTTTCAACAATCAGGTTGGACAGCAGCAATGGCTGCGCATCAAGTGGCACCTGCCGGCAGGCTGGCATCTGGATCCCGGACCTGTACGCTCCGTCTTTTTGGACCATACCAATATGGGACCTACCACAGTGGACTTTACGCTCACGCCAGAGCTTTTGGAGCAGGATCGCTATGATCTGTTCATTGAGCTAACATCGCAGGGCAGGCCCACCAAGGGCTTGATTCCGATCGTTTTATTGCACGGCTAGAGATAAATAGATTTTACAGTTCCTTCCGGCAGCGGCCTGCGGGGCTAAAGAATCGAGCAGAGCAGCAAGATGGAGATAATCGGCCAAATTCGGATTAAAGGCTGCATAACTCTCCCCAAGGCCGCTTGAATTTACGCTTGTTTTTTGTTATAATCATTTCAGCGTTTGGGCAGATCCCTGCGGGTTCGCTGCGGGGATGAGTGTATTCCTCGATAGCTCAATGGTAGAGCACCCGGCTGTTAACCGGGT
>DIPB01000136.1:5746-7904 GCA_002426275.1 Firmicutes bacterium UBA5499
TTCGAGTCCAGCTCGGGGAGCCAGAATTTTGCAGTCGCTTTCGCGAAGAAAGCGGCTTTTTTTCTTGACAACGATAACCAGTTTAGGTAGAATAGGAATGTATGTTGTGAAGATACCTGCTTGCTCCCAGAGCCCCGGGCGGCCGGTAGGTGGATTCGCCACCAATTAGGGAGGGAAAATCTTGAAGACGACTTACATGGCCAAGCCTCAGGAAGTTAGGCACGCATGGTATGTTATTGATGCCCAAGGCCAGGTTCTGGGTCGCATGGCTTCGCGGATCGCAATGGTCCTCAGCGGCAAACATAAGCCAATCTACACTCCTGGTGTAGATACAGGAGATTACGTTATCGTCATCAACGCGGACAAAGTACAAGTGACAGGCAAGAAAAGCGAGAAGAAGATTTATTATCGTCATTCCCTTTATCCAGGGGGACTGAGATCAGAAACGTTTTCTCAGCTTCTGGCAAGAAAACCGGAGCGGATTATCGAGCTTGCTGTGAAGCGCATGTTGCCGCAAAACCGTTTGGGACGGAAGCTGTTTACCAAATTGAAAGTCTATAGCGGCTCGGAACATCCCCATCAGGCACAGAATCCTCAGCCGCTGGCATTAGATTAGGGAAGGAGGCGGAAGTAGATGGCACAGACACAATATCTAGGAACCGGACGACGTAAATGTGCGGTGGCCCGTGTACGCCTTGTTCCCGGCAAAGGCGAGATCACAGTCAACGGCAAGGAAGTGGGAGAATACTTCAAACGCGGGGTGCTGGAGATGTTGGTGCGCCAGCCTCTGGAAGTAACAGGCACCGGAGGCCGTTATGATGTGGTGGTTAATGTCTTCGGCGGCGGCGTCAGCGGTCAGGCGGGCGCTGTCCGACACGGAATCGCCAGAGCCCTTGTGTTGGCTGACGGCGAACTGCGCGGAGATTTAAAAAAGAACGGGTGCATCAGGCGCGACCCCAGAATGAAAGAACGCAGGAAGTACGGCTTAAAGAAAGCGCGTAAGGCGCCGCAGTTTTCAAAACGTTAATCGCGAAAAGGGGGGACGGAAGTTCTCCCTTTTTTTCTGTCTGGAGGGATGAAGCTTGGCGGCGCTCATTATCATATTTTTTATTATTTTTCTTTGGATTATCTCGCTGCGGCACTCTTATAAAAAGCTTCAGCTGGGCCGTCCGCTGCAGGAAAAACCAAAGGTGCAATACAATCTGGCCGACGTTTGTCCCAAACGGAGGGGAGAGGCAGCTCTCTGCGGTTACTGTCCCCTCTTCGATCCCAACACAGGAGAATGCGCCCGCGGTCGCTGGCGCAGTTAGGAGGCTTAGATGAAAGACACTACCATCACTGTTGTCCGAGGCGCTTTGGTCGCAAGCCTTTACGTTGCCCTCACCCTGCTCACAAGCAAGTGGAGCTTTGGGGTGCCCTTTCTGGGTTTGCTGGTTCAATTCAGACCGGCTGAAGCCTTGGTTGTGCTGCCTGCCGTTTACCCTGAGTCAATTTGGGGTCTGTACCTGGGTTGCCTTTTGGCTAACGTCTTAGGCGGGCTGGGACTTTGGGACATATTTGGCGGCAGCGCCGTGACCCTTCTTGCCGCCTATCTCACCTGGCAGCTGCGAAAGACGAAATGGTATGCATTGCCGCCGGTTTTGCTCAACGGTCTTCTGGTTAGTCTCTATCTCAGATTTATCTTCAAGCTTCCTTACTGGCCCACTGCGCTGGGAATTATGCTGAGCGAGGCCGCGGTGATCATAGCGTTGGGGCTGCCCCTTGTGGCGGCGCTCAGGGCTGGGATCAATAAATAGCTGGACCCAAACTTTTCTCAACGCTGAACAGAGAAGGTTTTATCTTGGCAAGAAGCATGTTCGGCCGGAGAAAGGAGTTTTCATAATCAGAAAGTGCGCGACGGCTGAATTGATGGCAATATTTTTCAACCATCACGTTCTGGAGAAAACTCGAATGGCAGGTTGCCAGCAAAAGCTGGCCCTGAAGCTATCTATGTATCCGAAAGAGTTCGCTGAGCAAGAGCAGGAATTTGGGCTGGGGTAGAGGAGCTGGATGGCAGGCACGCATCAGTTGAAGGCAATGCCCCTGCCGACGACCCGCACGCGCGCCGCCGAGCTGCCTGTGAGAGCGTTGAAAGATAATATAACAGCAAGGCCGCCCG
>DIPB01000136.1:8043-15922 GCA_002426275.1 Firmicutes bacterium UBA5499
CCGGAGGGCGCCCAAAGCCGGTGAGCGCGCCGCATCCGCGCCATATGATTAAAACCTAAAGTGGAATCCTCCCCGCAGGATGGGCTCGGAATTTTTCTCCATAGAGAACAGGCACTCTGAATAGAGGAACAGAAACTCCGTCCCCCCCACAAGATATGGCCTGATTTCTTCGCTTTCTCTCTCTAAGCTGATGCCTGCGCCGCCGTAAAAACTCCACAGGATCACTTTCCCCGGCACTTTATACAAAAGAGAGACGGGCACAGAGAGGTGTTTTGTTTCTGCATTGTAATTGGCTCCAAGCCGCAGATACCATTGGGGAGAAGTCTCGAAAGCCAGCTCTGCTCCGTTTTGGCCGCCGTCATCGCGTCTGAGGTAGAGCTCCGGATTCGCGGCGCTCGCTGAAAGTGTTAGCAGCAAAAACAGCAAGGCGATTTTTATGCGCATGGCCATACACCTCGTTTATCTAGTTTTGGTAACTTTTTTCAGTCCCCGGGGGGCATCTGGATTCAACCCTTTGGCTTCCGCCAGGTGACAGCTGAGCAGTTGTCCTCCCAAAACAGTCAGCAGAGGCTGCAGAGGCTCGGCTAGTTCGCTTGTTGTTGGGAAAGCGACTTTCGTCTGAGCGAGAAGTTCCTGATCCGAACCGATTACGGCTAAGTCCGCGCCAAGTGTTTTCAGCTTCTGCGCCAGATCCGCCTGCATGGGGCTTGTCGGTCCGGCCGCGCCGAACATGATTATAGGTAAAGCTTTTTTCACTGTAGCAATGGGGCCATGAAGAAAATCGGCGCTGGACATGCCTATGACCATTAGATAGCAAGTTTCCTTAAGCTTCAATGCGGTTTCTAACGCTACGGTATGCTGAAATCCGCGTCCCAACACTACCAATTCGGTAGCATCGCTCAGGGAGGCGGCATACTGGCCGATGGGAGCATCTAAGGCAGCTAGAGTTGTTTCCACCAGTTCCGGGATCTCTTCAAAGCCGGCGAGATCTTCCAGAGGGGCTCCTAAGGCTTTGCTCAGGCAGAGCAAAGCGGAAAGCGAAGTCGTGTATGTTTTTGTAGCGGCTACGCTCTTCTCAGCACCGGCATAACAACCAATTGTCAGTTGGGCTGCTTGTGCTAGCGGTGAGGCGAGATCATTGGTAATGGCAATTGTGTAGGCGCCTGCAGCGCGGGCCTGTTCTATGGTTTCGATTACATCTGTTCCTTGACCGGACTGGGAGATCCCTATCACAAGGCCTCCCTCCAGGCGCAGAGGTTTGCGGTAAAGGGTATGGATTGAAGGAGTAGCTAAACCGGCGGGAAGACCATTGGCATACTGCAAGAGATATTGACCGTAAGCTGCAGCATGATCAGAAGTTCCTCTGGAAACCAGTGAGACAAAACGAATTGGCTGACCGCCTAAAACTTTGCGGACAGCCTCAGCGTCGTGAAGTTGCTGAGGGATAGCTTCCGCTAGAATTTTACCTTGGGATAGGATCTCCGAGCGCATCTTGCTCATGGCAATTTCCTCCAAGTTAAGTTTTCATATATATAGTTCTGTTCTGAGTGTGTAATTCCTGCCTTTAGCTTCAAAAGGAAACAGCTGACAAACGCGGAACCCGCTAAATTCTGCCGAATTTAATGCAGAGGGAAGTTCCAGCAGTGGACGCTCTGAAACTTACCTTTTCAATGTTCATGATTTTTTATCATCACGATGAACGAAAACAGCTCATAGTGGCGATACTTACTATATAACGGTACGAGCTCGGCGCACCGCCATGACAATCTACAATATTCAGCGGAAGAACTTTTTCTGTCGCTGGAGGGTATTATCACTCCGGTGCAACGAAATTTGTTTAAGCATGTCATGCAGATCATTCGCGAACCAACAGCTTGACGCACTTCCAGGTACTGGGCTGGTATCTGCCCAGGCGACAATGAGAGTGCTGGAAAGCGTAAGAGCGGTCACATGAATCGCGCAAACAAAACTCTGAAAACCACCTTGATTCAATGTGTGCAAGCATTAAAAATAACTTTTTTTCAGCGCAATATCAGCGTCTTGTAGCAAGGAGAAACAAAGCTACTGTAGCAGTGGCGCATTCATTACTGATTGCTATTGACCTGAAGATTTTGCGACCTCGGCTTCGACTTTTAATAGGGAGAAAAAAATCAACTCCCACGTTAAGTAACATGCAAAACTCGGCGTAAGCATTCCCGACGATGTTTTACGTACCGCAGCTTCTTAGCTCATCTGCTTTGCTATGACCTTTTTAGTTACTGCCTAATTGTTTTCACGGTAATTTGCGCAGAATTTTTTTTGCGGAGGGGTATTGACTTTTATAGCCTCACGTAGTACAATAATTTATTTTAGTTGACACTACCTGCGAATTGTGTTACAATATTTGTTAAGAGGCACTTTGGTATTTGTGAACCTAAGGTTCCTTCTGGACTCAAAAGAGGCGGCGTCCAGCAGATGTCAGCATATGCAAAGGCAGGTGATGGGAGATGGCACAGACTAATTCTCTTCAACAGATCAAAGCACAATTAGATCCGCTGGTGGGGAAAACGGTGAATGTAAGGGCCAATTGGGGCCGCAAGCGAATTACAGAATCAGAAGGGGTTCTAGAGAAAACCTACCCGAAAGTTTTTGTGGTGGCGCTTAGCGGGAAATCCAATCCCGTTAAACGCATCTCATATAGCTATGCAGATATAATAACACAACTAGTAGAGATACGCTCAGACGATAAACGCATAGGTGAACTGGAGGCATAACAGTGGCGGGAATTTATGTTTGGGGGGGACAGGCAGTCTGTCCTCTCTTTTTTTGTAGCAACAATTAAGATCCCGTCATACCATGGTGTAGGGGTGATAGCATGGCGTGGTGGCAATTCATAAAAAACTATTTGCTCAGCGAAGAGATCTTTGAGCCGCTTATCCTCGTGGCTTTGGGAAGCGGCCTGAAGGCCATCAATCGACAGCGGCGCAGCAAAGTTCTAGACTCACTTACCGCAGATATTGTGGATTATATAGAAGAGAATTACCATAACTGGGGCATCAAGGGCCAACAGAAAATGGATAGATTTGTCGCGATCTTAATTAACGAGTTCAGAAAAGAGATAGGGCATAAGCCTTCTAAACAGGAACTGGAGACGGCAAGGCTCAAAGCTGAAGCCAGAGTGCAGCGGGTTCGCAGGCAGAGCGTTGGATTTCAATCCCATCCGGCTGTAAAGCGTCCATTTATTGTTAGCAGTCTCAATTCTTCCCACTGATAGACTTAAATGACTGCTACGGAGAAAATATCCTCAAAAGACAAAATTGGCTAGGGGTATTTTTAGCGCTATAATTAAGGAGACAGGTTGGTTCCCTTTGGGAGGGAAAAAAATGCGCAATTTACTCCTAGTCTTTTTGTTTGTGTGTTTGTATGCAGGCACAGTGCTGGCGGCTGAGTATTGGACTCAACCATCGATCAACCAGGATGAACAGATTTTGTTTGCGGCCATAAATGCCAAACGCCTGGAGATGGGGCTGCCTGCTTTGCAGCTGGACGGCCAATTGCTGAATGCGGCGCGTTCGGGCCGGGGGACGGTCTTAGTTGCCCAGTCCTTCGATCAGGTCATGGAAGAGGCGCAGGCTGTGGTTTTGGTCAAGGACGTCAGCAGAGTCGGCCTGAGCGTCAGCCAGCAGGCACAGGCAGGAGTTACCGTAGTGGTGGCGACAAAATAAGCCTGTCTTAGAGGGAGAGCGTTTCTCCCTCTGCTACTTATCTGCGAACCAATCTTTGAGCAACAGCAACGCCTCCCGTCGTAGGCGGTTGATCCCTCGCCTGGAGTTGGCATGCCCTAGTTGCTTCAGCAGTTTTGTCAGCTGCTCGGGATGATTTTCGAGTTTATGAGGCTTAATGGGGGCTGAAGCAAGCGCTTCGCTGATCTGCTTGAACGCTAGCGCCCTTTGCCGTTCAAGATTAGCCGCATTTTGCGCCAAAAGCCCTCCGCCGCCAAAACCGCCCAACAAGGCTAGGGCAGCCTGCCGGAGGACGTCTGCTTTTTCAGCCAACAGTACCGCCGCTAGCGCGCCTCCTATTCCCAAAAAGACTTCGGACAGGAAGCCGAGGTTTAATATTTTGCCGTTTTCTTCGCTCTCAAGGCTTGGCAACAGAAGGAGATTGTTGTGAAAGTAGAGATGATTCAGCAGTCCGCCGAAGGCTCCTAGTCCTAGCAGCAAAGCGATATTAAGCATCATGTTCTCCTCCTTAAGCGGAATTAATAGCTGTTAATATATTATTTGCTATCCGGTCTCGCCGTGAATGTGACTAACAGGGAGCAGTTTCTGCCGAATTTATTTTATTGTCTTTAATTTAAGATAGCATATATATTTTGAAAAGAAAAGGAATATTTTCATATTCATTCGCGTTGATCTCCGCCTACGATTGATCAAAAATGAGGAGGCAAGCGCCTCCTCATTTTTCTTCCAGCACATTATTGAGCTTGAATACCTTACAACTTTGACAAGTGCTCCGTTTTTCCGCCGCTGTTCCTTGTATTTCCCCGCCGCAGTACGTGCCTGGAATCATCCAGCATTTCTCTTCGCTGCTTTGGTACGCTGGGCAGTTAACCTCGCTGCAGTCGTTCACCCGCCAGCAGCGTTGGAAGTTTTCTTTCACCTTAAAGCGACCGACGAGAGCTGTGAGGTCTTCCGCCATATGTACCAGATCCGCCGCTGAGCGGGCAAGCTGCTCGATGATTGATGTCTGTTCCTGCACATCCGCGGCCATTTCTTCAGTGCCTGCGGCCGTCTGATTGGAAATCCCAGCCACGGTTTCAATTGCGCTCATCAGTTCCTGGCTGCTTGCTGCTTGCTGTTGGGCTGCGGCAGCGATTTCCTGCACCTTATGGACTGTTTCGCTGACCGCCTGATTGATTTGCTGGAAAGCTGTTTCAGCTTTTTTAGCAACTGTATTGCCCTCTTCCACAGCCTGCGTGCCCAATTTCATGGCCACCATGGCCTCGTTGGTGCTGCCCTGGATTTCTTCAATTAACTTCACAATTTGTCCTGCAGATTGAGAAGTTTGTTCTGCAAGCTTGCGGACTTCTTCCGCCACAACTGCAAACCCGCGTCCGTGCTCGCCGGCGCGGGCCGCTTCGATGGTTGCGTTTAAAGCTAAGAGATTTGTGGTGCGAGAGATCCCTTGGATTACGTCCACGATTTTTTCGATTTCTTGCGAACGGTTTCCCAGGTGTAAGACGACATTAGCTGAATTCTCCACGGTTTCCCGGATTTGCGCCATAGAGTCTATGACCCTGTTCAGAGCTTGTTCTCCCATTTTCGCCCGCTCTGAGGCGCTGGTGCTGGTATCGGCCGCCATCTGAGCTCCTGAGGCGACTTGTTCGGCGCTGGCTGCCATCTGGCGGACCACGTCTGTAGTCTGCTGGGCATTTTGCGCTTGCTTTTCGGTGCCTTCGGCGATATCGTCAATGGTTGCAGCCAATTCCTTGGTGGCAGTGTTGACCTGGGTTGCTGAAGTGGACATGCTGCTGGCCGAACTCATCAGTTCCTCAGCCGCTCTGAGGTTATCCTTGAGGATATTACGGAGATTTTCCATCATTTGGTTTGTACGATCAGCTAAGACTTCTATTTCATCGCCGGTATGAATGTCCAGTTTACCGGTGAGATCTTGATTAGCTAATTTTCCCATCAGTTCAGAGAATTTATTCAAGGGCTTTAAGACGTAGCTGAGTATAAAGGGCCTGATTATGGCGAGCACGGCCGCGGTGAGAATTATTTTCCCGAATAAATTCCAAAATCCGGTTCTAAAGCCCATTTTTTCCATCATGGGAGCGCCTATAAAAAGACCGATTACTAGGCCCGCACCGAATAAGAACATGATTTTGTTTTGCAAACTGATTTTTTTCTCTGTTAAAAACTTTAATTGTTCCATAACGATCCCTCCACACAATCTCTATATCATAAACTTCGACACAGTTTCTTAAAAAAATAAGCGGCCACCCTCGAGGGTGACCGCTTATTTATTTGTTTAGCAATATTAGCAGGACTGAGGAAACCATGAACAAGACTGCGGCATATGTGGTGAGTTTCTCCAGGATGGCTTCCCAACCTCTGGCCTTATTGTGAAAAAGCTGTCCGCCGCCGCCGATGGAGCCGAAGCCTTCTCCTTTACTAGGCTGGGCCAAGACGATGATGATTACGGCGATGGAGATGATGAACTGAAAGGCAATCAATACGATCAAAAAAGTACCCTCCTTAACCTGCGGATTCTTGGCTGAGCCTCCACGCTCAGATCTCCACAAGCGTTAAATTTTCGTCCTGTCAAACGGGAATAATAAACTTAATTCAATTGTTCTACACGCGCAGCGTTTTCTCCTGCAATAAAGATATTATGTGTCAAGATTTTGAGTTTAAACACGAAGTGAGGCGCGTTAGTGCGATTCG
This sequence comes from Firmicutes bacterium UBA5499, assembly GCA_002426275.1. Taxonomy (GTDB): domain Bacteria; phylum Bacillota; class DTU084; order DTU084; family DTU084; genus UBA5499. The sequence goes on from DIPB01000136.1 coordinate 14,472, forward strand.
GGAACAATGGCGCCCTGCTTTGCCAGAGACTGCCTGAGAAGCTTGCATTTCACCTGGCTTACAGAGCAATCATTCGTTAGCGCCAGAAAAGCCGCTGTCCCAGCTGCCTGTCCCATTGCCATACAGGAGGCCTGCACCCTGTAAGCCGATTGCGCTAATCTGTCTCCGCTGATGAGGCGCCCGGCGGTCAGGAGATTCTCGAAGCCGCGGGGAATTAAAGCGCCAAACGGAATGCTGGGCACCTTACCCTCTTGCAGGTAGATGTTTTTCAGATTGCCGCCTGTGTTGGTATGTAAATCAATGGGATAAAAGGAGTGGCAGACCGCATCTGGGCCGGCTTTAGCTTCCAGATAATCGTTCACTGTCACGTAGGCTTCCCCTAAAATTCGTCGAGATTCTCTGACCCAGACTTCAGGAGCCAACGTCTGTGGTTTGATCCCCGCTGCAGCTCGCAGCCACCGGCTGACTCTGGCCACGGATTGCCGCCCTGAAATTTCCGCCTGGGTACGGCTGGCGCTGTCCGAGCCGTTAAGTTCCACGTGATTCACATTCAGACCTCTCAGGATTGTCATTGCGTCTCCGCCGGCCTCGCCCCAGAAATCTCCCGCCTTCAGCGCGCCCTGGGCTCTTGCCTCCTTGAAGGATTGATTAAGCTGCTCTGCCTGCACAGAGGCTGTCCCTTCCAGATAAAAGCCTAGAGTGCCAGGCTGAAGTTCCGCTCCCAGCTCGTAAGCCGCGCCTGCCCAGGCTGCTACATCGCCATCGCCTGTGCAGTCGATGAATACTTTGCCCCGCAGAGACCTGAGCCCGGCTTTGGTAGCGATCGCTACCGTCTCTATGGTCTTCTCCTGACAGATTACGTCAACTGCCGGCTGATGAAAGAAGAGCTCAACTTTGGCTTCTTGGCACATGGTATCAAGCATCCAGGCTGCCATAGGCGCGTTCACTTTTACCGCCATCTCGGGATGACGTTTGGGAGTGCTGGGATCCGGCAGGACAGCCCAGCCTTCTTTGGCCAAGCGTTCCATCAGCTCCCAGCCGATTCCCGCGATGATTTGTTTTCCCCAGGCGTGGAAAAGCGCCGGCGCCGGCACTCCGCCTACTGTCATAGCGCCGCCCAGCATGCCATAGCGTTCAAGCAAGGCTGTTCTGCAGCCTAATCTTGCCGCGGCCAGCGCCGCGCAAAAGCCTGCCGGTCCGCCGCCGCAGACGATGACGTCGAAGCTATCTAATATTTTAGGGGGAACGGTCACGATAACCACCTCAGTATGCTTTTTAGTGTTATTTCGTGTTGAGGTTAGGTTTTTCCTTCATAAATTATTTTACGGTGAAGGATAGAGTCTGAGCGCGCTTGAAGATGCCAATCCAGGGAGAAGACTTGAGGCATTTTGGTTCCGCCCCCCCGCGCGCCCCGCGCTGGGGGGGAACCAAAATGCCTCAAGTCTTCTCCC
>DIPB01000018.1:0-618 GCA_002426275.1 Firmicutes bacterium UBA5499
GATCTATTTTAGAAGGTAAGGTCACAGGCATTACACGTTTCGGTGCGTTTGTCCAGTTGGAGAATGGGGAAACGGGTCTTGTCCATATCTCTGAAGTCGCGGACGTCTATGTAAAAGATGTCAACGATTTTGTCAAAGAAAACGACATAGTGCGGGTAAAAGTTTTGAATGTATCTCCAGGGAAAATAGGTCTTTCCATACGACAGGCAGATCCCAACTATCGGGAACGTTCTCACGCTCCTCGCGCTCCTCGTGGCGGCGGTCGTGGCAATAAAGTCAGCGAAATCAGCTTTGAAGAAAAGTTGGCCAGGTTTATGAAGGACAGCGAAGAGAAGCAGACTGACTTGCGCCGCAGTCAGGATTCTAAACGCGGCGGTCGGGGAGCTAAAGCCAGGGAATTTTAGGAAAACTCCCATCAGCGTGGCGCTTTCCCGTGGCAAGGCAACTGGTTACAGTTACTTAAAACGTTGGTGTTGCGGGTTGTCTTTGGCGCGGAGGCATGGCGCAAAATCATAAACTGACGACAGATAACGTAACGTCACCCTCTTGATCTTCTGGCGAAGATATATTATAATTTATTTCACGGCAGACGATGAGCCGGAGTGGCGGAATTGGCAG
>DIPB01000018.1:898-7178 GCA_002426275.1 Firmicutes bacterium UBA5499
CCCTGATGGCCCACCAAATAAAAGCTTAGAGCCGCAATGATTTGCGGCTTTTTTTATTTTCCCCTGGAAGGTGCGGAATCCCCAATTGGCTACTGCCGATATGACCATTGCGGAGGTCATGCTTTTTTCTGAAATCCTGAAACCACTTTGAGGGGGCGGTCAGCAAGCTCAGCGGGCGGTTACTGGCAAAAAAGGGCTCGGCTGCCCTGTGTAGTAGACTTTAAGCTGATGCAGCGCTCTGCTGCACGCCACGTAAAGCAGCCTGCGTTCAAATTCTGTGGAGTAATTGGCGGCATTTGCGTCGCAGACCAGCACCGCATCGAATTCCAGGCCTTTGGCCAGATAAACGGGCATCGCGGTCACTCCCTTTGTCAGGGCGCTGGTTCCAGGGCCGATGAGGGTAAGCTCAAGGGCGCCTTTTAAGGCGGAATAGCACCATGCGGCCTCTGCCTGAGTTTTGCAGATGATGGCCACGGACTCATAGCCTTGCGCTTTGAATTGGCGGGCATCCCTTGCTAAATACTTCAGAAGCTGGCGCCGATTCTCTGCGGAGACTAGCTGTGGCTTCTGACCGTGGCGCGCGAAGGAGCTCACAATTTGCTTTCGGTTCAATAGCTGTTGCGCGAAGCTGTTGATTTCGTAAGTGGAGCGGTAACCTTTAGTTAAAACTATTTTTTTGCATTTTGGCTTTTCTAGGATCGCACTCAGATCATCATAAAAAGAGGGAGCCGGATTTTCTCCGATGCTCTGGCTGAGATCGCCTAAAACCGTATATCTTGAATTAGGAAACAGGAGTTTGAAGACAGCGAAATGCATGAGGCCGTAATCTTGGGCTTCATCAATGACAACGTGTTTGAGCTCAGAGAAGAGAGCGCTTCCTTCAACCCGGAGGAAGAGGTATAGCAGCGGAGCTGCGTCCTCGTAGAGAATCTCTCCTCGTTCCAAGCGCTGCCGCGTGGAGGAAACGATGTCTTCAATTCCCGGAGGAAGCTCGAGCTTTACCGCTAGCTTGAAAAACAGCTCTCGATCTTGAAAGAGCAACAGATACAGCTGCCACCAGTCTACTGTGGTCATTTTTTTTAAGCGTTCCAGGAAGGATCTGGTTTTTTTGATGGATAACAGGCGGCTGAAAGATTTGACCTCTAAAGGGTGCCGGCCCTTTTCCGCCACCAGCAGCTGGATTCTCTGCAGCCTTTTCTTTTGGAGAGGCTGGATTTCGGATAAAATATACTTCTCCAGGCGTTTCAGCTGTCTGGCCAGGGGAATGCCTGCGGGATTGTTTAGGAAACGGTTTTTCAGCGTCTGGCGCTGAGCCACCAGGCGGCTCCCGAAAGAGAGATCTTCGAATCTCACCAGGCGGTGGGCATAATGCCAGAGCAGCCGCTGAAGGATCTTGAGGAAAACCTCCGAATTCTTGAACGCTATGCTCTCCTGTCTGGCAGCGCCCGCCAGGGAGCTCTCCAATTGTTCTTCTCTGGGTTCCAGATGGAAACGTTCTTCGAAGAAATTTTGCGCCAGCTGCTGGAAAGTAGTTTGCCGTACGTTTTCCTCGCCCAGGGACGGGAGGACTTGAGAAATATAGATTTTGAACAGCTCGGTGGGAGAAATGATTAGCACTTGCTGGGCGTCAAGGTTCTCGCTGAGCCCCCGGTAGAGCAAAAAGGCCACCCTGTGCAGAGCGATGGAGGTTTTGCCGCTGCCTGCCGCCCCCTGCACCAGCAGAAGGTCGTAAGTCGTATCCCGGATGATCAGGTCCTGTTCTTTCTGAATGGTCTCCACGATGGTGCGCATATGCGGCGAGGAATTGTGGCTCAAGATTTCCTGCAACAGTTCGTCGGTGATTCTGACGCTGCAGTCGAAGAAGTATAGAAGCTGGGAATTTTTAATGTTGTACTGCCTCTTCAGCAGAATTTCGCCTTTGATCTCGCCCATGGGCGCCTGGTAGCTGGCTTGGCCAAGTTCATACTGATAAAAGAGGCTGGAGATGGGCGCCCGCCAATCATAGACGCGGATCGCCTGAGTCTTGGGATCGATGACGTTGTCCAGGCCAATGTAAAGCTTTTCGCGCTGCCGGCTGTTTGCCTCCTGAAAATCGAGCCGTCCGAAATAGGGCGCGTCAATCATCTGCCGGTACTTTTTAACCTGCGAGCTGGTGAGCAGATAGCCGGCAGTCTGGCTGTTGACGTCCGAAAGGTATTGGTTCATTTCCGTAAGCTTGGTGAAGTCTTGGGAAGCGTGGGCGGTGTTTTCCCACATCTCCTGTCTCAGCTCGATCACCTTTCGCCTTTGTCCAGCCAGAGTCTCGGTTCCGGCCGCAAGCAGTTCCCCGATGAGGCGCACCGTTTGAGCGAGGTAGTCCTTTTCTTCCGTTAAATCTTCAGCGATCTTAATTACCTCCTGGTTTGCCGCCGCCTTGCTAATCGCTAGTATTTGCCGGCCGGCTGAGTTTAATCAAGATAGTTTTTTGGGAAGCCGCGGCGTTTCCTCTTAAAAGAGAAAAAGCGCTTCCCAGGCGGGAAGCTCAGACGTGCAGTAATCTGGTGGCTATGGTAAAGTAAATCATCAGCGATACGGCGTCCACCATAGTGGAGATCAGAGGACTGGCCATGATGGCTGGATCCACGTGAAAGCGCTTCGCGATGATTGGCAGCGCGCCGCCCACCATATTTGCCAGCACCACGATGAAAAATAAGCTGAGACAGACCGCGGCTGCAATGACAAGACTTACCTTGCTGAGAAAATAAAGTCTGAGCATATTAACGCCGGCTAAGGCTATGCCGGCGATCATTCCCACGCGTAACTCCTTGCCGAGGATTTTGAAGAGATCTCGGGGACGAATTTCCCCTAAAGCCAGGCCGCGAATAATCATGGTGGCTGACTGCGAACCTGCGTTACCGCCTGTATTCATCAACATGGGAATGAAAGTTGTCAGGATCACAACAGCCTGCAGGAGATCTTCAAACCTCTTGATGATGCTGCCGGTGAAAGTGGCGGAAATCATCAGCAGCAATAACCAGATCAGCCGGTTTTTGGCCAGGATAAAGGGGCTTGTTTTTAAATATTCCTTTTCCGTAGGCGAGATGCCGGCCATGCGTTGAAAATCTTCGGTGTTTTCTTCTTCGATGATGTCCAAAATATCGTCGACTGTGATGATGCCCACCAGCCGGTTTTCTTTATCGACAACGGGCAGGTATAGAAGATCGTATTTCCTAAACTTGTCCGTCACCTCTTCTTGATCTTCCAGCGTTTGGGCGTAGATGATTTTGGTTTCCATGATTTCTTTCAGCTTCACGTCGTCGTCGCTGAGAATGAGTTTGCGAATTGAGACGATTCCTTCAAGTTTACGGTTTTCGTCGATGACATAGCAGATATTGATGGTTTCTTTATCGACGCCTGTTTTCTTGATGTGAACCAAAGCCTGCTTGACAGTCATTTCTTTTTCCAGATCTACATATTCGATGGTCATGACGCTGCCGGCAGAGTTTTCCGGATAATTAAGGAATTGATTCAGCAATTTCCTTGTATTTTCATCAGCGCTGCGCAGAACCTTCTTGACGAAGTTTGCGGGCATTTCTTCCAGAAAATCGACGGTGTCGTCCAGAAAAAGCTCATCAAGAATCGAGCGGATCTCTTTGTCTGTTATATTGCCCACGATGTATTTTTGTTGTTCGGAAGACATATAAGTAAAAACTTCCGCGGCCACATCTTTTGGCAAAATGCGAAAGATGATCAGAGTCTTCTCCAGCGGTACCTCTTCCAAAAAGTGGGCAATGTCAACAGGTTTTTGCTCTAAAATTTTGCTTCTGGCTTTGCCAAGCTGATTGTTCATAATCAGCGCTAAAATTTCCCTCATCTTTATCCCTCCTCCTAAGATTAAAGCGTTAAGCCATCACCTTCTTTTTTTTGTTTTCGGACCTCAGGGGAAATATTTCCACACTCCGAACACTTTAAAAAGCTATTTTAGGAGATATATCAGTCTGAGAGATTATCTGTCGTGATTAAAGTGAAAAGGCTTCCTGTTTCGCGTTTAAGCTACCTTTACTTCTTTATTTTAATACTAAAGTGCGGATGTTGCAAGAGTTGACGTATTTATTTTCGTCATTTTGGCGGTAAACAAGGAATTTGATTTTAATGGAGAATACTTAAATATAGCGAGAAATTTCGCTAGTAGAGAAAACAAGGAGGGATTGTGGATGAAAATTGGCTGCTGTGGTGGAGCGGATGAAGTAGAGCTTTATGCTGAATTAGGTTTTGATTATATAGAGCCGCCAGTCCAGCAGGTATTTGACGACGACGGCTTTTCTCTGCTACAGAAGAACACTTCCAGGTTTAACCTGCAGGCAGAGGCTTTCAACTGCCTGCTGCCCGGCTCGCTGCCGGTTGTGGGACCGGATGTACAAATAGAGGCTGTAGGCGATTATTTGCGAAAGGCTTTTTTGCGCATTGAGAGCCTGGGGGGAGAGATAGTGGTTTTTGGCAGCGGTAGGGCGCGCTGCATACCTCCGGGTTTTCCCGCGGAGACTGCCCATAGACAGCTTTTCACCTTTTTAAATTTGGCGGCGGAGGCTGCGGGAGACAGGATCAAGGTGGTAATTGAACCGCTGTGCGGCAAGCAGACTAATCTTTTAAATTTGGTCTCTCAGGCCAGAGAGCTTTGCGATAAACTTAACTGGCGCGTAGGCTTGCTGGCAGATCTTTATCATCTGACCCAAGAAACCGAGCCGTGGACTGATTTGCTGCCCGCCTTTGAGCTGAACCATGTTCATGTTCCTTTTCCTGAAAAGGATTATCAAACAGCCGATTTTATAAGGGTGCTCACGGCCAATGGCTATCGAAAGCGGGTCAGCTTGGAAGATAACGGTAAGCTATTGAACAGAACTCCGGAAACGGAAAAGCGAAGCGTCCTGGAAGCGGGATTGGCTTTGCTTCGAAAGGTTGAAAGCTGAAAGCTTTGCTGGGAAGCTGAGTGATTGACGCCGGCGCCAATTTGGAATCCATGGAAAAACTTGCTTTGTTAATCAAGGGCGGCTAAGGCAAACTAAGGGCAGCTTTATTCGGAGGATGGTGGATTAAGGCTGTGACAGTTCAACCTTGGCGGCTGTTTAGGTTTCTGGCAGTTGGCGCGGCAAACACTCTGGTGGATTTCGGGCTCTTTAATCTCTTGGCCTGGTTAACGGGCGCGCAGGGAGCGACGCTGGTTTGGCTGAACGGTTTCAGCATTACAGTGGCGGCTTGTCAAAGTTTCTTCTTACATCGCAGCTGGACATTTCCCTCCGGCGGGAAAGTCAAACGGCAGGCGGCGCTTTTTTTCCTCTGTACAGGCTGTGGCATTTTGCTCAATAGCCTGGTAGTGTTCCTGGCTTTAAAATTTGAAAACCGCCTGCCCTTGGCGCAACTGTGGCTCATCAATGGCGGCAAAGTCTTGGGTACGCTTTGTTCTGCGGCCTGGAATTTTTTCTGCTATAAATATCTAGTTTTTCCGGAAGCAAAACGACTCGCGGAATTTCCTCAGGAAGGCAAAAAAGGTTTGGTCAGCGTGATCATCCCGGCCTACAACGAGGAACGGAGACTGGGCGAAAGGCTGGCCAGTCTCACAGGTACCCTGCCTTCTTTTTTCCCCACGGAAATCATTGTGGCCGACGACGGCAGTTCGGACGCGACGCGCAGCATTGCTCAACGCTGGGCTTCAGCCTGCCCGTTTGTGAAGTTTTTAGGCTATGACCAAAATGCGGGTAAGGGCGAGGCTGTCCGGCTGGGGATGAATGCCGCTTGCGGCGAGTACCTTTTGTTCACCGATTCTGACGCCACTTTCACCCCCGGTCACCTGAGAGCTGTGGTGGAGGCGCTTGCCTCAGGAGCGGAAGTAGTTGTAGGCCGGCGCCGGTGCGGCAAGGGCAGGCTGGAGGGGGAAAGCGGGCTGAGAAGGTTTTTGGGCGTCTGTTTTAACGTCTTGGTCCGGTGCTTTTTTCTGCCGGGAATTGCCGATAGCCAGTGCGGCCTGAAGGGGTTCACCAGGGAGGCGGCAAAGAAAGTTTTCAGCAAGCAAACTCTCAGGGGCTTTGCTTTTGATGTTGAATTGCTGGCGCTTGCCCAGAGGCAGCAGCTGGAATTGAGACAGCTTCCCATCGCTGCCAAAGCGGCCGCGGGCTCTAAGGTGAAGCTGGCAAGCTGCTTTGAGATGGCTTGGGAGCTTCTGCACCTGAAGGTAAATCTGCTATTCAACCGTTATAGCCTGGAGAGGACGCGGCAAAAATATGTTAAGTATCGGCTGAACTTTGAA
>DIPB01000018.1:7246-22571 GCA_002426275.1 Firmicutes bacterium UBA5499
GCGGCAAAAATATGCGGAGGCCGCCCTGACTGTGGGGCTGTTTGCCGTGAGCTTTGCCGTGCGGCTGCCCTGGCTGTGGGAAGTGCCGAGATTTATCGACGAGCTTCGGGAGGTTGACTTAGACCATGAAATCTTTCGCGGCCAGGCCTGGCCGTTGCATAACGCGGCTTGGGATATCGGCGCGCTGCATAATTACATTCTAGCCGGGATTTTTCAAGCTTTCGGCCCCAACATCTGGTGGCCGCGTCTTTACGTTGCCGTTACCTCGGCCCTCACCGTGGTCTTGATCTATAAATTGGGGAAGCTGCTCTTTGGCAAAGCGGCAGGCCTCTTGGCCGCAGCTTGTCTAGCTGCAAACGGCATGCACATTTTAGTGACCCACATGGCCTGGTCCAACAGCACAACGCCTTTCTTTTTCGCTTTGGCGCTTTATGGGACTTTGAAGGCGGAAAAGCGCGGCTCCGGTTTGGGTCTGCCAGTGGGGTTCCTCTGGGCTTTAGCCTTACAGACGCACTCCTCGGTGATCATTTACGTGCTGGCTGTGGCCGGCTACCTGGCAAAGAAGGACCGACTTAGAAAAGCTGTGCCTGCGGGGATAGGCTTTCTTCTGGGATACGGCAACATGATTTATTTCAATCTCGTCTCGCATTTTGGCAGCGTTGCCTGGCTGAGCCGGAAAACGTATACTTTGGAACAGCAGCCGGGAATTTTTTCCTTTTGCCGGAATGCGGGCAGGATGCTGGTGCAGTATCTGCGCACAGTGAGTTCCACTTATTTTGAGGCGGCAAACCCGCTGGCTTATTTGGAGCAGCCTCAGTTTGTGCTGGCAGCTGTGGCGCTTTTGCTTGGCTGCTGTCTGGCTAAAAAAGAGGGGAAGAATTTGCCTTTGTGGCTGCTTGCGGCAAGCTTTGCCACCATTCCTTGGCTGAATACACGCTACAGCTTCTACCTGCCCACCCGCTATATTATGCCGGTGGCGTTGGTGGGAATTCTCCTGATGGCTAAAGGCGGCATCGGATTGTGGGATTTCCTGTTTAAAAACAAGACGGCACGGATTTGTGCCGGGACTGGGACGCTGATTTTGCTGATTTTGCAGCTGGTCCCTCATTATCGCTACTGCCGCAGCCTGGCAGGCACGGACATGGCCAATACCACGGCTTTTGCCATTACCCAGCAGGCGAGGCGGCTGGCCGGCGGCAGGGGGATCGTTTTTGTGGATCCCAGTTTGCCGGTGGAAAACGATCCTTTGCCTGTGCTGTTCAAACTAGCCGGACAAAATCAGGCTAAACTGACCCGGAGTCTGCCGGCGGCAAATTCGCGGACGACGCCGCAGCTGGCGGTGCTCTCAAAAGCGAGCTTCATCCGGCTGAAGGGGACGGCGCCGCTAAAGCTGCGGAAAAAATTCACCTGCAGGCTTGCGAGAGCGGGAGAGAAGAAGCGGGAAATCTATCTGGTAGAGCTGAACGCTCAGAGGGGGGTGCCCGTGGGGGGTTGGCGATAACCTAAGAAGTGGTATAATTTATAAAGAAACAGGTGGTGTGGAAATTGCCTTGCCAGTTCAGCCAGCAAAATCGCAAATATTTGGGCTCCAAAGCAATGTTGTTGGATTTTATTTGCCGCTCCATTTGCCAGGTGGTCTCCGAGCGCCTTGAAGATTGCACCTTTCTGGATCCGTTTGCGGGCACGGGAGTGGTGGCCGCCTTTTTTGCGGGCAAGGCCAAGGAAGTGCTGGCCGGCGATCTTCTGTACTCCAATTACGTGACCAACAGGGCTTTTTTGTGTACCACAGCTCAAAATGCGGATTTGGACAAAGTAGCGGCGCTGCTAAGACAGCTCAATGCCCTGGCTGGAGAAGAAGGCTATTTGCCAGAGAATTATGGGAATACATATTTTACATTGGAAAACGCCAGGAAGATTCAGGCTGTGCGGGAACGCATCGCCGCCTGGCAGAGAGAAGAACTCATCACAGACCAGGAATATTGTCTTTTGCTGACTTCCCTTCTCTACGCAGCGGATAAAGTGGCCAATACTTGCGGACAGTATGACTCCTATCTGAAAAATTTAGGGCAGCCATCCTTCAGCGACGCAGGCGTGCACCTGGTGGACGGGTTGGCATACGGCGCCTTGAGTCTCCATCCTCTGGTCCTCAAGGCAGGCGGAGCCTGCCGGGTGTTTTGCCGGGACGCCAATAAGCTGGCGGAAGAATTTGCAGTGGACATCCTTTATCTAGACCCTCCATATAACAATCGGCAGTATTGCGATAATTATCACGTTTTAGAGAATATCGCCCGCTGGGAAAAACCGCCCCTGCGCGGGAAGACCCGTAAGTTCGATCGCACCGGGCTGCGCAGCCGCTACTCTAAAAAGCGTCAGGCTCCTTTTGCCCTCCGGGAGCTGGTGCAGCGGGCCCGCAGCCGCTATTTATTCCTTTCCTATAACAGCGAAGGCATCATCAGCCAAGAAGATATTTTGGCTATTCTGCAAAGCAAAGGGAAAGTCACGGTGCGAGAGCAGCCGCATTCCGTCTTCGGCGGCGGCGCGGGCCGCGCTAAAAGGCGGCAGGTGGTGGAGCGGCTGTACTGCTGCCGGGTCACTTGATTGAGGCTGGGACAAGCATTTCACGATGATTTTGGGGAGGAAAGAGCAAGTGCGGATTTTGCATACGTCGGACTGGCACCTGGGAAGGACTCTGGAGAGGCAAAGCAGGCAGCAGGAGCAGGAACGAGTGCTCTGTGAGATCGTGGAGTTGGCCGCCTCCGAGCGCTGCGATCTGATCCTGATCGCCGGAGATGTTTTTGACACCGCTACTCCGCCCGCCTGGGCAGAAGCGCTTTTTTACGATACCGTCAAGGCCTTGGCCGCGGGAGGAAAGAGGGCTGTGGTGGTGATAGCTGGCAATCATGATCAGCCCGAGCGCCTCACCGCGGCCCGGGCTTTGGCTGAGGGGATGGGAATCTTTATCTTAGGTCTGCCTTCCGACGTCGCCCGCGGCGGAAGCCGGCAGATACGCTGCCTGGACAGCGGCCCTGCCTGGCTGGAGCTGGGCTGGGAGAAGGAGCGAGCTGTGATCGCTGCCTTGCCCTATCCCTCGGAAGCGCGTCTGGGACAGCTGTTCAGCCAGGAGATCGAAGAAGAAGCCTTTGCCGCTGGCTATGTGCGCAAAATGAGAGAGCTTTGCGCCGCCTTGAGCGGCCGCTTCAGGGAAGACGCGGTGAAGCTGGCTGTGAGCCATCTGTATGTACAGGGGGGGCAGAGCTCGGACAGCGAGCGGCCCGTTCAGCTGGGCAGCGCCCCGGCTGTCCCTGTGGATTGCCTGCCCAAGGCCCAATACCTTGCCTTGGGGCATTTGCACAGCCCCCAGCAATTGCCTGGCGGCTGCGGCCGCTATGCGGGTTCGCCTTTGGCTTACGGCTTCGGCGAGACCAGCCCCAAATCCGTCTCGATTGTAGAGGTAGTTCCGGGACAAGCGGCCAGGGTGAAGACCGTTCCCCTTACGGCCGGCCGCAGGCTTTTGATTTGGAAGGCGGACAGCATCGCCGCTGTCAGGGAATTGGTGGCTGCGGGAGAGGACCGAAACGCTTGGATCAGGCTGGATCTGCAATTAGAGAAAGAGACCAGTCCCGGGGAGATTCGCAGCCTCAAGGAGCTTTCCCAAAGCTTTGTCCAGGTGCGGCTGCTTTTGCCCCGCCAGGAAGAAAGCCGCAGGCACAGGAGGGCAGATTTGTCCATAGATCAGCTTTTCAGGCGTTTTTATCGCGAACAGACCGGTCAGGAACCTTCCTCTGAGCTGGTGAAATTATTTCTGGAGCTTTTGGAGGAGCCAGAAGGAGATTTGGAGGTGGCCAGCGCATGAGGCCGCTGTACCTTCGCTTTTCAGGCTTGCAAAGCTATCGGGAACCGCAGGAGATAGATTTCCAGCGGCTTACGGAAGTGGGCCTCTTTGGGATCTTCGGTCCCACAGGCAGCGGCAAGTCAACTATTTTGGATGCCATCACCTTAGCATTGTACGGCAGGGTTGAGCGGGCTGGAGCCGGAATTCAAGGAATCATGCACATGAATTCAGACAAGCTCAGCGTCAGTTTCGCTTTTGCCTTAGGAGAGCGGCTGTTTCGGGTAGAGCGCAGCTACCGCCGCAATAAAGCCAATGTTGTCTCCATGACCGGCGCCAGATTAATTGAACAAACGGGCGATCAGAGCAAGATTTTGGCCGATAAAGACGTTACCGCCCAGGTCCGAGAACTGCTGGGCCTTGACGTGCAGGATTTCACCAGGGCAGTGGTGCTGCCCCAAGGGAAATTCGCCGAATTTCTCACCCTCGCAGGCAAAGAAAGACGCAATATGTTAGAGCGGCTGTTTGGTCTGGCCGCCTATGGCAAGCGGCTCACCGAGCGCGTCGGCGCGCAGCTGGCGGCAGCCGGCGGCAGCTTGGGGCAGGTGACGGCGCAGCAACAAACCCTGGGAGACGCCTCTGAGCGAGCTCTCAGCGCCGCAGAAAAACAGCAGCGCGAGGCAGAGGCGGCCGCTGAGGCCGCTGCCGCCGCATTGAAAGCGGCCAGCGCAGTCTTTGAAGAGGCAAAAAAACAGCTAGAGCTGCAGGAGGAACTCAAAGGAGTAGAGGAAAAAGCTCAGGCGCATAAGGTACAGGCGCCTGAAATGGAAGAAAAAGCCGGAGAGCTTGCCGCCAGCGAACAAGCGGAGCCTCTGCGCCATCTGCTGCAAGGCTGTCAGACTACCGCGGAGGAGGTGGCTGCCGCGCAGCAGAGAGCCTCGGAGGCCGCGGCTGAAGCTGTGCAGTGCCAGGGGCAGGCACAGCGAGCGCAGGAGGAAGCCGAAGCGGCTGCCGCCGAATTAAAGGCAAAGGAACCTGAGTATTTGCTGCGCCTGAGCCAGCTGGAAGAGGCATTGGAGCTGGAAAGGCAGCAGGAGGCAGCTGCGGGTGAATTTAAAGATTTGGCCTCGGAGCTGAGCCGGCTGCAGGGGAGCGCGGCCGGCCTGCAAGCTGAGCTCATGGAGTGCGGCCAGAAAAAAACAGCTTGCGAAGGGAAGCTGGCAGATCTGGAGCAAGCTCGCGCCCGGCTCATAGTCAGCGCCGAGGAGCGTGAACGTTTGGGCAAAGCAGGCTCGGAGCTGCAGGCGTTAAAACTGCAAACCGGCTCGCAAGAGGAAGCGGCGGCCAAATGCGGCAGGCAGCGGACAGAGCTTGAGCGTTTGCAGAACCGGCTGCAGGAAGTCCAAAGCAGGCTGGCTGCGGTTCGGGAAGAATTCCAAGGCCGCAAGGCGCAGATGCGGGAACACGCGCAGAAGCTCCCGGCCAGCTCAAGCCGGCTTGCGGAGCAAGGAGAAGAGCTGGCGCTGGCGCGCGCCGTGGTTGTCTCCCTCAAGCGCCGCTTGCAGGAAAGAACGGGACTGGAAAGAGAACGCTGCCTTTGGGAAGCCGAAAGCGCGCAGAGCCAGGAGCAAGCGCGGGAGCTGACGGCGCAGGCCGCTGCCGCCGGCGACAAGTTGGCCTCCTTAAAGGCGGCCGCGGCACAGGAAGAAGAGGCAAAACTCGCGTCCATGCTGGCTTCAAGGCTGCAGGCAGGGGAGCCCTGTCCGGTTTGCGGCGCGCTGCATCATCCCGCGCCGCAGGAGTCCGTGCAGTTTCGGGATTATGCGCCTGCGGTGGCGCAAGCGGAAAGAGATCTGGATCGCATCAAGGAGGAACTGGCGAAGGCTGCGGCCCGGGGAGAAGCGGCAGCCGCCAGGAGCCGGGAGCTTGCAACCAGGCTGGCTGAGCTTGACCAGGCGATAGCCGGCGAGCGGCAGCAGCTTCCTCTCCCGTGGCAGGATCGAGAGCCTGAGGAGGAACTTCTTCAGGCAGAAGCGGCATATCAAGAGCTGAAAAAACAAACAGCCCTTTGGGAAGAAGAACGAGCGAGACTGGAGGCGGCTTTGGCAGCTGAAAGCGATGAGCTTGCCGGCTGGGAAAGGCAGGAAGCCGCGCTGGCAGCCAAAGCCGAGGCGGCGGACGCAAGCCTCAAGCAACGCGTCTCGGAGCTGGCGCAAGCGCAGGAGCTGCTGACGAAAACCGCGGCTAGTTTTGCCGCTTTGGCAGGAGGCCTGGATCAGGCGGAGCTGGAAGCCCGCCTGGCTCAACTTGCGGCCTGGGACCGGGAGCTTGAGCGGTTGGAAAGGCGGAAACAACAGCTGACCGCGGAGCTGAAAGAGGCTGCGGCACAGGCAGACTCAGCCGCTTCAAAGTTGGACGAGAACAAAGTGGCGCTGGCAAAGCTGGAAATTCAGCGGCAAGAACGGCGGCAAGCTTTGGAGCAGCTTCAGGAGAGACTGCGAAAAATCACGGCCGGAGAAGCTGCCGGCAAGCTGCGCGCCAGCCTGCATCAGAGCTATGAGCAGCTCAAGACGCGGGGCGCAGTCTCCGGCAGGCGAGCGGAAGAACTGCGCCTGCGGCTGCAGGAGACGCAAAGCGAAGTTGCGCGAAGCGCGGAAGCTTTGAGCGGCGCTCAAGCGCGGCTGCGAACCTTGGAGCAGGGGCTGGCAGGGGGCTTGGAGCAAAGCGGTTTTGCTTCCAAAGACTCCCTGGCGTCTGCCCTGCGGGAGGAGACGGAAAGACGGCGGCTGCGGCAGCAGCTCGAAGCTTACAGGCAGCAAGCTCAGCTTTTGGTTCAGGAAGAGAGCAGGCTGCGGAACTTAATTTCCGAAGAGCTTACGGCTGAGGAATACCAACGCCGCTCGCAGCTATACAGCCGTGCCGCGCAAGGTTCGGACGAAGCCCTGGCCCAGATGGGCGCCGCCCAGGAAAATTATCGCCAGCTGCAGGCAAAACGGCAAAAGTGGCGTGAACTGGAGGAGGAATTTCGCCTCTTGACGGCGAAAGTAAACAAACTAGAGAGCCTGCAAGCTGTTCTGCGAGGCAATGTGTTTGTGGATTTCCTGGCCCAAGAGCAGCTGGAGGCCATCGCTCAGGATGCGGCAGCCAGATTGCTGCGCCTTTCAGGCGGACATTACGCTTTGGAGATCGGGGAGGATTGCGATTTCCAGATCGTCGATCATTTCAGCGGCAGCATTCGCCGTCCGGTGAACACGCTCTCCGGCGGCGAGACGTTTTTGGCTTCCTTAGCGTTAGCCCTGGCGCTTTCCAGCCATATCCAGCTGCGGGGCGCCTACCCGCTTGAGTTTTTCTTTTTGGACGAAGGTTTCGGCACCTTAGATCCGGAACTGTTGGAAACCGTGATCACGGCTCTGGAGATGCTGCAGAAGGATCGCATGATCATCGGCGTGATCAGCCACGTGGCCGAATTGCGTCAGCGGCTGGCGCGCAGGCTCTACGTGGAACCTGCCGAACCCTTGGGCCGCGGCAGCAGAATTCGTCTGGAGGTGGGCTGAAGCGATTTATGATCTCTCCCAAAAGCTGGAGGCAGGGCTTTCCCAATATCCCTCCGATCCGCCGATCCAGATTTCGATTGTTCGTACTCACCGTCAGGACGGCTACCAGTTAGAGCTTTTCTCCGCCGGCACTCACGCCGGCACGCATGTGGATCTGCCGCGGCATCTCTTTGCTCAGGGACAAACCGCGGACCAAGCGCCGGTCTCGTCTTTTATCGGCAAAGCGCGAGTGCTCCGGGAGGACGGCGAGATTGGCCCCGGGCAGCTGGAGCGGCTGCCTGATGGGTGCGAGATCCTGCTTTTGGCTTCCGCCCAAGAGAATTGGCTCTCCGCAGAGGGAGCGGAATATCTGATAGGAAAAGTTAAAGGAGTCGGCACTCAAAGCTCCAGCATTGATCCTAAAGACAGCGTCCGGTTGCCGGCGCATAGGCTGCTGCTGGGAGCCGGGATCTGGATCGTTGAGAATCTGAACCTTGCGGCAGCGCCGGAGGAATTTTTGTACGTAGGGCCGCCCGTGGCTTTGACTGGAGCGGGCGCGGCCTGGGCCAGGCCTGTGGGCATGGACTTAAGCGCGGCTAAAATGTGCCGATGATATTACCGGGCGCTTTGAGCGCTCTTTGGCGTTGCTGTTTTGAGCTGAGATGCGGCGGGCGCAGGAGGACGAAGCGGGCGGGGAAACTTTGGTTACCATCCGCACAGTCTCCTAAGCTGCTCGGAAGGGAGGAGCGAGCAGCCGGATCCAGCTTAAGATAAATATACTTAAGGGAGACAGAGAAATGAAAAAACGGTATTTGGTGATCTCAGTGTTATTGGCATGTCTGTTGATTGGAGCGGGAGCGTTCGCAGAGACTGCTTCCTTCAGGCTTGGCGCTGGCGCAGTGGGCAGCAAAGCCACATTTGAAGACGATCGTGTGTCTACCGCTTTGGGCTATGAGCTGACGGGGAAACTTTGGTTCGAGCAGCTGCCGCAGCTGACCGTCACCGGCGCTTACTCTAGCCAGGACGGCAAAGGCAAGATCGGCGATACTGAATTGGATCTGGGAACGCTGACGTCTTTTTCGCTTGACGCAGAGTACAGGGTATATAACGAGACAAATTACGGTTTCGCTCTCAACGCCGGCTGGCTGAACAGCGGAGTCACTGCGCCGACTGAAGATGCGGAGCGGGAAGCTTCCAACTTCCTGTCCGTAGGCGGAAGCGGGAACTACGTGCTGACAGAGGGACTGCAGGCTGTGGCAGGCGCGAACTACGTCTTCAACAACCTGACCAAAAAGGACGACGAGGAGGAAGACGTCGCTGCTATCAACACTAAGCTTGGGCTCGAATACGAGTTCGCCCAGGTTCCCGGACTGCAGGCAGGCGCCTATTTCACGGCGGCAAAGAGCGCTACTGACGATGAGGAGCCTGTACAGTATGGATTTAATCTGGGCGCCAGCTATGCGCTCTCTTTCTAAGACAGAATAAAGACGATCCGCGGCCGCCCGGGTATCCCGGGCGGTTTTGCGTTGGACGACGAATCGGAACCACTGCGGTAAGGTGGCGATACGCCTTAAGAGGATGTGCGGTCGGTCTTTCTCATCGCATGGTCGGATGATCTATTTTAAGTCAGCGGAACGCGAAAATCTCCTGCAGTCATTGAAACTGCAGGAGATTTTTTCAAGATAGGAAACTGAAAAAGGAAAATTCAGGTAGGGGAGAAAGGGTGAAGGAATAACAAAATTCAGGAGCTTGGTAGAATTGCGGGAGATTTGGGTTTCACAGCTTATAAACGAGATAAATGTTTGTGGAGAATAAAAAGCAATTGCAGCTGGAGCTGTTCGATGTAACTGATGGCTCCTAGGCTGCCGGGGATTTTGCACAGAGTTTGTGAGTAAGAGGTCGGTTAGAATTAAGCGTATACCTGCTCTTGGTGGTCCTTTGGGCAGGTGGGACTTATCGGATCTTTATGAAGCTCTCTGCAGTGATTAGGGATTTAGGCGGCAAATGTGCAGGGCCTCATAATTGGTTGAAACCGTAATTGGACGTTCTCCGGGAGAGAAGGCTCCATTTTTTCTATGCAGCTGAGGATTTTTTCGGGTTTGAATGAGAAGAGCCGGAAAGCTATTTTATTTTTTTGCATTTAGTTTTATCAGCGCAACCCGGACAGCCCGCACATTTGCCTTCCTTGGCTTCTTTGGTTACCGCCTTGAAAACGAACCAGGCGGCTGTCAGTCCTATGAGCGCTAGCAAGAACAGTTCCACTTTTCATTCCTCCTTAGGCAAAGCCTAAAAAGCTGCCTAGCTGATAGATGAGCGTGGCGACAGTCCAGCCTAAGAGCAGGCTATATCCTATCGCGAAGAGCGTCCAGGGCCAGGAATTGGTTTCCCTTCTGATGGCGCCGATCGTGGCCACGCAGGGAATGTACAGCAGGTTCATGGCCATAAAGGCATAAGCTGCCAGAGGCGTCCAGTTGCCGGCGATCTGTTCCGTGAGGGCGGCCTCTTCCACACCGTGAACCAAGCCCAGCGTGCTCACCACCAGCTCCTTGGCGATCACCCCGAACAGCAGCGCCACAGCCGCCTGCCAGTTGCCGAAGCCCGCGGGCTCAAGCAGCGGCGCGATCATTGAACCTATTCTGCCCAACAAGCTCTCGCGGCTGGCGTAGGCCACGCCCACGGGAACATTGGCCAAGACCCAAATCAAAACCACGGCTGAAAAGATGATGGTGCTTGCCCGCTGCAGGAAGGCGGCCACCCGCTCCCAAGTGTGAAGCAACGTGCTCTTCAGGCTGGGGATTCTGTAAGGCGGCAGCTCCAACACAAAGGGAGCCGCCGCACCTTTGAAAAGAAATTTCCTGAAGATCGTGCCCATCAGAATGGCTAAGACAAGTCCCAAAACATATAAGCTGAAGACCACCATTCCTTGTTTGGCGCTGAACAAAGCGCCAGTGAACAGCAGATAAATGGGAAGCCTGCCGCTGCAGGAGATCAAAGGATTAATGAAAATCGTGATCATGCGATCCCGTTTGCTCTCTAAAGTCCTGGTGGCCATAATCCCGGGTACGTTACAGCCGAAGCCGATTAACAGCGGCAGGAATGACTTGCCGTGCAGGCCCAAAGCGCGCATCAGCCGATCCATAATGAAGGCCGCCCTGGCCAGATAACCGCTGTCCTCCAGCAGCGAAATGGCAAAAAACAGCAGCGCCAGATTGGGAATGAAGACCAAGACCGAGCCTACGCCGCCGATGATGCCGTCTTTGATAAAAGAGATGATCAGCCTCGAGGCGCCGGCATTTTCCAGGATTGTCCCCAAGCTGTCGCCCAGGTGTTTGAATAGCTGATCGATCAGATCTACCATAGGCGCGCCTAATTTAAAAGTGAATTGGAAGATGCACCACATCAGCAAGATAAAGATGGGAATGCCGAAAAAGCGGCTGGTGACGATGCCGTCGATTCTGTCCGAAACCGAAAGTCCGGGGTTTGCCTGCTGGTGGAGAGCCTTTTTCACAACTTCGCCGATGAAGTCATAACGGCGGTCTGCGAAAAAAGAAGGTAAATCGGAGCTTAATTTTTTCAGCCTGCCAAGAGCTTTCTCCCTGAAGGCGAAGAGCTTTTTGGAATTGGGAAGCTGTGAGGCGATCTGCCGAAGGCTTGAGCCTTCCAGCAGCTTCACAGCTAAAACCCGCGGGTCCAGACCGCTTTCTGCGGGGTTGATTTCCTGGGCTAAGGCTCTGATTTCTCGCTCAAGCTCAGGGCCATAGTCGATCAGCTGCGGGCGCTTGGGATTGTTGGCAGCGGAGACCGAGGCTTCAATCAGCTCGGCCATTCCTTTGCCCCGGGAAGCGACAGTGGGGATTACCTTGGCGCCTAAGATTTCAGAGAGCTTGGGAATGTCGATTTGGATGCCGTCTCTTGCCAGCTCGTCGCTCATATTCAGGGCGACCACAAAAGGGATTCCCATTTCCATAATTTGAGTGGTCAGATAAAGGTTGCGCACCAGATTAGTGCTGTCCACAACGTTGATGATCACATCCGGTTTGCCGAACAAGATGAAATCGCTGGCAACAGCTTCGTCTTCGGAGTAAGCGCCCAGACTGTATGTCCCGGGCAAATCGATGATCCTCAAGGTGAAGTTTTCATAAGTAACAGAGCCCTCTTTTTTCTCTACAGTCACGCCCGGCCAGTTTCCTACATGCTGCCTGGCGCCTGTGAGATTGTTGAAAACTGACGTTTTTCCGGAATTCGGATTGCCTGCTAACGCAACTACGAGCTCTTGCGCATTTTTCACGGGTAGCACCTCACAATTAGCCTAACATACAGTTGGACGAAAAAGTTTCCGGAGTCTATCTGCCGTTCTCAGCCTGTTCCACCACGATCAATTGAGCTTCCTCTTTTCGCAAACCGAGACGATAGCCTTGCAAAGACAGTTTCATGGGATCCCCCAAGGGAGCAAAGCCCATTACCGCCACCTCTGTCCCCACAGTGAGGCCCATCTCAATGAGCCTTCTGTGCAGAGGACCCGTGGCGTCAATTCTGGTTACTGTTCCGCGCTCTCCCCGCTGCATTTGCGATAGCGGTTTGGTCATCTGAGCTTCCTCCTTTGCCGGCTGTCTCCGTTGCCAAAAAATCCACAAGTTTGTCCATGGTCTCGGGGCTGATGGTATGTTCCATGCGGCAAGCGTCCACTTCAGCCACGGCCGGATCTACGCCCAGGATCTCGGTGAGAAATTGCCGCAGCATGTTATGGCGTCTGCGAACCTTCACCGCCTGCTCGTGTCCTCTTGCAGTAAGCGCGATCGGCCCGTAGCTTTCCTGCTCTACAAGGTCCAAATTTGTCAGTTTGTCTATGGATTGGGAAACGCTGGCCTTGGCAAGATTCAGCTTCCGCGCCAAATCTGTTACCCGCACAGAACTTCCCTGCTCTGAAAGCTCTAGGATGGCTTCCAGATAATCCTGCAGCGAAGAAGACAAATTGATCATTGTATTCACTTCCAGTGCAAAGTTAGTCTTACCTAACATTTATATTTTAGTAGTGCAGGGGAGGGTTTGTCAAGGGGAAAAAAACTTTTTTTGTAGGAAAGCAGGAAAGCGGCTGGCAAGACGGAATAGTTTAAATAAGTTTTGGTCTTATGGTAAGACCAAAGGAGGCGCTTTCAGACGAAAGCAAGCAGCGAGGCTCACAAAAATTGAAAGGTAGGCGTCTGTAATGATTCGGAAGTTTTTGGTAAGCCGTCACCCGTCCCTTTATCAGGCCTGGCCAGATCTTGTGTTAACCGCCTCCGGCAAGCTGGTGGCCACCTTCATGCAATGCGTTCATCACAGCGATCGCTCATACACCGCCATCTGCCTCACGGAGAGCCTCGATCGAGGGCGCAGTTGGTCCGAACCGCGCAAACTAGCCCAGGCTCGGGGAGATACATATTGGAACTGCGCCAGGATCTCCAAGCTTTCCTCAGGGCGCCTGGCGCTGGTCTGCGATCGAGTGCAAGCTGGCAGCCCTTCACCCCGGCAGGAGATCTTTTTGTGGTTCAGCGACGATGAAGGCGCCAGCTGGCAGGGGCCGCTTCCTTCTCCGGCCAGGGGGATCGTTCCGGATAAATTGTTGGAACTGCCGGGCGGCCGCTGGCTTCTGGCTTGCCACAGAACCAGTCCCAGGCACGGTTTTCTGGAAGAGCTGGCGTGGCTTTCCGATGACGGCGGCAAGAGCTGGTCTGAGCCGCGGCTTTTAGCCGGCAAAGAAGGGCTGAACCTTTGCGAGGCGAGCGTCGTCCCCCTGCCGGACGGAACATTGGTCGGTTATCTCAGAGAGAATTCCGGCCAGGGCTGGGATGGGTTTAAGGCTATCTCCCGCGATGGCGGAGAGAGCTGGCAGGGCCCCTATCCGGTTCCTCTGCCAGGCTGTCACAGGCCGGTAGCGGGGATGGTGACGGACAGCCAGTTGCTGATCACCTACCGTTTCCTGCAGGGAGGAAAAGGCTGGCTGGGCAAATGGACGCAGAATTTTTTCGCGGCGCTGACAGATCTGGAATCTGCCAAAGCTGAAGAGCGCAGCCAGCAGTGGGCGCGGATCATGCCTTTGGATTATGACCGAAGTCCCGTCTCGGACCTCGGCTATTCAGGCTGGGCGCTTTTCCCAGACGGAGAGATCTATGTGGTAAACTACATCGTCGACGATTGGCCCCGGGCCCAAATCCGCGGCTACAGCCTGAGCTTGGAAGACTTTTCTTTGCCGAGCAGTAATGGAGGAGGAGAAAATGCTTAAGTTAAAAGGGATTATCCCGCCGATGCTCACACCTTTGGATCAGGAAAAGAGAGTGGATGAGGACTCAACCAGAAGACTGGTGAATTTCATGCTGCGCTCGGGAGTGGACGGGCTCTTTATTTTGGGCACCATGGGAGAAGGTCTGGCCTTGGCTGCAAAAGAGAGATATCGCTTGACGGAGATCGTGCGAGACGAGGTCCGGGGAAGATGTCCTGTGCTGGTGGGCGTCAGCGATACGGCATTGGAGCAGACGTTGGACAATGTCAGGGCCTCGGAGCGGCTGGGGGCCGACGCGTTGGTTGTCTTGCCTCCCTTTTTCAAGCTGCTTTCCGCAGACGATATTTTGGAGTTTTACTCTAAAGTGGCAGCCGCCGCTTCCTTGCCTTTGGTAATCTATAGTCACCCTGCACTCACGGGCAATAAAATTCCCCTGCCTGTGATGAAGAGACTGATGGCAGAGCCGAAGTTTGTGGGAGTTAAGGATTCGTCGGGGGACTTTGCTTATTTTTCATCCCTCTTAGCGCTGCGGGATGAACGGAAAGATTTCGCCGTGCTGGAGGGAGATGAGACTGCTCTTGCGCCAGCGCTCCTGAGCGGCGCCGATGGAATAGTTCCGGGTATAGGCTCCTTGGCGGCGAGGTTTTTCAAGCGGCTCTCCGCCGCGTCTGAGGCGGGAGACAAGCGGCAGGCTCTGGCGCTGCAGCTGGAATTGAACCGCCTCCGCGATGGAATCTACGGTCCGGATGTTTCAGACTGGCTCAGCGGACACAAGGAAGCCCTGGTCTATTTGGGGATTTTGGCGCATCCGGATACTGTTTACTATCAGCCGCTCTCCGCAGAGAAAAAAGCCAGGGTGCACGAGACTGTGGAGCGGTGGAAAAATTATTTGCTGGGAGATTGAAATGAAACTGAAACGTACGAATTTATATGAGCAGATCGCCGGTGAGATCCGCGATTATATCATTAAAAATCAAATTCAGCCGGGAGAGCGGCTGCCAACCGAGCGGGAGCTGGCCGAGATGTTGGGCGTCAGCAGGACTTCTGTGCGCGAAGGAATCCGGCTCCTTGAGACGCTGCAATTTCTGGAGGTGAAGCCGAAGCGGGGGATTACGGTCAAAAAATTAGAGCTGAGTTCCCTTGTGAGGCAGCTCACCCAGCGAATTTTGCTGGAGAAAAACAGATTTGTGGAATTGATCGAAGCCAGGCGCATTTTGGAGCAGGAGCTGGTGAAGTTGGCGGCAGTGCGGGCCACGGAAGAAGACTTAACCCGGCTGGAGCTTGCCATTGAGCTGATGGCAAAGCAGTTGGCCCAGGGCAAGAGCATTAAGCAGGCGGATCTTTGCTTCCACCAGGCGCTCTTTTCGGCCGCGAAAAACAGCGTCCTCGAGGGGTTCCAGACGGCGCTGGCTGATTTTTTCAGCGCCGCGCTGCTGAAAGCCGGTTCACCTGAAAAGAATGCGGAAACGCTCAGAGAACATCAGCTGATTTATCAGGCCGTTAAGGATCGCCAGCCGGATGCTGCCGCCTCTGCCATGAGGCAGCATCTGAACTACGCCGGCTACTTTCAAGAGCAAACGGATTGAAATCACGCCTTTTTTTTGTTAAAAAGTTTTTTGGAGCTATTGACAAAGATAATTGCGTGTGTTAATCTATTCCTTGCGCGGCAGTAAGCCGCACGGTTCCTGGTCCTTGACAACCGAA
>DIPB01000151.1:0-2098 GCA_002426275.1 Firmicutes bacterium UBA5499
TGCCTTTTTTTAGCCACAAAACCACGTCTAACCCCCAATTTCACATCTCTTTTCAGGAAAACAACTCTAATTTTGCCGACTTTTGAGCTTTGTGTCGCGTTTAATCTTACAAAGTCGCGTTTACTTTTTCAATCGACCAAATTTTTATAAAATTTTTATAACCAAAAAAGGCGCGGAAACACCGCGCCCTCGCTGCTGTGGCTGTTCTCTCAGTTAGCCGCACAAAAGGATTCTACATATTTTTTGATATTATTAATCGTCTCGTATTCGCTCGTTTCCGGAGGCAAGGAGGTCGTATTTCTGATTTGCCGATCATCTTGGAACGCTTCTTGCAAGATCGCCAATCCCTCTTGCTTAACGCTGGGATTTTTTGCGATGATCTTGGTAAGCGCAACGGCGGCATGAGAGATAATCTGAAAATAGACCTCGTTGAAATCTTCATTGAGGCTGAATTTATAGCTCGGATCCTTAATCCGGTGATATAAATCCTTTTGAATCTCGCTTTGGTCGCAAAGGATCTCGCGGAATAAGGGAACGCTTTCCGGATCGCCAAATTTTCCCAAAAGATAAATGGCGATGGCAGACCTCAGCTGATTTGTTCTGCGGCAGTCCTTATAATAAAAGCTGTCACGCCTTTTCACAATCTCTCGCAAATAAGGAAGGCAGGCGTGATCTTTCAGCAATCCCAGCGCGACGGCGCTGTTTTGAGCCAGCATGTTGTCCTCGTCATCCAGCCAACTTACCAAATTCCTTCTGATCCGATCCCCTAAGAGCTTACAAGAATAAAGCGCGATCCCAGGCATGTCCGTGCCCAGCTGCCTCTTAATCTCAGCCGGATCCTCCAGCCACTGGATTTTCATCCTGCGAAAATCGTCGTCAAACATCATCCCCACATCGTGAGCTTCATTCAAACAGCCGGTCTTGACGAGCAGCGCTTTCACTTCCTCATAAGGAACGTCAGGCGGCTGCGCCCCGCGCTTAATGGCCAAGGCTGCGCAAACGCCAGCGCTTTCTCCGCACTTTTGCAAATCTTGTTTCATTCTCACCAGACTGGCTGTATCATGGTCCACTCCCAGGTGCCTTCCAGCCACCAGAAGCGATTTATATCCTTTGGGAATCAATGTTTTCAGAGAGATTGGTACGGAAAGGCACACAGTGCTTAAGTTGCAGGCAACGCGCCAATCCTGCATTATCTCCGTCTCCAACGCATTGTCTTTACCGTGCTTATCAAAATCCGCATAAGCATAAAAGAGGGGAGCTTGAGTCCTTTTCCCAGCCAAAATGTCTTCCATGGTAATATCTTCTTCAGAGGCAATTCTTTTTCCCTCTCTGATGCCGATCTGCGGCGCCAAAAAGAGCGTGCGTGCGTGGGGATCATAGTGGTGATTTGAGTGAGCCCAGACAATGCTCCGGGATAGATACGCCGGATCGTATTGATTAGCATAACCGCTGTCCAAATTGGAGCCGCTAAGCTCCCCTTTTTCTGTTAGACTCACTTTGACGCCGGTAAAAGGACTGGTTTTCCCGTCTGAGGCTCTGCCGCATCGAAGTTCGCAGCCCGCCATGGAGCAGACGTCAGCTTCGGCTGTGGCGTCAATCAAGATGCTACAGGCGTAATTCACAAGCCCGCCCTTGGAAAAGACGGACACGCCCTTGACGGTTTTATCTTCAATGAAGACGCCTGTCAGGCGGGCTTCGAACAGAAATTGGGCGCCGGCATCCGTAGCGTGTTTTTCCAGAAGGTATTTCTTTGCCTCCATATCCGAACAGAAAAGATCGTCCTTCAGCGCTTCGGCCTCTTTGTCTATTTCCTGGTGTAAGCCTCCGCCAACACCATAATAGTAACCCGCCACATAGCCGAACGTCCCCATTCCGCCTGCGCCGGAGTTTTTATCTATCCCCAGAACGCTGACTCCTTGTCTTGCAGCCGCCAGGACTGCATAAGCGCCGGCAGTGCCCACGCCTGCCACGATCAGATCATAATGCTGGGCAAAAGACGGAGTGACTTCTTTCTCCTGAACTACGCCATGCGCTAAGTATCTATAAAGCATCTGCCAGCCTCCTTCCGACTTCAGATCCGGCATCTACGGCGGCTGAT
>DIPB01000151.1:2192-2789 GCA_002426275.1 Firmicutes bacterium UBA5499
GGCATCTACGGCGGCTAAAGGATTATCGTAAGCTGACGCTGGGTAGAGTCTTTTTACCTCCGGCCGCCCTGTGCGGAGCGTCACGTCGAAGCGCAAGCCGATGGCCGCTATTTTCCAATCTCTCAGCTCCCGCGGCCTTCCTTGCCATGTTTCCACGAGATCGTGCCTCGCCTCGCTCAACGAAGCGTCAAGAGAGCAATGATATTTCATGATCACAGTCTTAAACTGCCCGTCCTGCTCCGGGTAAAAATCTAGACCTTGCACTGAGAGCGCGGGAAAATCCGTTTTCCCCGTCAACACGCAATTCAGCGACTTATGGGCGATTAGACTGTCGGGATCCCTCGTCTCGAGCAAAAGCTTAGTCTCAACTGTGTCATACCCGGCGCAATTATAGATCGAAATTTTATAATCCGCGGCAGTTTCAACTTTAATTATTTCCGTATCCAGCAGCAGAGCCACTCCCAGCCGGCGGTAGGCTTGGTAAAATACAGGCCCTGCCGCATAAAAATGCGCTCCCTCTTTGGTGATGACTCGCTGTGCCCGAAGCTTCTCCGCTATGGCTTTGCCAAGTTCGCTGACAGGTTCCTTATCCCAATT
>DIPB01000151.1:2880-10241 GCA_002426275.1 Firmicutes bacterium UBA5499
CCCAATTACGTCCCGGTTTATAAGCGTTAATGTATTCGGCTGCCACCATCTGTGTACTGTCGATAATCAAGACGCTCTGTTTTTGTTTTAATTCTTCCGCTATTCCCAGAGCAACGCTTGTGGCTCCCATGATTACCACATCATAATACAACCTGACCCGCCTCCTTGTGGTTTTTATCAAGCTGTCGGGGACCGGAATCAGCTTATTTCTTTCAGAAAGCCGCGATACAGGTTACGCCCCAACGTCTTGTTATATAACCAGCGCTCAGTTTCAGCGCCCGATTCAATTGTCTGCGCGTATTGCTTGATTTGGCTGCTTGCCAAATCCGCCTGATGCAGCACCGCCGCTTCTATGGTTTGCGGCTCCACAGGCGAGCCGTACTGCATCTCTCCGTGATGAGAGAGAATCATATGGCCCAAATGTTCGGCGTACTCCTCGGGAAAATCCCCGTGACAGGCAATCTCCCGCTGCAGCATCTGGTAGCCAAGCACAATGTGTCCCAAAAGCTTGCCCTGATCCGTAAGATCGATGGTATACTTGTACTGATACTCCTGCATTTTCCCCACATCGTGAATTAAGGCGCCAGCCAGCACCAGCTGTTCGTTTACGGCCGGAAAGAGTTTCGCCATAGTGGAGGACAGCTGAAATACTTCCAGGGAATGCTCGGCCAAGCCGCCCAAATAAGCATGATGAACGCGCTTGGCGCCGGGCGCCAGCAGATATTCGTTCCAAAAATCCGGCCTGGAAAACCAAGTGGTAAGCAGGGACTTCAGAGCTGGATCCGTGAATCTGCCCAGCGCTTCTTTCAGCTCCTGTTCCAATGCTTTCCGCCCTTTGGAACAGGTGGGAAGAAAATCCGCCAGATCCACCAGCTCTCCATCTGGGAGCGCAGCTAACTGGGAAATGTTAAGCTGTTTTGTCCCCCGGTACTCTTCCACCTTAGCCGTCACCTTCACCACATCGCCGGAGGCAATGCCCTGGATGAGCGAAGCGCCATGCCAAAGCTTCCCTGAAATCTCTCCTGTGCTATCTCCCAAAAGCACGGAAAGAAAATGTCCTTTGGCCGGATCTTTATACGGCTGAAACTGCATCTGGATGACTGCAAAGCAGCTGTCAACCTGCTGTCCTGGCTGTAAATCGGCCACCATCTGCTTAGCCACACCTTCACTCCTTCCCTTAAAAAAGAAGCAGACCGTGCGTCTGCTTACCTTTTGTTTTGGCTTTTCTCTTTATGTTCGCTATCAGGTTTGGGCAATGCTTCCTTGCGCGAGAGATTAATTCTGCCTTGTCTGTCGATCTCCGTGACTTTCACCATCACCTGATCTCCCACTTGCACCACATCTTCAACTTTTCCAACTCGCTCATTGGCCAGTTGAGAGATGTGAACCAGTCCTTCCTTGCCTGGGAGAATCTCAACGAAGGCGCCAAAATTCATGATTCTGGTGACTTTGCCTAAATACAGCTCGCCGACCACAACATCCCGCACCAAATCACCGATGATCTTGGCAGCGCGCTCGCCCGACTCTCCGTCGGTGGAGGCTATGAAGACGCGGCCGTCATCTTCGATATCGATTTTCACCCCTGTCTCATCGATGATCTTTTTGATCTGCTTGCCTCCGGGTCCGATCACATCCCTGATCTTATCCGGATCGATGTTCATGGTAAAGATCCTGGGAGCATACGGGGACAGCTCGCTCCGGGGCTGAGAAATGGTCTGGGTCATTTTATCCAGAATGAAAAGCCTGCCGGCTCTCGCCTGCTGGAGCGCTTGCCAGAGGATTTCCCTGGAAATGCCGCTGACTTTGATATCCATCTGCATGGCGGTGATGCCGTCCGCAGTCCCGGCCACCTTGAAATCCATATCTCCCAAGTGATCTTCCATGCCTTGGATGTCAGTGAGCACTGTGACCTGCCCGTCGTCTTTCACCAGACCCATGGCAATGCCGGCCACCGGCTTTTTAATAGGCACTCCGGCATCCATAAGCGCCAACGTGCTCCCGCAGACGCTGGCCTGAGAGGACGAACCGTTGGATTCTAACACTTCGGAGACCAGGCGGATCGTGTAAGGAAATTTCTCTTCATCCGGCAACACAGGCAAAAGCGCCCTCTCTGCCAAGGCTCCATGGCCAATCTCGCGTCTGCCCGGTCCCCGCATGGGCTTCACTTCGCCTACGCTGTAGGGAGGAAAATTGTAATGATGCATGTAGCGTTTGGATTCCACTTCTCCCAAGCCGTCGAGGATCTGCTCGTCGCTGGCAGCTCCTAAAGTGGCCACTGTCAGCACCTGAGTCTGGCCGCGGGTGAAGAGCCCTGAACCGTGAGTGCGTGGCAGCACTCCCACTTCGCAGCTGATGGGGCGAATTTCATCTAAAGCGCGTCCGTCCGGCCGCACCGATTCTTTGACGATGAGCCTCCGCACTTCGTCCTTCACTAGCTTTTCCAAGGTGAGATCTACGTGTTTTTCCCGCTCTGCGTAGAGTTCTTTTCCCCACAGCTCTAAAAAGTGCGCCCGCGCTTCTTTTGAAACCTGGTCGATGGCGTCTTGCCGCGCTAGTTTATCCTCGGTTCTGATGGCCGTAAGCATGGGACCTGCGGCATAGTTCTCGACCTCTTGCGCGATCTGTCCGTCCAGTTCAAAGACTTTCACTTGGATCTTGGGTTTGCCAACTTCCTGTTGGAGCTTGTCCTGAAAATCAATGATCTTTTTGATCTCTTCGTGCCCTCGCAGGATGGCGTCCAACATTACCTCTTCGCTGAGCTCATTGGCTCCGGCTTCCACCATCATAATGGCATCCCGAGTTCCGGCCACGATGAGATTCAGTTGGCCGGCTTCCTGCTGCTGGGCGGTGGGATTGATTATATACTCCTGGTTAACATAACCCACCCTGACCGCGGCCACAGGTCCGCCAAAGGGAATATCAGAGATGGTCAAGGCAACGGAGGCGCCGATCATGGCTGCGATCTCAGGGCTGTTGTCCTGATCCGAGGACAGGACTGTGGCCACAACCTGAACGTCATTGCGGAATCCTTCCGGGAAAAGCGGCCGCAAGGGCCTGTCAATGGAGCGAGCCGCAAGGATCGCCGCATCGGACGGTTTCCCCTCGCGCTTGATAAATCCTCCCGGAATCTTACCCGCGGCGTATAGTTTTTCTTCGTAATCAACAAGCAGCGGAAAGAAATCTATTCCTTCCCTGGGTTCTTTAGCCATGGTAGCTGTCACCAAAACCACAGTTCCGCCGTAGCTTACCCAGGCCGCGCCATTGGCTTGTTTAGCCACGCGGCCCACTTCTACGGAGAGCGTACGTCCTGCCAGCTCCATTTCCCGCTTAACTGGTTCCATTAAAATTCTTTCACCAACCTTTCATTTTCGTAAATACGATGAAAAGAGCGGGAGAGCCCGCTCTTTTCATCTGCGCAATCCCAACTCATCCACCAAAGCCCGGTAACGACCGATGTCTTTTTTCATCAGGTAATTCAAAAGACCGCGACGCTGCCCAACCATCTTCAAAAGGCCCCGGCGGGAATGGTAATCCTTTTTGTGAACTTTCAAGTGCTCCGTGAGGTCTTGAATTCTCTTGGTGAGCATTGCCACCTGTACCTCTGGAGAGCCCGTATCCTGTTCATGACGACGGTAACTGCTGATCAGCTGCTGTTTTTCGTCTTTGTTTAACATAGCTCCTTCACCCCTCTTTCTGCGCCCCAAACCCAGAAGCCGTTGGAGCAAGCGGCACACCGAGTGCAGGGTATCTTTACTTATTATAACACTTCTTAGTTTTTTTTCCTAGACCTGTCAAAATTTTTCCGCGACCTTCCGCGACCTTTCCGCGACTTTCTTCAAGGACTGCCTTCAGCTTGTCCAGTTTCCCGATGAAAGCCGCAGACTGATCCCTATTTCCCAGCATTATTAAAGCTCTCAACGTTGAATCTCGTTGTGGACTGGATATCTCCATCCTGCTCAGATTCAGATGGACGCGCTGTCCTGGAATCCGATTCGCTTTCCGTTCCCTCCTCCGGGAGAGCGCTAGTAGCCTCGTCGTTGCGCTCTTCTTCTCTGGTCGGAGCCGCTTCCAAGAAACTGAGGTTGGCCATCTGGGCATTGCCTTCCAGAAGCTCTTGAAAGCTGTTCACCAATGTCCTCAACTGCGCGCGAAAAGCGATGGCCTGATTATTCAGCACGGCCAGCTTCTCCGCCGCCCTCTCCACTTCGGAGGAGGCCTTCGCTTTTTCCTGGGCAGCCTCAAAGCGAGCTTGCTTGACGATGAGCTCTCCTTGCTGGCGAGCGTTTTCCGCCACTTGTTTGGCCGCCTGCTGGGCTGTGACAAGCGCCTGTTGCACGTTCTCTTCCAGCTTTTTATATCTTGCCAATTCTTCCTTGAGCGTATCCGTCTGTTCGGCAAGTTCCTGCCGTTCTTTATACAAAGCCTCGTAATCGGCGCTCAGGCGGCGCAGAAAATCATCCACCTCCTGCACATCGTACCCGCGAAATCTCTGTTCAAATTTCTGCTCCTTGATTTCCATCGGCGACAGATAACGACCAACCTTTAACATCATTTTCCACCTCTATAGATAACGCTCCAAAACCAAGATCTGCCGATTTTTTTTGGTCAGGCCCCCAACTTCGGCCACAGTCAGCCTGCCCTTGCCTCGCAAGGAGATCACATCGCCCTGCGAGACGATTTTATCTTGATCTTGGGTGGGCTGCCAATTAACCTTCACAGCTCCGGATCTGATGAGACGCACCAGCTTCGTGCGGCTGAGGCCAAAGCCGCTGCTGGCCACCGCGTCCAGCCTCAGCGAGGCGACGGTGGTGCGAATTTGCTTCACAGTCTGCTGGGGAGGAGTGAGACGTTCTAACTCCAAAATCCGGACCGTGACCCGCCAACGGCCCACTCGCTCCAATTGCTGACAAATAAACTGCACTAAATCTGCCGTAGCCACCACCTGACAGCCCTCTGGGCTGACCAGCAGATCCCCAAGCTTCTCCCGCTTGAGCCCCAGGTTCAGCAGAGCGCCAAGATAATCGCGGTGCGTGGGCGGCTCTTCCCGAAAATCTCCCTCAATGCCCGCCGCCCCCAGCTTCCAATCCAGCTCCGCGGCTGAAAAATAGTCCGGGGTGATGGCAACACGCTTCCGTTCGGCGCCCGGATAGCCGCCGAAAGCGTGCCAGCGAAGGCCGGGAAATTGTTTCAATAGTCCGGCCGCCAGATCCAATTCTCTGGGGTCCAAAAAATCGCTGAGCCGATAATCATTCTGCCGGATCGCTTCCAGAGCCCAATCGAAGACCCTGGACGCCAAAGCTTTATCTTCGCCGCTATAGCGCGCTAGAATCTCTTCACGGGTCATTGGGCGCTCTCCTTGGTCCCGCCCAGCTGAGAGGAGCGCTCAGTCGCAGCCAACACAGCTTCCAAAAAAGCGCTGCGCACGCCGCGTTTCTCCAAAGCGGCCAGACCGCTGATGGTAGTTCCTGCAGGAGAGGTCACTGCTTCTTTCAGGACAGCGGGATGAAGGCCCGTTTTCTGCACAGTGGCGGCCGCTCCCAAGACCGTTTGCGCGGCCAACTTAGTGGCCACATCCCTTGGCAGCCCCGCTAAAACTCCGCCGTCGCTTAAAGCCTCCACCACCAGGTAAATGAAGGCAGGCGCGCTGCCGCTGAGACCTGTGACCGCATCCATCTGGCTTTCCTGCACTCTCACCACAAGCCCCACTGCCGCAAACAATTCTTCAGCCGCAGCCAAGTCTTCCTCGCCCGCAAATTTGCCCTGGCAGATGGCGATGGCGCCCTCTCCCACCCGGCAAGGATTGTTGGGCATCGCTCTGATCACAGCCACAGGGCAGAACTCTTCAATGGAGCCGGTGGTAAGGCCTGCCACAATCGAAAAAATCCTCTTGCCTGCGACCCCTTTGAGCTGCCCCAAAACCGTCTTTGCCACCTGAGGCTTAACCGCCAGAACGATGGTCTGGGCCTCGGCGATGGCTTCGTTATTATCTTCATAGGTGGCGATACCAAGCGCCTGCAGTTCCTGCCGTCTTGCCAAGGCAGGATCCGCGACCGCGATCTTGGCAGGTTCCACTCCCTTATCCAACCAGCCGGAAATCAGGCTCCCGCCCATGGCGCCGCCGCCGATCACCGCTATTTTCATTTTCTACTCCCTTTCCCAAGGCAGCGGCTCCCGCACTCCGGAAAAACCGTTCGCCTCTACGGACACATTGCTGGGCACCAATAAAAAAATGGCTTCGCCAATCCTCTCCAGCCCACCGTCCAGAGCGTAGACCGAGCCGCTGAGAAAATCCACAATCCTGCGCGCCAACTCCATAGGCGCGGTTTCCAGATTTACGATCACGGGCCGCCGCTCTTTGAGGTGATCCGCCACCAGCTGCACCTCGTCAAAATTGTTCGGCTCCACTACCACAACCCGCAACGCGCTGTTATAGCTGGGCAGACCCACCAAGCGGCGTTTTCTAGCCGGCGCTTCTTCCTCCTCTTCCATAGCCGCGGCTTCTTCGTCGTAATCTTCTTCCGTGTAACCGATCCAATTCATAAACTTATCAATGAATTTGGCCATAGTCTTTACTCCTCCTGCTTCCGGGGCCGATGGCCGAAAATTCTGGTGCCCACTCTGACGATGTTGGCTCCTTCTTCTATGGCCACCTGAAAGTCTGCGCTCATGCCCATGGACAGCCAACGCATTTCCACTTCGGGCCACTTTTGCGCGGCAACTTGCCGGCATAAATCCCTCAGCTGACGAAAGTAAGGGCGGGAGCTTTCAGGGTCCTCAGCCTGAGGCGGAATGGCCATCAGACCTTCGATTTTAATCCCCGGCAGCCGTCTTGCTTCCTTCACGAAAGGAAGCACCTCCTCCGCTTTGAGTCCGTACTTGCTGAGCTCGCAGCCTACGTTCACCTGCACCAATGTTTCAGTTACGACTCCCGCTTCCTGGGAGCGACGCGACAGCTCCCGGGCCAGATGCATGCTGTCCAGAGAATGAATCAAAGCGAATTTGCCGATCACCTTGCGCGCCTTGTTGGTTTGCAAATGGCCAATCAGATGCCAGCTGACTCCGGAGAGCTCCGCCTGCTTGCTCAAGGCTTCCTGTACCTTGTTTTCTCCCAAGGTATCCGCCCCGGCAGCTATGGCCTGGGCAATAACCTCGGCAGAGACTGTCTTGCTCACAGCCACCAGTTTGATCTCGTCCGGATTTCTGCCCGCGCGCTTTGCTGCCGCGGCTATTTCAGCCTCGACCTGAGCTAAATTTTCTGCAACCGACATTCCTAATTACCTCTTCTCCAGATATTCTCCATTCGCCATTTATTTCCTCCCCGCTATCTGAGGAAACGCGGATTTGTGATCACGGCTTGTCCG
>DIPB01000151.1:10327-11230 GCA_002426275.1 Firmicutes bacterium UBA5499
ATTTGTGATCACGGCTTGTCCGGCTGGCAAGCCGTCCACAACGGCCAACTCCTTTGTTTGAAAGCGGACTGTCACTTCTTTCCAGACTAAGTGTCCGCCCTGCCTGACCCAAACCCCGACTTTTCCGGAGCGCCTCTTCAGAGCGCTGGCAGCCACTACGATTCCTTCCCTGCGTTCGGCGGCTACGGTTAATTTCAAGCTGCGCAGCTGATTCCACTCGAGCTTATAGTTTGGCAAAGTACAAAGCAAATATGTCAAATCACCCCGGCGCAGCTTCTGATCCACCCGCGCTTTTTCCAGGCCGGTGGGCAAATGGACGTATATTACTTGTCCCTCGTTGAAATCCTCTTCCGCCTGAAGACATAAAGCCAGCTGACACTGAAAATTGTCGATGAGCTTTCCCACTTCCCCGCCCACCTTTACATTGCCGCCGGCTTTCACCGCGAGGGCTCTAGCTTGGACATCTTCAGCGAACAGAGCGCTGTAGCTGGTTCTCTGGCAACGTTCTTCCATTCCGTCCAGCTTGAAGGAAACAACTCCAGGCGTCTTGGCGCTGATCACGGTCACTGCTCGCTCCAGCTGACGCTGCAGCGACTGCCGCCTGGCGGCGAGTTCTTCCCTCCGCTGGGCGCTTTGCTGTTCCAGTTCAGAGAGCGCTTCGATGGCCAACTTTCGCTTCTGCGCGTGCTGGGTAATGATTTCCTCCAGCTGCCTGGCTGCCAGGTAATTGCGCTTTGCCAGCTGCTTTTTCAGTTTCGCGGTATCATTGTCCACGGCCAGCTGACTTTTCTCAACCTCTCCCCTAGCCTTGGCCAAGCTGCGCCTTGTCTCTTCTTCATGCTCCTCTAGTTCCGCTCCTGCGGCTTGGATTTTAGGCGTAAGCCGTCGTTTCAAATCTTCATT
>DIPB01000151.1:11354-11814 GCA_002426275.1 Firmicutes bacterium UBA5499
CATTGGTGATTCTCACAAGCTGGGCGCCGCGGGGAACTCTGGTGCCTTCTTTCACCAAAAGCTCCACTTTTCCGCTTGTGGGAGAGAGCAATAGCTGTTCCTTGCGGATTAAGATCGCCTGGGCTTCATAGGCCCGCTCCACTGTGCCGAAATAGGAAGTCTCGGCGTGCAAAAGCCGCAGGCACAGCCATTTAACAGCCGGCCAGCAGATTGCCAGCACAATGAGAGCTAACAATAAAGATGTTGTTTTGCGGAGGTGAAACCTGCGCCTCCGCCTCCTGAGAACCGGTCGCTGCCCCACTAAACTGCCTCCTCTTAGAGGATTACCAAACTAATTAAGCCCACGGCGAAACAGTAATAAGCAAACCAGCGCAGTTTTCCTCGCTGCAGCAACTGCACTAGAAAGCGGATGGCAAAATAGCCGGAAAAAGCGGCGGTAACGAAGCCTACCAGCATGGCG
>DIPB01000151.1:11975-13566 GCA_002426275.1 Firmicutes bacterium UBA5499
CGATAATAGCCGGCAAAGACAAAAGAAAAGAATATTTCGCCGCGGCTTCCCGGGATAAGCCCGCCTTCAAACCTGCGGCGATGGTGGAGCCGGAGCGCGAGATTCCGGGGAGGACGGCTACGGCCTGGGCTAGGCCGACGGCGAAGCTGCCTTTGGCGTCCATCTGCCCCAGTTCCTTTTTCCCTTGCGTCCGGTCTGTGGCCAGGAGAATGATTCCTGTGACCACTAACAAGCACGAAACCGCAGCCGGGTTGCCGAACACAGCGCTCAGCTGATCCTCAAAGAGCACTCCCACAGCTCCGGCGGGAATGCTGCCCACAATTAGCCAGGCCAAAAGCCGCAGGGACTGATTCTGTGCCCAGGCAGCTTTGAGCTCTCCGTTGGCAAGCCAGCGCGGGAGCCGTCCCAGCGAAGAGAAAATGCCCTTCAGCTCAGGCCAAGTATAAGCGATTACGGCGGCAGCCGTGCCCAGATGCACCATCACATCGAAGGCCAGCTGCGGCTCCTGAATCCCGAAATAATGCTGAAAAAGCACCAAATGGCCGGAACTGCTTACCGGAAAAAATTCAGTGAGCCCCTGCACCAGCCCAAGCCAAAAAGCTACAAAAGTCGTCATCTTTGCCGCTCCTCCCCCTTGCTAACCCGCTCCAATAATCCGGCCAGGTTCGGCAGCAACGGCCACAGCAGCAGTCCGCCCAGATTAAATAAAGTGTGCGCATACGCTAAGGCGCGCGCCGGATTTTGTCCTGCCAGAGGCCGCGTTAAAATGTTCGGACAGACCAGAAACGCGCCGGCGCCCAGCACATTGATCAACAAATGGCCAAAGGCCACCCGCCTGGCTTCCGGTCTTGCCAGCGCGGAGGCGACTAAAACGTCGGCCGTGGTCCCAATATTAGCGCCCACAACTATGGCCACGGCATCCTCCAGAACCAGCTTTCCGGAGCGCAACAGTCCCGTTAACAGGCTAACCAAAAGCGTGCTGCTCTGCAAGACGGCTGAGGAAACGGCGCCACCCAAAACTCCCAGAGCGGGATTGCCGGAGACTGCCAATAGATCCGCAAACGGTTTCCACTCGGTCAAGGAGGCCGCCTGCGCCGCCAAAAGATCCAAGCCTGCAAGCAAGATCCCCAGTCCTAAAAGCAAAAGCCCGAAGTCCGCAAGGGAACTGCATTTGCCCGCGCCGCTCCTGCCTGCCCTGATCCAGAGCCAACGAAAGCGCCTGAACCTCGCTCCAGCCACGAAAAACAACGTTCCTGTGAAGAAGAGCGCCCGGCGGGGCACTGGCAGGCTGGCCAGGAGGGCGGTGGCGGTAGTGCCCACATTAGCTCCTAAAGTCGCAGCTAAAGCCGCCACGGTTGGGATTGCGCCGCTCTCCGCCAGCCCCAACAGCAGCGTCAAAAAGGCGCTTGAACTATGGAGGCAGGCTGTTGCCAAAAGCGCAACCGCAAAGGCGGGTCCGGTCCGTCCCAGGTATCTTCGCACCAGCGGCTGTCCGCCTTCCGCCGCCCAACGCGCCCCGCTGCGGCGCAAGAGCAAAAAGCCCGCCAGAAAGAGCAGAAATCCGGCGACCAGCTTCCCCAATTCCATCCCC
>DIPB01000151.1:13673-13922 GCA_002426275.1 Firmicutes bacterium UBA5499
TCCCCCCCGCTTATGCATATGCGAGAGGGGACTCAATTAATGCTCCAAAGCTTCGTAAAGCTGATCCCTTCTTGGCGGCTCCAGGGGGAACTTCCCGTCCGCGCCCACAAGCCAGCGGCCTTCAGCCTCAGGCCGCGTTCTGCCGATTGCCGTGACCTGAAAGCCTCTGTCCGCCAGCTTTTGGCCCACTTTCAGCTTGGGATCGGCCATGATCAAAAGCGAACCGCTGGCAATCAGCCCTAAAGGATC
>DIPB01000151.1:14046-16813 GCA_002426275.1 Firmicutes bacterium UBA5499
GCAACTGCTTACAAATGGCTTTGGTCTCTTCTAACAGCGGAATCTTTTCTTTCCAAATTTCCAGCCCCACCCGGGACGCCGCGGCCAGTTCCCAGAGAGCCCCCAAGACTCCGCCCTCAGTGACATCGTGCATGGCGCTGGCGCCAAACTCTGCCGCGGCCAATGCTTCCGGCACAATGCTGATTTGGCTGCGGTATTCCCTGGCAGCTGCCAACTGCCGTGAGGAAAGCGCCCCAGCGAGCTGGGGCGCCAACTGGGTGGCCAGAATTGAAGTGCCCTCCATAGCCAATGCTTTGGTGAGCAGCACTTCCTGGTCCGGCTTAGCTCCGTCCGAGCGGACGATCTTCCCTTCGGGGCACTTGCCCACTGCGGTCACGGACAGCACAGTGCGTCGCACAGCCGAAGTTACCTCCGTATGGCCGCCCACGATGGCAACATTCAGTTGCGCCGCAGCCTGATGGACTTCGCTCATGATCCGAGCCAGCTTTTCCTGAGAATCCTCAGGCGCCAGCAGTACCGTCAAAAGCAAACCCACAGGCTCGGCTCCGCAGGCCGCCAAATCATTGCAACTGATCTGTACAGCCAGCTCTCCCATCTGGCTTTCTGCCGCCGTGATTGGGTCTGTGGCCAAAACGCACGCGTCGCCCTGCAGCGACAAGGCTGCCGCGTCTTCCCCCAGCCCCGCGGGCAGCACGACCTCGCCTCTGTTGGCGCCGGTCTTCGACAAAACGAGCTTTGCCAAAAGCTCCGGCGACAGCTTTCCCTCGATCATTTAAAATTGCTCCTCACATACGGCTCTAAAGCACGGGAAAGGGGTATGGCAATCGCTGCGCCTGCGCCCGCCTGCAGCAGATCAATCCCCATCTCCCAAAGAACGGCAGCCGCCTCTCCTGTGAGAACGAATGCCGCAATACCGTAGCCAAGCATCAAGATCAAAGCCCCCACGGCTGTGGCGCGCAGTTTTCCCCGGCTGGCCAGACTTCCCACAACCCAGCCTTCCAGCCCTTTCACAACCAAGCTGACTGGCGCGTAGAAGGCGTATCCTGCCAATAAGTCCGCCAAGGCGGCGCCTATCCCGCCCGCGATGGCGGCCGCAGGTCCGCCAAAGAGAAAAGCGACTAGATAAATCACAACCTCGCCCAGGTTGAAATACCCTTCGCTGGCAGGCAGCGGAACCTTCAAAAAAAAGGTTACAACCGCAACGGTTGCTGCCGCAAGGGCTGTGACGGTAAGTTTGTTAGTCTTCATAAAGCTTCGCCTCCCATTTCTTGCTTTTATATTCTGCTTGCTATACGACTTTTCCTGCCTTTGCGGAAGTTTCTCTGTAGCATAGAGCACCCAATCTTGGGCATGCTAATAAGCGGAGGTGAGGCTGATGAACGATCAGCGAATCGCAGTTGAACCGTCTCCGGTGCCGCGGGGAGCCAAAGTCCATGTTTCATATAATGGGCTTCTGCCTCAAGCCGGGGCAGACAGTTGCTGGCTTCACTATGGGTTTGACGGCTGGAAGACGCCAGCCACCATTCCCATGCAGCGGGAAGCAGATAATACTTTCCACACTGCCTTAACGGCTACCGGCAGCCGGGAACTCAACTTCTGTTTCAAGGACAGCGCCCAGAACTGGGATAACAACAACGGCTGGAACTGGTCCTGCCCTATCTACTAACACCTCTGGGGAGCTATAGCTCCCCCTTTTTTCACCCCCCTGTTTCCTTTGGCATAAGTTATAAGGAAGGGGGTGAGCGCTTGTTAGCTCTAATCTTTGCCCTGAGCATAGACGGTCTTTTGGTGGGAATTGACTACAGCCTTAAAAAAATCAGGCTGCCCCTGGCTGCTTTCTTGACGGTAGGCCTGATCACAAGCGGGCTGATGGGCATTGCGGTTTTCTGCGGCCGGTTGGGCGGGGCTTTACTTACCGCGTCGCAAGGAGAGCTGTTGGGAGGTTATCTGCTGCTTGGCATTGGCCTTTGGCAGTTAGCCCAAGGTTGGCAGCAAAAGCTTGCCGGCGCTCCCACAGACCAGGTGGCTTCTTTCCGCATCAAGCCGTTGGGACTTGTCATCGAGATCCTCAGGGATCCGGAGCTTGCAGATCTCAACTGCTCGGGAACCATCGATCTTAAAGAAGCGCTGCTGTTGGGCTGCGCTTTGGGCATGGATACGCTGGGGGCTGGCTTTGCCGCTGCTTTAGCCCAGCTTTCCCTGTGGTCCATTCCGCTGGCGGGACTCTGCGCCATGGGGATGCTGCTTGCAGGGGACCTGCTGGGAAAGAAGCTGAAACGCTTCGCAAACTGGCTTTGGCCTGCTCCCGGCGTAATCATCATTTGCCTCGCGCTGATGCAGCTGTAGAGTTTTCCTTACAGCGAAGCCCAGGCTTTCAGGCCTGGGCTTCCTTCTAGTTTCCGCAGCAGCAGCCGGGCTTGCATTTTTTCCTGGGGTTCTTCAGCTCCGCATGAGCCGCAGCCAGGCGCGCAATGGGCACCCGGTAAGGAGAGCAGCTCACGTAGTTGAGCCCCGCCCTGTGGCAAAAATCAACGGATGAAGGCTCGCCGCCGTGCTCGCCGCAAATGCCGGTTTTCAAATTAGGACGGGTGGCGCGTCCCCGTTCCACGCCGATCTTAACCAGCTGGCCCACGCCATCCTGATCCAGCACTGCGAAAGGATTTTTCTCCAAGATGTTCTTATCCAGGTAATAGGAGAGGAATTTCCCTTCCACATCGTCGCGGCTGAAACCGAAGGTGGTCTGGGTCAGGTCATTGGTGCCAAAGGA
>DIPB01000151.1:16895-17176 GCA_002426275.1 Firmicutes bacterium UBA5499
GTCTGGGTCAGGTCATTGGTGCCGAAGGAGAAAAACTCGGCTTCCTGAGCGATCTCATCGGCGGTGAGAGCGGCTCTGGGCAGCTCGATCATGGTGCCGATGGTGTAGGCCGGCTCTACCCCCTGCTCGTCCATTACCTTCTTTGCTTCGTCCTGGGCAACCTCTTTGAGGAGCTTCAGCTCGTTGACGTGTCCAACCAATGGAATCATGATTTCAGGCGTGATCTTCTGTCCCTGTTTGATCAGCTGGCAGGCGGCTTCCATGATGGCCCGCACCTGCAT
>DIPB01000172.1 GCA_002426275.1 Firmicutes bacterium UBA5499
CACCGCCCTTCTGCAATATTAAGCCGTCTTCTGAACCGTAAGCTTTATCGGAGTAAACGCTCGTATCCGGCCCCCACATGACGTTCCAATCTTGTCTGGTGGTCTGAGCCAGCGTTACGGTCACATTGGGTATTTGCTGGCTTTCATAGCCCTTTTTCTCCGCCGTCAGCGTATAAGTCCCCGCCGGGCAAAATAGCTCATACTCTCCGTTCTCATCGGTTTCAGTCACCCAGAACGGATCTTCGGCCAGTGAAACTCTTATTCCCTCCACTGGGTACCCATTGGGATCCAAAGCGCAGCCGCGAATAAAGCCGCCTTCTGCGGAGAACATCAGTTGATCGAAATAAACTACATCATCTGTCACAGGCGGCTTATCCACAATGATTGAGTCAACGCGCACCGGCCCGTCCAGAAGGCGATCTTCATCGCCGCCCCACGAGCCAATGGGATTCGCTAAATCCACCTCCAGCAGCTGCCAGCCTGGAGTGAGGTTTCCTAACCTATATTGAAAAGTCTCGCCCGTGCCGTCCACAATCCGCATGTACACAAGGTTGCCTTTCTCATTGCCGTACACCCACAGCTTTATGGCTCCGTAGTTGGCGGGCAACAATTTGTTAATAGCCAGCTGCACATATGCCAATGAATCGCCTACAGGACGCAAAGCGTAGGAAACCTTCGCCGCGCCAGATCCCGCTTTCACAGGTTCGGAGACGATCTCCACTTTGCTGAGCGTGGTATCATAATATTCTCCCCATACATGTAATCCTCCGAGAGTCTCAAAGTCCTCGATCAGAAATTCCTCGGCTCCCGCTGCCAGCGTTAATGCGAACATGAGGAGGATATTGAAAAAAAACGTTCTCTTCAATGCGTCTGCCCCCTTTTCTTCAGAGGATGAGAAGTAACTTTCGTTCAACTTCGGTTTCCCCGCTCTCAAATTGCGCGATAACCCTTACCAAATACGCGCCCGGCTCCGCTCCTTGCGTGGAGATGATGAAAACCGCGGGCGCAAGCTGCTGAAACTGCCCTTGCATGACTCTCCTGCCGGCAAGATTGTAGAGCTCCGCCGTCGCCTGCCGCACCCTTCCTGTGGCAGTCAGATAAATCCTCAAGTCGTCGCCTTGGGGAAGCGGATTGGCTGCGAAGCGAAAATCGAAACCGCTTTCTTCAGGCGCCGCTTCCCCTTTCGCCTCAACGATGACCGGACTGGCCGTCACCTCTAGGGCGGCCGGCGGGGAAAGCTCGTGGCACGCTCCCCGCAAATCTCGCACGAGACAAGTGCCATTTATGGGAAGCGCAACCGTCTTTGTCCCCGAGACGGACCAGAGGATATGCTTTTCTCCTTGGGAGCTTACGACTTGATAATGCCACAGGCCCACTTCTCCTTGTGAAACAGCATTCACCTGCCGGAAGCCCCGCAGAGCGCGGCAGATCTGACTCAAGCTGAAATAGCCCGGCTTCGGTGAGAAATCCTGACGAACGAGGCCAAAGTTATCTTCGTTGTAAGCTGGATTCGTGCCGTCATTCTGAAAGTCATACCAAAAGACTGCCGCCACATCCGGCTGGCTGGCAAACAGGGCGTACATCCGCGCCAGATATGCAGCCTGAGTGGCTTCAGCCACTCCCCTGCCGTCCCCCAGGTGGGTGGGCCAGCCGATTTCCGTAATCCAAATCGGCAGCTGCCGCCCTCCCTGGGCCATGAGGCTGCGGACCTGAGCTATTCTGCCTAACAGATTATTTCCTTCGGGACTTTGCGGATAGCAATAGGGATGGAGGGAAATAGCGTCCATATATTGCAATCCTCCGCCAGAGATGACAGCTCCAATGAAATTCAGGTCCACCCCCGCCAACGTGCCGCCGATCACTGTGGCTGCGGGATCGATTTCTTTGACTGTCTGATATGTTGCTCTGAGCAAAGGCAGGTAAAGCTGCACTTTGGCGCTGGCCGTCGGATATTGCTGCTTTTGTGCGTCGGAAAAACCTGAGCCGATATTGAACTCATTCCAGACCTCCCAATATTTGACCTTATCCTTATACCGCGAGACGACGGCTCTCACATATCCCTTCCAGCCGGCCAATTCCTCCGGCGTGACAGGCACGCCTCCCTCATCGACATAGATGTCGTTTCCATAATCTAAAATGATCAGGATATCTAATCCCCTGGACACCGCCTCATCCACATAGCCCACGTAGTCTTGAGTGAAGGAGTACTCTCCTTTCTTTTTTTCAATCTCCCGCCAAAAAAGTTCATCGCGGATTATCTCCGCTCCGGCCAACTGAACCAAGTTCAGATTATCCGGCAGCTTACCCCGTCTGAGGCCGTAATGAGTCTGCACGCCCAAAAACGGTTTGCTCCCAGCCGGCTGGACCGGAGCCAAAACCACCGCTTGACAAGCGGGAAAGCTGAAAGTACGATTGGCAATTTGACCCGTTAATTCGCAGTCATATAGACCAGGCCGCTGTTCCCCGAAGTCGAAATACCCAGAAGGCGCAGCCGCGGAGATTATCGCCTGCCTTTGCGCCGCCACTATGCCGTCTCTTTTCAAGCTTGCTTGCACAGGCAGGGAAACCGCCGCGCTCTCGAACTTCGCCTGGTAGCCTAACTTCAGCGGCTGCCCCGCCGGGTGGGCGGTCTGACCGAACTCTAGGATCGCCTCTTTGCTTTGCAGCTGATCCAGATAGAGAACTCCGGCTTCATCCTGGGGAAAGAAGCGCAGTTCTGTGAAGACCAGCGGCAGCCTGATCTCGCCGGTGCCTTGGATAGAGCTCCAGTCCAACTGCAGCAGCGGCCACTGCTGATAAACGGTCCCCAGGGGAAAGGTGAAAACCTGTCCCTGGGCGTCGGTGAGCAATAACTGCGCAGACTCGGAGTTCCCATACGCGCGTAAGTTAAGCTCCAAGGGAAGGCCGGAAAGCACCAAGGGCTCTCGGGGACTGATCCGCAGGCACTCTCCGCCGGCCAGATTTTCATAATGAATTTTCAAGGATTTGCCGCCCTGGAAAGCATTCTCGCCGCTGGCCGCTAAATTCACTGTTCCGGTCGTGGCGGCTGCAGACCAAGAGACGGCGTCCGCTTCAAAGCCTTCGTTGATGCCGGCGGCGGCCGAGCCTGCCAGCAAGAATAGAGTTAGAAACAAAACGCTCGCGAATTTCTTCATTTCCTTTCTCACAGCTCAGCGCAGGACAAACAGGGGCTGCACTTTCACTGCCGGACCCCAGCTGACGGGATTTGTGGCCACAAGCCGCAGCAAATAGACTCCGGTTGCCACAAGGCTGCCGCTTCCGTCGCAGCCGTCCCAGCTGAACTGGTGATCCCCGGCGCCCAGCTCTCCAAAATCCAGCTGGCGGACAGGCTTGCCTGCCAGATTGACGATGCTGACCCGCACTTTCCCAGGCTGGCGCAGGGTATAAGACACGACCAATTTCTCCCTGCGGCCGTCGCTATTGGGCGTGAACGGATTCGGACCCGCCTGAAAACCAACCACGTCGAAGGCGCTCTGATCAAGAGATGTGACGCTGAAGCTGCCCGCCGCGGCTTCGGATTGATTGCCAGCCAGATCCACAGCCAACAGCTTCCAATGCCAGAGCCCTTGCGCCAGCTCTTCTGTTTGATATTCGCAGCCGGAGCTGCGGATAGGCTCCTGAAAGGAATCGGCATCCGTCCCCAAGTACAGCAGATAATAAGCTGCATCCCCGATCTTCTCCCAGGACAGGCGGGGCTGTCCTGTCACCGCGCCGTCCGCTTTGGGGAAGAGCATGATCGGCTTGAGGGGCGGGGTATTGTCCACTTGCACATCCGCGGCGACCAATGTTTTCTCCTCGGTCTCGCTTCGGTACTGGAGTGTATAATGATAGACACCGTCTGCCACAAGCTTCTGCTGCGCATCCACTCCCGCCCAGCGAAACTCCACATCTTCCTCTTGAGTTATTTCCCGCTCGTCTTGCCAAACCTGGCCGGACGGTCCTGTGACTGCGAAGCTGACGGCGCCGGGGACCAACAAATGAAAAGCAATTTTCAGTTCGTCCCGCACTCCGTCTGCGTTGCGCGGCGACAGCAAATCGCCGTTTTCCACAGTGACAATGCCGATTGACCTTTGAGCATTGTAATTGATCAGCACATCAGCCGAAGGTTCGCTCTCATTGCCCAAGGCGTCCTTGGCCACAATCCACAATCGATTGTCTCCCTCCAAAAGCCCGGCTTCCAAGCTGAAGAAGCCAAGCGGATCCGTGTCTTGAGAGGCAAGCTCCACTGTCTCTCCGGACACTTCTCGATAAACGATAACTGTGGCCATTTCATCGACCCGTCCTTGCAGCAACACCGCAGGCTGATTATGCTCCAGCGGCGCTTCCGGCTCAGGAGCGGTGATCTGGGGCCTGCCGGGTCCGGTATTGTCAACGG
Organism: Firmicutes bacterium UBA5499; assembly: GCA_002426275.1. GTDB lineage: Bacteria > Bacillota > DTU084 > DTU084 > DTU084 > UBA5499. Next base: position 4,397 of record DIPB01000172.1, read on the forward strand.
TAATCTGCCCTTCGGCAAAAACCGTATCACCCCCGCGGGCGGCCGTAAGCCTATAGGTATAAACGCCGTCCGCAAGCGGCTGGCCGTCCTGCTTGCCATCCCAAATATAAGCGCCCCCGCCCAAGAGGGGAACGTCCTGGAATAACGTCAGCTGCCAGTCGGCGCGGGAAAGCTCAAGCGTCGTGGCTGCGCAAGCGGAAACTTCGTAAGAGAAGGTCACTTCTTGCCCTAATACTGGTGAAAAGCCGCTCACATCGGTCGCCGCTCGCTTGACGGATAACTCCGGGGTCAGAGAAACCTTATCGAACCAAACTGTACCTGTGACGCCCGCGGCTAATCGCACATACAGCCGCACTTCAATCGTGTCCGCTTTCATCTGGCTGCGCTCCAGCGCTACTTCAAAGCGCTGCCAATCGTGGCTTCCTCCTGTGGTGAGCAAGTCCCATTTTAGATATGCGCCATTGTCTTTGTCCCCTGCTTTCACCTGCAGGATATTCACTCTTACCCCATCGGCTGCTGAGACATCCTGGGTTTTAATCCAAAGTTCAAATCTATAGGAATTAGCGGCGGTAACCGGCAAACGCACCGTACCTTTATATTGCTCAGCAGCCGCTCCCCCAGTTATTTTCAGAGAGCCTTCCCCTTCCATTTTTTCTTGGGTGTCGAAGCTGAAGTTAGACCCTTGGGAAAATTCCCAGATCATCGGATAATCCTTCTCAAAGCCCAACTGGCCTTCCTCTATCAGAGCCGCAATTAAAGCGCCAGCTTCCGTTACCTGAATTGTTTCTCTGTAAAAGCCAACCCCAGGCTTAGATATAATAACGTCATATTCGTCCACTGCGACTTGCAGCGCGAATTCTCCTGCTGTATCGGTGGTGGAGGTATATTTCACATTGCCGTAGGTCGTGCTCTGGAGTATGATCTGAGCGCCGGGAAGCGCTACCTGAACTTGGGGATCCGCATTTCTCACGCTACCTGTTACCTGGGCCGTGGGCGCCTTTTGTATTTTAACGGTGGCGAAAACATCGTCATCCTCTCCACCCTCCCACTTCGCATTGAGGCGAATATCAACTCCGTTTGTCTTGTTGGCAAAGAAAGCGTCGTGAAGACGAAAAGTCTTCGTCTTCCACTCTCCGGTATTTGTTTTCTGGACCTCAGGGCCGAATTGATAAAAATTCTTGTCAGAATTATAATCAACCCGCCAGCTGCCGGTTCCTTGATCCAGATAAGTTACCGTCAAATCAACCGACGTCAGCTGACTATATATGTACTGATCGCTGACATTCAGAAAAACGAAGTAATTATGGGAAGCGCGATTGGTCCTGCGAGCATCGCGGGACTCAAGCGCTCCCGCAGCCTGCACTTCGGTTAAAAATGCATTCCCCTCGTTGATGTGAGATAAATAAAGTCCGTCGGCATCGTTATAGCGGCCAAAATCAACAGAAACACCATCGCCGTACCCTGACTGTAAAGTGAAATTCAAATTTACGGTTCCTGAGATGGTAAAATTCTCTCTTTTCTCCCGCCCGTACCCGTCCTTGACAGCGTAGACAACACAGGCGCCGGCCGGAGCCTTGAGCTGATAATAGCCGTCGTTATCTGAAGTGGCTTCAAGCGTCATACCGGGATAATTAGGATGCAGGACTCTGACTTGGGCGCCGACAAGGCCGCTGCCCCCGGAGGTAACTCTGCCCGCTAAAGAACCCAACTGCACTTTTCTCACCGTAACTTTGTGCACGCTCAGCGGAAAGCCTGAATTGCCGCGCGTGTCACCAACGAGCATGAAATCGGATCCTGCGGTAAACTTATAATCCGTAAGAATAAACTTAGCCCTGCGCCACTCGTTTGTTCCGGTCATCTCATACCTGGGCGAAGACTTATAATCATTCCCCGCCGCGTTATAAAGAAGAAACGGACCCCAGATGGAGTAATTGTTATCGTAATACTCAACCTCTACTTCGATGCCAGTATCAGCCGGTATGGAAGCCACATAAGTATCGTCTATATCAAAGTACATTTGATACCGCCCCACTGAAGGATTGGTCCGCCGCGCACTTTTCCCGCCCACATCTGAAGCGAAGTCAGTCCTTCCGTCGCTTGCGACTTCAATCTGGTAGAGACCAGTTGTGGTATTATATTGTCCATCGGTAAAGGTGACGGAGAGCTCCTCGGGCAGCTCATCCGCCACCTCCAGCTCGGCCAAATATAGGGTCTCATTGATTTCCGGGCCGCTATAATAATCAATATGAATACCGTTAAAGGTCAGACCTCCGTCAATCTCTCCGTTGTTGTTTCCGCCCCAGTGTCCCCAGGAACTACCGGCGGTTAAATTCAGAGATACCGTTTGCCAGCCCGACCAGTTAATATTCGGTCCTTGCCATTGAAAGCTTTCTCCTGATTGATCCGTACAGCGCACAATGAGCATTTTCCCATTGTTATTGCCATAAAAGGAAAACGATAGGGCAGGACCGATATTGTTTCTTCGGTGAAGGTTGGGACCTGCATAACGCAATCCTGAATCTCTCGGCGGCAAAACATTGGTAATTTCCATCGCTTTTTTGCCATCATAAGTAACCGCCTCAATTTTTGTGCGGGCTGTATCAAAGCCATCGCCATAAATCCCCCAGTCGCTTATGTCCTCAAAGTCTTCCAGAACCCTGGCCCAAGCGACGCTGCCGAATAGTAAAATCAGACATCCTGCCAGCAGACAACTGACGAGTTTCTTTGCTCTGAATTTGTTCACTCTCCCACTCCCCCTGTATTATTTTCCGACACCAGACAGCAAGCCAGCCGCAATAAGCAGATTGACAAAACGCGTATCACCTCCTTTTTGCGACAATCTCTACACTTGTAGAAAAAAAACGCAGTCTAAGTGCCCCATGTTTTTAATCTATAAACAGAGAACCAGAGGTAATTGCAAACTAATAAATTACTCTCCATTACATCACCTCCATGAAAATATTACGCCTTGGCAAACCCACAAGACTGTCTAATCTTTAACTTGACAGGCATAATCTTCCTCTCTGCCGCCATGGGATTTTCAATATTCCTGAAGAGCAATTTTGCCGCCTCCGCTCCCATTTCTTCAATTGGCGAGTGCATAGTGGAAAGCGCGGGATGAATCATCGCGCTGGTGGGCAAGTCATCGTGACCTATAACGGCGATCTGCTCTGGGATCTTGATTTTATTGTCCTGTAACGCTTTTATCGCGCCTATGGCCATAGCGTCGTTGAAAGCGCAAATTGCCGTTGCTTCAAAACCGCCGGCCAAAAACTGAAGCATTCCCTGATAGCCGCCTTCGAAATTAGATTCCGCTTCTAAAACCAGCTTTGACTCCAAACCGATCCTGCTCTCGGCCAACGCCTTCTGATAACCCGTATAGCGATCTTGAGATGCCATGTATTGCAAAGGTGCGCTCAAATAGGCAATTCTTTTGTGTCCTAGCCCAAGCAAGTGTTTGACTGCCAGATAGGTGCCTTCCACATTATCCGTGTCCACTGTGGAAATTGGAAGATCATTGGGGATTCTCCCAATCACTACCGCTGGAATCTTATATTTTAAAATCTCCAAAAATAAGTTTGGATTATCGCCGGGGTCTAAGACAATCGCTCCGTCGATCGCATTCCTACGAAACATATCCACAAGCAAATTGCTCTTATCTACAACATCCGAGAAGGGAATCAAGGTGACGCTATAGTTTTTATTTTTGGCAATCTCAAGGATCCCTTGGAGCAAAACCGGATTGAACTGATCCACAGCGGTTAAACCTTTTCGCTCCGTCATCGTGACTCCAATGTGATAGGAGATATTGCTGACAAAATTTTGCGCCAGCACGTTGGGATAATAGTCGAGTTTTTGAATGGCAGACTCTATCCTTTTTTTGGTCTGCTCTCGGACCGGCTTATTATTTAAAACTCTTGAAACGGTTGCAGGACTCACTCTTGCCAAACTCGCAACATCGCGTATTGTAGACTTCATCTGCATTCTCCTATGTTTTAAACTGTTTTCATTTATTATTATTCTGCCTCTTTCTGTTAAATCCTCCCATTCTATTAAAAAAATATGAGTTTATTATTAAAAATGTTTGAAGAAGCATAATTTGCTTAGCGTGATCACTGTCAAGGATACGATAATAACGCTGAACGTCTTTCTGTTTATGCCGGCTTTGCGACCACCGCCTCTCCATGACGCAAACATCTCCTGCCTAATAAGGGCGCCAACTCTGCGTTCATCGTTTTCCCGACAACTCCAATTTTGCGACTGTCTTTTTACCGTTAAAGGAGATTTTGCTTTGTTTTTTCAAGGGAATCAGAAGCTAATATTTCTAAAAAAAATAATAAGAAAATGATATCATTACAAGCTTAAAGATGCTATTATTTGATAAAAGCTATCATAAGATATCCAAAAATCAATTAGAGAGTTAGCTGCAAAAATTTTCTGCTAAGAACTCAGCCTGGAGCGAGGTTGATGCCATCAAAAATGACTGACCAAAATGGACTTTAACTAATTTTTTGGGGGAAAGGGTTGCAAATGTACACTGATGAGAGAATCGTCCTGGATGGGAAGAGCAAGTTGAAAATTCTTTTGCTCGGAAAAGCTGAACAGTATTTTGCCGCTCAGCCATTTTACCAGATTGCTTCACGGTTGATTATTCGCGAGTCTTGGGTGAGGTGAAATAAATGGAAATCACTTGGCTTGGGCAGGCTGGGCTTCTGTTCGACACCGGGGATACAAAAATCATGGTTGATCCTTATTTATCAGACAGCGTAGGAAAGCAAAATCCCAAGAATCGCAGGCGGGTCGCTGTTGATAAACGTTTTCTTAAGATAACTCCTGATATTCTCATTTGCACTCATAATCATTTGGATCATACTGATCCCGAAACGCTAGCGCAGATCTTAAACACCGAAAAAGCCATAACGGTGCTTGCACCGTTCGACTCCTGGCATGCGGTAAGGGCCTTCGGAAAGAATCATAACTACGTAATGTTTAATCGCCTCTCACACTGGACGGAAGGGGACATTCACATTAAAGCCGTACGCGCTGAGCATTCTGACAAAACTGCCATAGGGGCAATTATCCAGCATGAACAGACGACTTACTATCTTACAGGGGATACCCTTTACAATGACGAAATCTTCCCCGATCTCCCTGCGAGGATAGACGTAATCTTCCTGCCGATTAACGGCGCCGGCAACAATATGAACATGACGGACGCTCAGGCTTTCGCTGAAAAAGCAGGCGCAACCACGGCTGTTCCTTTGCACTTTGGAATGTTTGATTCCCTTGATCCACACGAATTCGCCTTTAAAAATAAGGTTATTCCGCAAATTTTTGAGGTGATTAAGCTATGATTATCACTTCTACGCGTGACCGCTGCCTTACTTGAACTCTGGAAGCAAATGTGTTTTTTCATAGCGACTCTTCATGATAATTGCAATCAACCTTTATCTCTACTCGTTCCCATGGGTCTTAATTGTCAATAAGGGGGTATTTATTTTGGAAAGGTTACTCAAAATCGGTAAAGTTGCTCCGAAGCACTCATCTCAAATTATCCATTCGCGCCTTGGCATTGGCTTTGAAAAGCTAGACAGAAACGCATTTGATCCCGCAAAAGCCTACGATAAAGTCGCAGAGCTAGGTGTAAAGTGGGTGCGCATTCAATCAGGTTGGGCAAGAACAGAGCAGGCAAAGGGACAATATGATTTTGCATGGCTTGATAACGTAGTTGACAATCTTTTAAAACGCGGTTTAGTGCCGTGGATATGCCTGTGTTACGGCAACGGCCTGTATGATGAAAAGGCGGCGAAGGTCTTCGGCGCAGTGGGTTGTCCTCCCATTCACTCGCAGGAAGCCAAAACAGCGTGGCATAATTATGTTAAAGCAACGACTGAGCATTTCAAGGGCAGAGTTGCATATTATGAGGTTTGGAATGAACCTGACGGTAACTGGTGTTGGAAGCATGGCGCAGACGCAAGAGAATACGGAGAATTTGTGATTGCCACTGCGAAAGCTGCCCGCGCTGGGGACGATAGCGTAAAAATCATCGGCGGTGCGCAATGCAGGAGAGATCTACACTTTATGGATATAGCATTTGCAACGGGAATGGGACATTATATCGACGCCGTAACATTTCACGAATATACCCCTGACGAGAAGAGCGTATTTGGACGCGTTGCAGCGCTCAAAGCTTTATGCAGCATATATAACCCTTCCATTGAAATTATCCAAGGGGAATCTGGTTCGCAATCTAGAAGCGGCGGCTGCGGCGCTCTAAATACAGGAGCATGGACTCCGAGAAAACAAGCTAAACAGCTGGCAAGGCATACAATGGCGGATCTAATAACAGCTGTGAAATTCACTTCATATTTTTCGTGCATGGATATGATCGAAGCGCTTAACGGAACTGTAGGCGATAAAAACAGCTATCTGGATTATGGTTATTTTGGAGTCCTCAATGCTGATTTTGACGAAAACGGCTATGCAACCGGCGAATACTCGCCCAAAATATCTTATACAACCTTGCAGGTCTTATCTTCAATCTTTGCCGAGGATTTTGAAGTTGTGGATCTGCCAATTTTATTTTGCCCTCTTGAGTCGGGAAGAGTTTTCGGCCACGATTTTAACGAACCGTCGCTAATCAGCTCTGGCTTTAAAAAGCCGAACGGATCTCATGCCTTTGTTTATTGGAATTCAGCGGATTTGATGACAACAGAATTCGAATCTACAATCACTATCCAAACCGCCGGCTTAGAGGGCAAAATCCGCTTAATTAATCTTCTTGATGGAACGATCTACAGTTTATCAGATCTGGTTGAGGATAAGGGAGATAATCGCTACTGGCTAAAAAATATTCCGATTACCGATTATCCGCTGCTTCTTACCTTTGGCGATTTTATTTGATCAGAAAAAAAGCGGTGAACGACCTGCCTATCGCTTGTCTTCCCGCTGACTTGGCGACTGGTTTTCTTTCAACCCATCGGCTAGGCGCAATGACGCAAAGAGCCCCGCGCTCATACCGAGGCGGGGTCTTTGCAAAATAGCCGTTCAGCCGCGAGGTGTAGCGAGGCTGTTTCGCTATGTTCTCATCGCGTCAGCAGACTAAGATTCACTTGCCGACTGTGTTTAAAAACCGTTCCTGGAACCCGCGGGCCGCTTTGGCCAAGAGCGTTTTGGGATCAGCGTTCTTCTCCGTCAGCGTCGCCTGAACCGCAGGCCCCAGATATTCCGAATAAAGCTGCTGGCAGAAAAACGGCGGTTCCGGATGCATATATTTGGCCGCTTCATTCCAGACCTCCGGAAAATCCACTAAGACGTCTTTATATTCCGCGGCCGCTTCCCTGGCTTTCTTGTCGATCTGGCCGGTAAAGATGGGCAAAGCTGTTAGCGCATTAATTTGTCCTTGCCGGCGCAGATCTTCACCGTTCTCTTTGATTCTTTCCGGATCCGCTGTTCCCAAGATCCTCCAAGTACTCCACTTGAAAGCCGCTTCCTGCACTTCGCGAGGCCGGTTAGGATTGATAATGTAGTAGTTGCCGCCCATCTGATTGGCGCGGCCCGCGGGACCGGCGGGCAGAAGCGCCATGCCAATGTCCTCCAGCTTCATATTATACTGGTTCACCAGGGCCGGAATTCTGTCCTGCGCGGCAAACATCATCCCGATCTGAGCGCTGGCAAAACGGGTCATCAAATCCTGGGAGGTGGCCAAAAGCGTAGCTTGCAGCACATCATGCTGCCAACGCAGATCTTGGATGAACTCCAGAGCTTCTACAGCCTCTTTGCGATCGAAAACCGCCTTCCAGACGCCGTTCTCTTCCTTCTGGAAATCTCCTCCCGCCTGCCAGACCCAATTGAGGAAACCCCAGCCCGCCTCGGCGCCGTTGCCCATGATGCCGAACCCGGCGATCCCTTTCTGCTTGTCGGTAAGTTTCTTGGCGGCTGCCACAAACTCATCCCAGTCTGCGGGCGCCTTGGCGTTGCCCTGGCTGTCCAGGAGACCCGCCGCTTTGAATAGCTTTTTATTATAGAGAAGTCCCATCAGATAGCCGTTTGCCGGAAGCGCATAGACGCGTCCTTTTCTGACAAACGGCGCCAGGACGTCCTTGTTCAATTGATCCTTATATTCCCAGTTCGCTATGAGCTCCGTGAGATCTAAGGCATAGCCGCGTTCTGCCACGTAGCCTTCCGTGGCGAAAATACTGATCACATCTTCGGCCGTGCCTCCCGCCATGCTGGTGCTGAAACTGTCCGGCGCATACGGCCGATCCGTCCAGCGAATCTCGATCTCAGGATAAATCTTATTGAACCTGGCGATATCCTCTTTCAGCCTCTTGACAGCCACCTTGTCCGTTTCTTTAGGCCCCGCGTTCATCACCACCACTACTTTACCCCGCTCGCTTTCAGCTTTTTGCTCTCCCCCGTTGTTAAAGGCAAAAACGCCAATGACAATGACAGCCGCCGCAACCACTAGAAGCCACCATTTTTGACGCGCAGACATTTTAAAAATCACATCCTTCCGTCAAATTCGCTAAGAATCATTGGGATAGCCGAAAGCGCCGCGTCTAAAAATTCGCTTTCAGGGACAATTCCAGCACCTTGGCCTCATAATCGCCAGCTGCGTCGGCGGAATCGCGAAAAGCGCTCTTCTTCGAAGTCACTTCCAGCACTGTCTGGGAACTGATGGCGATCTCCACGCCAAAAGCGTTTGTCAGCTGGCTGCCTTCGAGCTCACCCTGATTCTTCGTCTGCTTTTGTCCCCAAACCAGTCTCCAACCTGGGTACAGCTGATAAGCCAAGCCAAGATCAGTGATGGAAGAAGTAAAAGCCAGTTGCTCGTCGCCTGGAGTCTGAGGATCATCCCGTCTGCTCACGGTGCGCCGTTCCAACTGCCCCAAGAGCTTTAACTCTCTGCTGGGAAGCTCTAAGCCTCCCACTTTGAGAAATCCAGTGAGATCTGCTTCCGCGCCCAATTTTTCTACGGTATAGTGACGCTTGCTGTTCAAAGCCGTGACGATGGTGCCGCCGGCGTCCGCTGGTCTGAGCTCATTTAAATCCGTCCGCTCGAAGGCGGCCAGCAAGCGTCCCTGCGGCTGATAGAGGGCCCGGAACTGATAGCCGCGTCTATTGGGCGTGCTCAGCCCATACGGCAATGCTTCCAGAGTCCTAGCGATGGCGGTGCCCATGGCGGACTGCGCTTCATCCGGTCCGAAGACGCTCAGCACTGACAGATCGTATTGCCGCGATTGACTGGTGGGAGCGTAATAATAGGGACCGACTTTCAGAAGCCTGGTCTGCAAAAGCAGCTTTTCCCCTCGCCAAAGCAGCTCGGTCACAGACGCCTGATCCGGGATGGCCGCAAGACCAGTCGCCACATCGTCATCGTAACTGCTCCTCACATACTCGCCGCTGCAGAAGAGATTCTGCCGCAGCTTAACCTGCCAATCGATCCCCAATAGCTCGCCCCGGGCCGCCTCGCCGCTGCCCGTGGAAGGGTCATCGGCCAAGCTCACCCAGTTTGCGCCCAAAAAGCTCTGCCTCTGGGGAAAGAGAGTAAGGGAGAAACCCGTAAGATAGCGATGGAAGGGACTTGCGCCGTCTTTGCTGCGCACCCTGCTCATCAACCCTTTGAGGTAGAGATTCTCCAGCGTAAGCTCACTGTAGACGCCTTCCAGTTTGCGCTTGCTGCCTTGAATCCCCTGCTCCCCGAGCCAATCTTCCCGCGGCCTTTGAAATAGGGAAGACTCGAACCAGGGATGATCCGCGGCGTAATAAAGGGTCAAGGGAGTGAATTCCGCCCAGTAGGTGCCGGCAATAGCGCTGATGAGAGAAGAATTCACCCGGATAGCGATGTTATCCGTAGTGAGTTGGGGCGCGCCACCCCAAATGGATCTGGCGTTCAGATCGCTTACCACTTCGAGCTGTGAGTTGGGCCGGCCAGAGATCGTCATGAGGATTCGCTCATTGGCTTTGCTGCCCTGGGTTTGGGCTTCGTTTTCAACTGCGTCGTACCACAGCGGTCTGCCCAAAAAATCCCGGGCGCTTTCGGCGCCTTGCCCGGTAACATGAAAACGCCGCAGCTGCCCTAAGCCGTAACCGTAAATTCGGAAGCCCTCCAGCTGATCTTCCAGCCGGCTTTGCTGCTCTTCCACTCCTTGTAACCTACGCTGAAGGTCACTCGCTTCAAGCTCGTAATCCATCAGCCGTCTCTCCAGACCGGCGGTATCTTCCGTGCTACTCTGCTCCGGGGCCTGAAGGAAAGGCAAAAAATCGCTGAGATCTTCCGCCTGTACCGCGCCGCCTAGGAGCGCGCAAAAAGTCATGGTTAACAATCTTTTTCGCATCCCCAGCTCCTCCTTTTTCTCAGGTTAAAATCCGCTGCGATACTCAACGTATAAAGTTTTACTGGTCGTCTGCTTTTCCGTTAACTTCAAATTATACAGCACTCGCAGCCAAGCGCGCGAGGCGACGCTGCTTCTCCACTCTAAGCGGTAGAGATCCTGCCTGACAGCCTGCTGTTCGGTTATGTCCGTACGCAAACGATAACGTCCTTGAAATGTGCTTCCTGGGATTGGCGAGGCTTCCACCTGGACGAATGGCACCTGTCCGGTGGTGAGCGTCCTCTTTGCCCCTTGCGAGGCGATGCTGCGGAAAAGATCGTAACCCACTGTGACTGTGGCGCCCCCCACTGGCCTGGTTAAGCCCAAGGAATCCAGCTGTTGCTTGAACGCACTCTCAGTCGAAAGCTTGTTTGCATATTCGCCAATGGTCAAAGCTAAGCTGCTGCCGCGTCCGAAAGGCAGCCCCCCCAGATCCACTCTGAGCTCAAGGCCCTTATAACCAAATGTCCTCATCAGGCCCGTGAGCTCCCGGGCCTGATTCCAGAGCAAGCCGGCTTTGACGCGACTACCAAGCCGCAGGCCGTCCACTTTCCATTCCCAACGTTTGACGTTTCTGATGAAATAAGGATCCAAAGGATTTTCATCGTATTGATAGAGGAAATTCTCCCCGATCGTTTGGATGGCTGCATATTGCGTCGGATAGCGATCGCTGATGGCATAGTAATTGAACGTCAGAGGAATTTTGAATTCCAATTTCCCTTCCGCTCTGAGCGCGTATTCCATGGTGGCAATTGGTCCGGCGAGCCGATCCGTATCCAGGCGGCACAAATTGCCCTCGCCTGAGAGATTGTAACCAAGGCCCCCAATTTTGCTGTTTCGAGACAAAGTGAGGCCAACAGTGGTTGCGTCGTAGGCGCCCTGGATCTTGTTCGCAGACTCGGGATCGTCTGCGATCCTCATGAAGAGGAGTCCCGCGCTCCCGCCGGAGATGGGAGCTGTGGCGTAGTTATAAAGGAAGTAACGGTCAAAGCCGCTGCCGTTGCCGTCCGCGGTTCTGGCCAGAAAACCCTGCCAGTTGAGCCCAAACAGCTTGGCAGAGGCTATGATTCCGTTGAAAGAATGCCTCCTGTCTTTCTGTGTGTCATCTTCGCGCCGGGCGACGTAGATGGTGAAAGGCGAACGGCTGTGCCAAAAATTCCCCACCGTCAAATTCACCGGCTGACTTTTGAGATTGAATTTGGTGGAAATATAAAATTCATCTCTGCTCACTGTCAACTGATCGAAAGAAGTCGTTCCCAGTCCGTTTTGCATGTAAAGCATGAAACCCACTCTGGTGTTTGAATCAACTTGCGGCCTCAGCCTGACGGCATTGTAGATTCTGGGATTGCCTCCGTTGCCAGCCGAAAAATCAATAATGCCTTTGGCCTCGCTCCAGGCTCCATATTTGTTCTTTCTTTGAGCGACGGCGTTTTGGGCGGCGGCGATCCGCCGCTGGATAGAGTCAAGCTTCACCCCCATGCCGGCAAGCTCTGAGCCGTATTCTGTCAGCAGCTGATTTAAGGCCTCTACGGTCTCCAAATCCAGCGGTTTGCCTTCAGCGTTCTTAACCGCTTGAGCTGTCAATTCCGCTGCCCGCCCACGCTGGATTTCCTGAAAGACCGCGTCTTCCTCGATCAAATCAGCTGCGGCCAGCACACTGAAGGCTTGCTGCTCAGATTGCCCCGCCGCCGCAGCGCCGATGGCCAAAAGCAATGAAAGCAAGATTATCGGGGCTTTGCATCTGTTCACTTCCCCAACCCCCCTTCCGGTTTGTTAAAAGCGGTAACCAAGCGAAAAGCGTTGGGCGTCTCCTGCCTGGTGCGTATTATAGGCATAGTCCACAACCAAATTGCCCGCAGCCACCCCCAGGCCGCCCGCGAAGCTGCCGCCGCTGTAGCCGCAGCGCACGCTGACGGCGCTGTTCACTTTAT
>DIPB01000190.1:0-4827 GCA_002426275.1 Firmicutes bacterium UBA5499
CTACAGTTACTTGACGCGACCTTTTGAAGCTCCTTTCAGAATCTAAGTTGAGGTTTGTGATATAATAAAGACGAGCGAATTTTTTTTGACGGACGGAGGAGATGTCCGTTGAACTTTTTCCATTAATTATAGGAAAAAGTTTGAGAGGTGAACGAAGCGTTACAACTGAAAATCACCCTACAAGATTTAAAGCCTGAGGTCTGGAGGCGAGTTCTGGTCTCTGAAGAGAATACCTTCTGCCAGCTCCATGAAATCATTCAGCTTGTTTTTGACTGGCAAAATCGGTATCTCTATGAATTTGACGTCCGCGGGCAGGCAATTGGCGATTTCCCGCAGCGATTTGTTCCGCAGCAGCCGCAGAATGCCAGAAGGCTGAAGCTGAAGGATTTCGCTCTGCAGCCGGAAGAGAGGTTTCAATATGTCTATGATCTTGGCGACTGGTGGCGGCATGAGATCCTAGTAGAAGCTGCGCGACAGGAAGCGGGATCTGCGGTTTGCCTGGGCGGAGAAAGAAAAAGTCCGCCGGAACATATCGGCGGCTTTTGGGGTTACGGAGAATTTTTGGGGATGCTCGAGCATTTACCGGCGTTGCAATATATTCATCTGGCGGCATGGGCGGGGGTGAAATTTGAGCCTGAAGAGTTTGAGCTTGAAAAAATAAACCGCGCTTTGAAAGCAAGAAGGGATTATTAGCTGGGGCAGGAATATATTTAGGGAAACGGAAAGAGGCGTGTTCCTGTTCGGATTCCGGACGGCTGGGAGAAGCCTTCTGTGCGTGACGGAACGGGAATTGATTTTTATTAATTTTTACAAGCGAGGGAAGCTGCAATATACGGACAATTAAGCGCGGGAAGAAGAGCGACGGATGCAGCTTCTCTCAATTTTGACGGTTCGTATCTTTAAAAAATCAGCGGCGCTTTTTTCGAAAGGCTCTCCGACAGGCAGCCAGCTGTGCCAGTAACTGTTTTGAGCCATCAAACAGGTGTTCGTCTTTGAGTCATCAGTCTCTGCCGGACTATGTTACGCTTATGATATTCCTTCTGAAGGGTAAGATGAATATGGGGCGAGAAAACGCAGGCGGCTGAAGCGGGAGCCATAGGCGCAGGCCCCTGTCAAGGCTGGTGAGCGAGGCTCAAGAGGGCATGGTGGCCGGACAAGCCGGAACTTTGTTGCAAAAGAGGGAGAAAAATGGCATTAGTCAATCTTAAGGATATCTTAAACGCGGCCCAGAGGCAGCATTATGCGGTGGGAGCATTCAACGTTGTGAGCCTGGAATCGCTGCAGGCCATTCTGGAGGCAGCGACAAAGACGCGCTCGCCCGTGATCTTGAACGTGGCGGAAGTTCATTTCAAATATGTCGATCTGGAGACGAGTTCGCCGGCGATCAGGCGCGCGGCGCAAAAAGCGCCGGTGCCTGTGGCATTGCACCTGGATCACGGCGTAAGCTTCGAAGCGGTGATGCGGGCTTTGCGCGCAGGTTTTACCTCTTTGATGTTCGACGGTTCCACTTGCGCCTATGAAGAAAACGTAGAAAAAACCCGTCAGATTGTGAAGATGGCTCACGCCATCGGCGTCACTGTGGAAGCCGAGCTGGGGCATGTGGGAGGAGCCGAAGGCTCTTCCGAAGCTGCGGAAGATAAAGGCCTCTTTACAGATCCCAAACAGGCGGAAGACTTCGTCCTCCGCACCCAAGTTGATGCCTTGGCCGTGGCCATAGGCTCAGCTCACGGACTTTATAAAGCGAAACCTCAATTGGATTTTGCCAGGCTCTCTGAGATTAGACAAGCCGTCGGCGTGCCTTTGGTGCTTCACGGCGGCTCCGGTATCCCTGACGATGATTTTAGACGCGCCATCCAGCTGGGGATTTCTAAGATCAACGTTTACACGGAGATGGCCCAGATTGCCTGCCGCAGGATCCGGGAGATCATGGAGCGGGATCCTTCTTTCATCAGTTTTCCGGATCTGTTAATCGCGGCCCGAGAGGCCATGAGGGACCTGGTGATGGAAAAGATTGCAGTCTTCGGCGCCAAAGACGTGTGCGCAGCGCCAAATTCCTGCGCCAGCTGTCCGGGGTGCGCTGAGTGAGCAGTATTCCAGAGACGGAACGGATTGCCAAAGCAGTTGCGCGGCAATTGCATAAGCGGGGTGAACAGATGGTAAAAGTGATTTGTGTGGGCAATTTGGTGGCTGATGCGGTGGCCCGCCCTGTATGCGAGCTTCCGGCGAAGGGAAAATTGAGCCTGGTGGACGATCTCCAGCTGCACAGCGGCGGCTGCGCGGCCAATACCGGCGCCGCCTTGGCCAAACTGGGAGTCGCCACAGCCGTGGTGGGAAAGGTTGGGCAGGACGGATTCGGAGACTTCATGGTGGACGCCCTGTCTCGCGCGGGGCTGGATGTGTCTGGGATCAGCCGCAGCGCCGCGTATCATACCTCAGCTTCGCTGGTTTTGGTGGCTCCGGATGGAGAGCGCAGTTTTATCCATGCTTTGGGCGCCAACCAGGAGCTCGCAGATACGGACGTCCTGGATTCACAGCTGGCGGGCGGCAAAATCCTCCATGTGGCCGGCAGCTTTCTCCTGCCCAAATTAGACGGCCAGCCCACAGGAAGATTGCTGAAGCGCGCTCATAGCCTTGGCCTGACCACGGCTTTGGATACGGCCTGGGACGCCCAGGGCCGCTGGGCTTCGCTGCTGCTTCCGGTTTTAGGGGAAATAGATATCTTCCTGCCCAGCATTGAAGAGGCGAAAATGATCACCGGACTTGAGAAGCCGCAGGAGATCGCAGCTTTCTTTTTAGAGCGCGGTGTGAAGATCATAGGTCTGAAAATGGGAGCCGAAGGTTCCTATGTCCGCGACGTAGCCGCAGAATACTGGCTGCCGCCTTACAAAGTAGAGGCAATCGATGCCACAGGCGCCGGCGATTCTTTTGTGGCAGGCTTTCTGGCCGGCGTTGTGCATAATTGGGATTTAGAGCGCACGGGCAAATTTGCCAACGCGGTGGGCGCCAGCTGCGTCACTGCCATCGGCGCCACAAGTGGGATTCGTTCCTGGGAAGAGACGGTCAGATTCATGGAAACCGGCCAGTGGGCAGGTTAGGGAACCGGACGAGAATCGCGTTCCCGTTGAAATGCTACCCTGGATTATGAAAATCGGCGCGCAGGGGCATATATTATACAAGGCGCACTGTCCGGAGCAGAGGAAAGAGGCGCCGCGGAATTACCCCTTTAAATTTCTGACGCGCCAGCGCAATTATACTTTTTTCAGGTGCAGTTCGCGCAATGGGAGGCAGCTACAGTGGAAAAATACGATCTGATTATCATCGGCGCAGGACCGGCAGGCATTTTTGCCGCCTTGGAAACGGCTCGCGCCGGATGCGAGAGGCGGGTTTTGTTGCTGGAAAAAGGGCCTCTGATCGGCCAGCGCAACTGTCCCATGAAGCAAACTGGCCGCTGCATCGGCTGCAGCCCCTGTCAGGTTGTCTCCGGCTGGGGCGGCGCAGGCGCCATGAGCGACGGCAAGTTAACTTTAACTCCGGACGTAGGGGGTCACTTGGGAACATACTTGACTCACGAGGCGCTGAAAGAGCTGATCGATTATGTGGACAAAACCTATCTTCACTTCGGCGCGCCGGAGCAATTATGGGGGACCGATAGCAAGAGCCTCGCGGAGCTAGAGCGGCGGGCTATAGCCGCGGATCTGCGCCTGATTCCGTATCCGGTTCGGCATTTGGGAACAGGCCGTACAGCTACCATCCTGGAGCAGATGTATCAATATTTGAGTCCCAAGGTGGAGATTCTTCCTCAAACCCGGGCCCGCAACATTCTCACCGCGGGCGGCAAAGTCACGGGCGTGGAATTGGAGGATGGCCGGGAAGTGGCCTGCAGCCGGCTGATTGTGGCTCCAGGCAGAGAAGGAGCGGCCTGGCTTGTGGAACAGGCCAAGGCGCTTGATCTCACCACAGAAGTGAACCCTGTTGATGTGGGAGTTCGGGTAGAGCTGCCTGCGGCCGTCTTCGAGCCCATCACCAAAGTGGCCTATGAAGCCAAACTTTTTTATTATGCTCCTTCCTTCGACGATCAAGTGCGCACTTTTTGTATGTGCCCCCACGGGCAGGTGGTGACGGAGAACAATGAAGGGTTGGTGACTGTAAACGGCCACACTCATGCCACGGAACGTACGGACAGCACCAACTTTGCTTTGCTGGTCAGCAAGAGTTTCACCGAGCCCTTCCGGGATCCAATCGCTTATGGCAAAAACGTCGCGGCCCTGGCTAATCTCCTGGGAGGCGGGGTGATGGTGCAGCGCCTCGGCGATCTGCGCTCCGGACGGCGCTCCACTGCCGAACGCATAGAGCGGGGCCTGGTTCGTCCCACTTTGCCAGCCGCCACCCCAGGCGACTTGAGTCTCGTCTTTCCCTATCGACATCTGCTTTCCATTCTGGAGATGCTGGAAGCTTTGGATCGCCTGGCCCCAGGCGTCAATTCCCGCCACACCCTGCTCTACGGCGTGGAAGTGAAGTTTTATTCTTCCCGCTTCCAGCTTACGGAGCGGCTGGAAAGCCAGCAATTGAAGAACCTCTTTCTCATCGGCGACGGCGCGGGCGTGACCCGCGGTTTAGTCCAGGCTTCCATCAGCGGCGTGGTGGCGGCCAGGGGAGCATTGGCTAATTTGGACTAGCCGTGGCCGCATCCGGAAAGAAGGTTTTATCGTTCTGGACGAAGAACATCCTACGGTGCCCTTTCCGGCTTGCAGGACGGCTTTTCATAAGCTATGCAGGACCGCTTCGCTCTAGCGCTGTCAACCCGATAGACGGGAGCGTGTTTTCTTA
>DIPB01000190.1:4971-5683 GCA_002426275.1 Firmicutes bacterium UBA5499
CCCATGTGCTCAAAAGCCCTTCCAGCGACCAGGCAGCGGAGCGAAAGAAATGATTCAAGCTCTCATAGCGGCATGGATTTAGCGAGAGATCGCGAATGATGGAGGTAATTCCCAAATAGTCGGAGCGTATCATTACGCCCCAAACAACCACTGCAAACCAATTAAAAAGCGGCGCTGCGGGAAAAGCAAGGGCGAAATTGGCATAACACGGAGTCAATAAATTTCAGGATGCTACTGGTGTTATATGCTCTAAGAGGCTTATTTATCATGATTTTTGTCATGGTTAATGGAGCCGCTTAGAGCATTTTACATTAGGGAGGGCGCGAGTATGAGAAACGAAAAGCTCACCCCGCTATACGAGCGTTTGAGCCGCGACGACGAGTTGCAGGGCGAGAGCAACAGCATATATGCCCGGCGAAACGGCTTTCCGCGCGACGACGATATAAGTCGACCGACCGGGTTTTACGGCCATGATGGAAGAAGTAGAGGCCGGGCATGTGGAAGCTGTCATCGTCAAGGATAGGAGCCGTTTGCGGCGCGATTATCTCAAAGTCGGCCAGATCATGGAGCTTCTGCTTCAGCACCACAAGCCGGGAAACCATGAGCGACAAAATCAAGAGGATGCTCCGCAACGAGATCAGTCGAATGTAATATTCGATTTTCAATAAAAAAGGGTCGATTGAAAAAGTAAACGCGACTTTGTAAGATTAAA
>DIPB01000190.1:5759-6766 GCA_002426275.1 Firmicutes bacterium UBA5499
ACCTCCCTACTTGTACGAGTAAACGCGACCCACTACTCGCGTTTACTTTGTCAATTTACGCCATAACAGATTTTTTGCCGATTTTTTTGCTTCTCGACAATAATAATGCTATAATTAATTTGTAAAGGTTTGTCTGGGAGGTCTTTGATAGTGACAGCCTCAATTTCTTTTCCGGTGCGCTATGTGGAAACTGACAAGATGGGAATCGTGCATCACTCCCATTATCCGGTTTGGTTCGAGATCGGGAGAACGGATCTGCTGAGACAGCTGGGAAAAACTTACGCTTCCTTGGAGGAGGAAGGACTGCTTCTGCCGCTGACAAATCTGAGGTGCAAATACATAGCGCCTGCCAGATATGGGGACGAGATCACGGTGAGAACGAACGTCGAAAAGCTGACCTGTGCGCGGATTGAATTTGCCTATAAAATTTATAATCACGAGGAAACTCTGTTGACCGTGGGCGGTACGGAACATGGTTGGACGGACGGAAAGCTCAAGCCCGTCAATCTGCTCAAGAAGCGGCCGGAGCTCTACCGCATCTTACAGGCAAGCATAGACGGAGGCTGTGGTGCGGGAAAATAGGATGAGGTTGTGTTCATGAAATTTCGTAAATTTATCGCTTATTATCGCTACGTCTGGAAACTATTTTTGCTGGATATGGTCTGCGCCAGCTTCATCGCGGCCATGGATTTGGCTTTTCCCATCACCACCAGGATCTTTTTAAAAGATTTGATCCCCAATCACAAGCTGCGGACCATGCTCATCATGTCCGCCGTTTTGGTGCTTTTGTACGTAATCAGGCTGGCTTTTCAGTATATAGTCAATTACTGGGGCCATGTGGTGGGCGTGCGCATGGAGTATCAAATGCGCAAAGATTTGTTCTCCCATTTGCAGCTGTTGGATTTCAATTTTTTTGACGAGCATAAAGTGGGCTCGCTGATGAGCCGCATCGTCAACGATCTGCGCGAGGTCACGGAGCTTGCGCATCACGGACCGGAAGATTTGTT
>DIPB01000190.1:6864-7571 GCA_002426275.1 Firmicutes bacterium UBA5499
ATCACGGACCGGAAGATTTGTTTTTAGCCACGCTCATGCTGCTGGGCTCGTTTCTTTATTTATACCGGATCAATGCCCTCTTGACGATCTTGGTGTTCGTTTTTGTGCCGCCCATCGTTTGGTTTGCGATTACGCAGCGCAGCAAAATGCGTCAGGCTTTCGCCCAGGAGCGGGTGGAGATCGCGGAGGTAAACGCGGATCTGGAGAACAGTTTGGCGGGAGTGCGGGAGGTTAAAAGCTTCGTCAATGAAGATTACGAACAGGAGCGCTTCCGCAGTTCCAACTGGCGGTTCAAGGAGGCCAGGGAAGTTGCGTTCAAAAGGATGGCCGAGTATTCCTCGGGCCTGGATTTCCTTACCAATCTCCTGAACGTGGCAGTGCTGATCGGAGGCGGCATTTTCGTTTACAACGGCAAGATTGATTTTGCCGATCTCACGGCGTACCTGTTATTTATCAGTTTTTTTCTGCAGCCCATCAGGCGCCTTACGGCCTTTACCCAACAGTTTCAATCCGGGATGAGCGGTTTTGAACGTTTTTTGGAATTGATGAGCTGTCAGCCGCAGATTGTGGATGCGGATGATGCCCTGCCCTTGACCCAGCTCCGCGGCGAAATCGAGTTTCGCCACGTGAGCTTTCAGTATGGGAAAGACACGGAAGTCTTAAATGAGATCAATCTGAAGATCAATCCCGGCGAGACCGTGGCCATC
>DIPB01000190.1:7701-8359 GCA_002426275.1 Firmicutes bacterium UBA5499
GGCTCATTCCCCGCTTTTACGAAGTGTCCGCCGGCGAAATTCTGCTGGACGGGGTAAATATCAAGCGGATAAAACTTGCGGACCTGCGGAGCAAGATCGGCATTGTGCAGCAGGACGTGTTTCTGTTTGCCGGCACCATCAGAGATAATATCCTCTACGGCAAACCGGAGGCCGGAGAGGATGAAATGCTGGAGGCCGCGGCAAGAGCGCGTTTGGATCAGTTCGCTGCGGAATTGCCCCGGGGCTATGACACCTATATCGGTGAGCGGGGGCTCAAATTGTCCGGCGGGCAAAAACAGCGGATCGCAATCGCGCGGGTGTTTTTGAAGAACCCTCCGCTTTTGATTTTGGACGAGGCCACAAGCGCCTTGGACAACATCACCGAAAGGCAGATTCACGCCGCGCTCTTGGAGCTTGCGCGGGGCAGAACCACCCTTTTGATTGCCCACAGGCTCTCCACAATCGCGGGGGCGGACAGGATCGTGGTGATCGAAGACGGCGTCATCGTTGAACAGGGAACCCAGCGGGAGCTGCTGGACCTGGGAGCGGAATATGCGCGGCTGTACCGGGCGCAATTTCAAACAGAGGGATAGTTTGGGAGCTTTTGGGTAAAATTGAAGAGATTGCGAAAAAAAATGTTGGTGTAAAGTTATCGTAG
>DIPB01000130.1:0-818 GCA_002426275.1 Firmicutes bacterium UBA5499
GGGAGCGCTTTGACACGCGCCATATGCGCTCGCCACTCTTTTTTACCTTCGATGATATCTTGTATTCTCATTTTATTCTCCTATTTGCCTAATTTTTTCGCAATATTACTATTGAGCTGCTCGCGCCACTTATCGCGGTAAGACTTTGCCCCTTCTTCGCCTGCCAGCGCGGCACAGAAGCCTTTAATATCGTCGCCAAAAACCTCTTGGACACTCTGGCCGTCCGCTGCCGATTCTTCAAGCAGGCCAAGCACGCCGTCGAGAATAGGCATGAGGTTGCGACCGGTGAAATCGGAATGCTGCCAAAGATTAGTATTAATTTTTTTCCATGCCGCTTGATAATCAGCCGGAAGCTTTTTGGCTCGCGAATCAAACGCTTTCATGTCTTTCGTCATGTCGTTTCCTGTGACCATATCCCAAAAATTCATTGTGTTTTCTCCTTTAACTCGTTGATTTTTGACGCGACAAACTCCCATTTGTCCCAGAACCTCCGCAGTTCTTCGCGCCCTGCGTCGTTGAGCGCGAAAAACTTCCGCGGCGGCCCCAGATCGGACGGTTTTTTTTCTATCTCCACCAAATTGTTTTTCTCAAGTCGCACCAAAATAGTGTAGACCGTTCCATCAACAACATCTGTGAAGCCGAGGGCGTTCAGCCGCCGCGTTATTTCGTAGCCGTAGGTTTCTTTGCGGCTTATAATTTCAAGGACGCAGCCCTCAAGCACGCCTTTGAGCATTTCCGTCAGGTTTTCCAGCATAATTCCTCCCTCACTATTTTGTATGACTTGTATGCCGTAACACTTACTACTGCTATATAGTATC
>DIPB01000130.1:854-1126 GCA_002426275.1 Firmicutes bacterium UBA5499
CCTTTGAGCATTTCCGTTAGGTTCTCCAGCATAATCCCTCCTTTGCTATTTTGTATGACTGGTATGAAGTGTTACATACTACCTCTATATAGTAACACGCAATAGTTGGTTTGTCAATAGCGTGTGCTCTAATAAAAAACTTCATCTGTGACGCAAGATGCTAAACGGCAAGCTTGTTGGAGAGCCTCCCCAAACCCTGCCCCTCATTTAAACATGCCTTACCGCTCCATTTCCTTGTTTTTCTGCGCGTCCGTCAGGCCGAGCAGATGGTC
>DIPB01000130.1:1233-1615 GCA_002426275.1 Firmicutes bacterium UBA5499
TCCGTCAGGCCGAGCAGATGGTCGATGTTGCTTTTCGCCGTGATAAGCTCCTGCATATCCTGTCTCAAATTAGCTGAAGAAAGTACATGCAACATACAATCCCAATGGAGGATAATCTTGGAGAAAACGCGAAATAATATGAGGAACGTTTTCTGAGTTGTAAGAGCCTGGGGAAAAAATGTGAGAGGTGATTTCATGACCAAAATTAGTCGAGAGATCTTCAGAGAATACGATTTGAGAGGCATAGTGGATCGGGAGCTTACCCCGGAGGTAATGAGACTTTTGGGCAGAACCCTGGCAACATACTTCAATTCGCTCTCTTCCGGGCAAGAAGTAATAATTGGCCGCGACAACCGCGCTTCTTCGCCATTGTTCAGGGACC
>DIPB01000130.1:1716-1842 GCA_002426275.1 Firmicutes bacterium UBA5499
CGAAGAGCTTGTCGCAGGCGGCATGAAAGTTATAGATTTAGGCGAAGTGCTCTCTCCGATGTTCTATTTCGCCCCGCACATACTGGGGATTGAACAGGGCGCGATGATCACCGCCAGCCACAATCC
>DIPB01000130.1:2083-7497 GCA_002426275.1 Firmicutes bacterium UBA5499
AAGTAGCTTCTTCCACACCTGTGAAAAAAAGCGGCGGCTCTGTTCGCCAGTACGATATCGTCACCCCATATCTCAAAACGCTCAAAGAAAAAATCAAGTTGGCAAGACCATTGAAGGTTGTGGTGGATTGCGGCAACGGCACCACTTCCCTCTTTGCGGAGGAATTATTTTCATCCTTAGGCTGCCAGGTGATTCCCCTATATTGCGAATCTGATCCTTCTTTCCCCAATCATCATCCAGACCCTGTGGTGCCTGAAAATTTAAAGGACCTCATCTTAGAGGTTAAAAAGCAAAAGGCGGATTTAGGCCTTTCCTTCGACGGCGATGGCGACAGGCTTGGCGCTGTGGATGAGACGGGGCAGATCATCTGGGGCGACCAGATGATGATCCTCTTTTGGCGGGAGATTTTGCCCAAACATCCCGGAGCTGAGGCCATTGTGGAGGTAAAATGCTCCCAGGCCCTGCCCGAGGAGATTGAACGCTTAGGCGGCAAGCCTTTTTTCTACCGCACAGGCCACTCGCTGATCAAGGCTAAAATGCGGGAAATTGGAGCCATCTTCACAGGCGAGATGAGCGGGCACATGTTTTTCGCCGACGAGTATTACGGCTACGATGATGCCCTTTACGCTGCCGGAAGGCTTCTGCGCCTCATCTCTCAGCAAGACAAAACCCTCAGCCAATTGCTTGCCGATGTGCCCAAATACCACGCCACACCCGAGCTCCGCGTAGACTGTGCAGACAAAGATAAATTCCGCGTTGTGTCAGGAATCACAAAAAGCTTTGCCAAGAAATATCCCGTGATCGACGTAGACGGGGCGCGGGTTTTATTTCCAGACGGCTGGGGTCTGGTGCGGGCTTCCAACACCAGCCCCAAGCTTGTGGTGCGCTGCGAATCTGGGACTCCGGAGGGATTGAGCAGGATTAAAAATGAGCTGAGCGCGGCCCTCTCCCAATATCCTGCAATTGGCACAATACAGCTTTGACATTGCGAGGCTGTCCCAACGTGTGGGACAGTCTCTTTTGTCGAGAGGAGCGCGAGAACAATATAATTCATAACGGTCAACCAAGACAATATTGAGCAGGGACATATATGTTGAGCCATCTCGGAAAAAAAGGGAGAAACATGCGTCTCTAAAAAGGCGTGGCTGAAAGAACGCTTTAAAGATGACTTGGTATTCAGAAAGTTAGATGTTCGAGGAAAAGTATTTATCGAGTATCTCCCTGCCGAAAGCGCATGGTGCCCTATCATTGCGGATGGATATATGTACATCAACTGCTTTTTTAGGTATCAGGCCAATTCAAAGGGCAAGGCTATGCCAATAAACTCTTGGCGCAATGCATCGCGGACGCAACGGCAAAAGGAAAATGCGGCTTGACCACCTTTTCCTCAGCAAAAAAAATGTCGTTTTTATCCGACCCAAAGTATTTGAAATACAAAGGGTTCCAAGTGGCGGATACGACAATCCCATATTTTTTTGTGCTTTTATATCTGCCCTTTGAGAAGAAGCCTATTCCTAAATTCAGAGCTTGCGCCGAGCAGGGCAAAATCAGCGAAAAGGGCATGGTGCTCTATTACTCCAATCAATGTCCGCATCTTTTTGCGGAGATAGCAGAGCGGCATGGCAAGACGGTTACACTCTTTGAATAAGCATCACTGTTCCATAAGCACAGTAAACGTAACGTAGCCCAATACTAATCCCTCAAAAGCATGCTTGACCCAGTCCTTCTTTTGAAAGCCGAGATCAAATGCAGATATCGAATTGCAATAGCAATGATAATGATGGCAACGCTTTGGGGGATAAAAGCTTCTCCGATGACCGATTGGTCGGTTCTAATCACCATATATTCGATCATGCGAAAGAAAAAGCAAAGTAGATATATTCCCAATACCGCGGAGGCCGGACTTTTGTTTTTCGTGTGTTCTACGCAACTCACCCCCTGTCTATCATCGTGCATAGCCTACCAGATCAGAGTTTTGGTCTAATCAGTTTTCTTAAAAATCACTGTCTTTTCTTTAAGAGAGATTTTTCCGACCTGATACCCATAGTTGGTTAATTCCTTTTTATAGTTCAAAAAGGAATGGTCTATCTCAACCCCGGCAATATCGTGTATTTCATCGAAAGTTAGTTTCAGTTGTGCCCCACCGTTCCTTTGAATAAATTCCCATAGCAAGTTATATTTACTCATAACATTCACTCATTTCATAAAAATATCGCTGTATATCTCAGTTGCTTCATGTTCGCCCTTTATCTCTTCAAACTACTTATTTAAATCATATCACAAAATATAAATCGTTTCCACGTAATTATTGCTCCCCTTGACTCGACAGATAAGACAGCGTAAACGAGCACACGAAAAAAACAAAGCCGTCAGTTCGACGACCCTGATCGTGGTCTTCTGAATGAAGGCTTTATGGGCTTTCAAGCGCTTTGTTTCCTTTAATAAATCTTGGGAGTACAACGTGATAATGGGCAAGCTTCCGTATGCGCTTACTTCGCGCGTTCTCCTAGCAACGCATTGCACACGGCCTGCTGGATAACCCTGCTTGAAGACGTCGCCCCGGATATTGTATCCACATCTATGCGTTGCTCTTCCAGCATTCTGGAGGGCATTACATTTGCCGCTTCTCCTCGGTCATTATAGTGTTCCAACAATTCAAGCTCCTGCATTTTGCCTTCTTTCATCAGGACACGAACCCGAACACGGATAAAATCAACATCGCAGTCGCCAAAATATTCCCCGTCCGGGATTGCTGATAAATCTATATTCTGGACATGGATAGCAGCTATCCCCTGCCTATAATTTCTAAGTCCTACTAAATATCTGCCGCCATACGCAATCCCAATCACCAGTAAGACAACAACTGCCCATAAAATCATTTTGTCCCTTTGCATGCTGAACTCCTCCACTGCTTAATATCTGTACCTAAACAATTCTATGCCATGTTTGCCTTAGACAATGCTATCGTTAAATAGATTATACCTCCAAAACTAACCTCAGACAATAAAGCCTTTCCTCACCACAAATCTCCTTATAGGATTTGCTGTTGACAACCCTGCATAAATATAGAAAAAAGAAAGACCACCGACAAAAGTCGACGATCTCCGCAATGGTCCGAATGGAATTATCGGACTTGGAAAAAGCTTATAATATCACTGGTGTCAGTAGTAGTGTTTATCCACTAATCAATCAAAAAGGCCTTTAATCTATAAGTAATCATACGATTTCCCAAATTCCCCGAGGGCTCGTCTCAGCAGCTTTCATTCGCCTGATTTTCTTAACTATGTTGCAGCCCATCTAATATCATATTGGAAACCATTCTGATAGATGTATACAGAAATAATCGCACCTATACAGAAAGAAGTCGATTTTTTGAAAATCGACTTCTCTCCCGTACTTTTCTCTGAAAGGGCAGGAAAACCCCGCCCCCGGTTTGAAAACTTCTGCTCTCTTCGTTAACTTGCTTCTGCCAGCTGACCTGCTTTCTCTATGGCCAGCTCAGTGAGCAGATATGCCAATAGGGACTCAGCCCCTTGGTTGGGGTTCACGCCGGACGGTGTCAGGCCGTTATAGACGCCTTCGCTTTCAGGATCCAGCAAGGAGACGCCTAAGCTGTTGTCTCCTTCAAACCAGCGGCGGCAGCGCCGGGCTTGTTCCAAATGCTCTTCTTTCCCTGTGGCTTTCCAAGCTACAAGCTGAGCCTGGGCCATGTGATAGGCGTCTATGGGCTGCTGATCGAATTCCGGGTTTTCCCTTCCCCGCTTCCACCAACCGCGATTGCCCACAAGCTGCAGGTAGTCGCCGGCAAGCAGCTTATCGCTGAGATGGGAGAGGCTCTCCAAGCCTACTTGCAGATATGCTTTTTCTCCCGTGGCAATCCAAGCCCAAAGCAGAGACTCAGGAAGAATCCCATTGCAATAAGTTATCTCATCCTCAAACCAATGCCAGCCTGGGGCGCTATTGGCTTTATATAACGCCACAAGCCCATCTGCCAACTGGCGGACCTGCGGCAACAGAAGACGGCTGGCAGCCAGGCCTGCCAGGGCAAAAGCGCGGGCGCGTGGCGCGGAAAGCTTTGAGATCTGGCCCGCCGCTTTGCTCAAGAGCGTTCTCGAGACAGCGGCCAAATTTTTCTCCTTGCAGCCGGCTGCAATCGGAGCTAGCGCCTGCACCGCCCTGCCGAAAGAATCCTCAGAGCCGCACTCTTCAAGAAAAATCCGATTGTAACCCGCAAAATTCCGCCAGCGGCCATCAGGCCGCTGCGCATATGCCAGAAAGCTCAAATAGATCTCGGAGAGTTTGAGGTATTTCCAGTCTCCGCTCCGCTCATACAGTTGGACGCTCACTGTCAGCGCTCTGGCGTTATCGTCTAGGGTATAGCCGGTCTCCAAGTCCGGCAGACTATAAATTCCATGTTGGATCATGCCTGTGCTGTCCGTGAGCCGCAGTAAATGTCTAATCTTCGGCTGCAAGGCCGTTCACCCCCGAATCTGTTAATGTCCTTTGTTCTGCAGCACGCCTGTAGATGTCAAGATGTCGCTGGGCAACATTGCTCCAGCGCATGCGCTTGCCATAGGCGAAAGCTTTACTCTCAAGCTGTTCTTGCAGCTGTGGGGAGGCAAGGATACGCTCAAGCTCTCTGGCTATGGAGCGGCCGTCGCAGAAATCTGCAAACAATCCTCTGCCTGAACCCAACAGTTCTTTAGCGTAAATGAAAGGGGTTGAAACGGTCGCCTTGCCAAGACCGATTGCATAAGCTAAAGTGCCGCTGGTGATCTGTTGGCTGCCAGGATATGGCGCCAAATAAATATCCGTGAGGGTAAGATACTGTACCAACTTCCCTTTATCCAAAAATTCGTCCACGAACTTTACGTTTTCCTCAAGTCCCAATTTTCTAGTCTGTTCCCTGAGCTCTGCGCGATACCCTTCTCCCTCTTGCCGCAAAATATTGGGATGAGTCTTACCGATGATTAGATACAGAGCTTCGGGATGGTTCTCTTTAAGCTTCCCCATGGCTTCGATTGCGTACTCTATCCCCTTGCTGCGGCTTAAGAGCCCAAAGCTTGAGATGACTTTTCTTCCCTCGAAGCCATACGCTGCTTTCAATTCTTCCCGAGAGGCAGCGATGGGCTCCGGCACGCCGTGGGGGATTACAGCTATCTTCTCGGCGCTCAGTTGATAGAGCCCTGTGAGGAGGCGCTTTGCCTCCTGGGCCATGACGATCACATACCTGCTCGCTGCGGCAAGCTGCCGCACAAGCTGCAGCTGCCTTTGGGTGGGCGTAGATAAGACTGTGTGGAACGTAGTGACCAAGGGCTTTTTTAAACCTCCTGTGAGCTCCAAGATCCACTGTCCGTCATCGCCGCCAAAGAGGCCGAATTCGTGCTCTAAGTGTACTGCCTTAATGCCGCAGT
>DIPB01000130.1:7587-18663 GCA_002426275.1 Firmicutes bacterium UBA5499
GTACTGCCTTAATGCCGCTTTCGTTTAGCTTCGCCTGAGCGTTTAAATAATCGCCTTTATTGCCGCGCCTGATGACAATGGCTACAGGCGGGCCGTAGCCTGCCTCCTTGTCAGCTATGCACACCACTTTTGCCTGCACGTTGGACATACTATTGATTAAATCGTAAGTATAAGTCGCAATCCCGCATTGTTTGGGCGGGTATGTGGAAATGTAAGCTACTGGGAATGCCATCTTCTCACGCTCCTACTCTGCAATTGCTTGGGCTACAAGGCTATCGTTGTCCGAGATCTTGGTGCCGTAACCGACGATGGCCTGCTCCAAGGTAGTGTTTGCTCCTACGCTGGCCCCCTGCCAAAGCACGCTGCTGCGAATTATGCTTCCCCGGTTGATGACCACGTTCTTCCCAATTACAGCCATGGGCCCGATTTGGGCGCCGGCCTCGATTCTGGCTCCCTCAGCGATATAACATGGCGCCGTGAGCTTAGCTTGAGGGGAGATTACGGCCGAGGGATGGATCCACAGCCTGCCTCTGCCTTTCTCCAGCGGAAAGGCTGGCTGAAAACGCCCGGAGATGAGATCGTGGTGAAGTTTCAAATAGCGCTGGGGAGTGCCCATGTCCAGCCAGTAATTGCGGCTTTGGAAGCCGAAGAGCCTTTCCCCTTCCGCAAGCAGCCTGGGAAATGTTTCTCGCTCTATGGAGACCGCTTGCCCTTGGGGAATGTAACGAAAGATCTTGCTGCTGAACGCGTAGACGCCTGCATTGATCCAGGCCGACGTCCTGCGGCTCACTTGCGGTTTTTCCGTGAAGCTACGGATTCTCCAATTCTCATCGATATCCACCAGCCCATAGGCCGCCGGATTTGAAACTTGGGTCAGGGTAAGTGTGCCAAGAGCTTTATTCTTCATATGAAAAGCTATCAGTCTTTCCAGATCGAGTTTGGTGATAATGTCTGCGTTGATCACCAAAAAATCGTCTCCCAAGAAGCGTTCCGCGGCCTTCACAGCTCCTCCGGTGCCTAAAGGCGTCTTTTCGATCACATAACGAGCTTTAATGCCAAATTTTTCTCCACGGCCAAAATGCTCCTTAATTTTCTCCGGATGATGACAAAGAGAGAAAACAATCTCGCAGATGCCGAAGTCTCTGAGGCTTTTCACCAAATATTCAAGCCAGGGGCGATCCATCACCGGAATCATGGGCTTCGGTTGTTTCAGCGTCAGGGGATGAAGCCTGGTCCCCTTCCCTCCTGCCAGTAATAGTGCCTTCATCACAAGGCCTCCTTTCAAAATTCTTCTAGGTTTGCGTCAACTTGATAATCCTTCGCCAAGGGGTCTTCTACCCGCAAGATCCTGTAAATATCGTTCTGCTGTCCGTCCGGCATTGTGGATATCCTGAGCCGGTGGCGTTTGCGCTGCTGATCCGTAAAAGTAACCGTGAGCCGCTGATGTGAAGAAAGCATGGCCTGCACGTCCTGCCAAGTGAGACTAATGCCTGCCCTCTCCAGCTGATGCTCAATGGCTACCATCAGGTGATAAGCCAGGACAGAAAGAAAAAGATCTGCCTCTCCCGCCAGCTTACTAGCGCGAAAGGCCGAGGTCATACGGGTCAGAGCCTGATATTGGGCTTCCGCCTCCCGCTGATCCAAAGGCTGCTCCTTGGCTTGAAAAACATACCCCTGTTGTCTGGGCGGTTTTTTTTGAATGAGCAGTTGAACATTCTTACGCTGAGTTTCTAGTTCCAGCTGATAGGCGGTGGCAACTTGAGGGAATCGTTCTTTGAGAGCGGAAAGTCTCCTGTGAATCGCCTGAAGCCCCAGCTTTTTCTCGGCAATCAGCGTCTGCAGTTTCGCCAAATGCCCCAGGAAAAGCTGCTCTGCTTGCGGATCCTGCTCTTGGCCGGCGCTCTGGCTGCAGTGAATCCATAGCCCGTCTTGATTGCGCTCTAGCCGTATCCTCACAGGTCCGCGCCTGGAGCCGTACGCCGTGGCGGGGCTCGCGGTTGGGTAGACCAGAAGATGCGGGTAGTCTCGCCGGGAAAGGAGCTTCAGATTTTCCTCTGTTGCCAGATCGCTGTGCAACGTAACTACCAGGAGCCCTTTGGGGGTCTGGTTCTCCAAGCGCTCTAAAATCCTGTCCATCTGCGCATTGCCTAGCTTATGTTCTCCCAGCAAGCTCCAACTGGGGAAACCCCTACTGTCCATAGCCAGCGTGACCATGGAAGAGAGGGCGAAGAGAATCAGATGATTGTTGGACCCAAAGAGCCGTAACTCTCGCTTCCAGAGCGCTTCCTCAAGCTCCTCTTTGTGCAGAAGCAAAAGCGCGGCAACCCGGCGGCAGGCAATGTCATCCGCGGTCGAATCGTCAGCCAAAAGCTCGCCCAAGGCAGATTTGCTGCGCAACCATACTCCAGGCTCTAGCTCAGGCGCCAAAAGCCTAGAGAGTACCAACGCTTGAGCCAGAAACGACTGCGCTTTAGTGAAGCCTAAGGCCGCCAGAGCTTCATCCAGCTGCAGCTGCCGCCAGACTGTATGCGCCACAAGCTCCGGACCTAGCGTGCGAGACTCCGCCGCAGAGAGGCTGGCTAGATCCAACTGCAGAAAGCGCCTCTGTTCTTCTCGCCTCTGCCGCTCTCTCTCCTTCAATTGCCGGTAATGATACCGAGCCATGGCATCTCCTGCGGCTTTGGCGATTTCCCCATCTTGCTCAAAAGCCGAAATATAGCCGGATAGCCTGGCCTCAAGCGCGGCGGCCAGCTTAGGCCAAC
Organism: Firmicutes bacterium UBA5499; assembly: GCA_002426275.1. Taxonomy (GTDB): domain Bacteria; phylum Bacillota; class DTU084; order DTU084; family DTU084; genus UBA5499. The sequence continues at coordinate 10,350 of DIPB01000130.1, forward strand.
TTGCTTTCGGCAGCTCCAGGGTTCCCAAGTGCATTACCACCCTCTGTCTGGGCCCCTGCTCCGCTCTGTACGATTCCACCAGCCTATGGCTGATGTAGGTGGCGCCTGTTTTTTTATTAGTTGTAACGTATTGACGAATGAACATATTTTTATTTTAGCACAAATTGTCAAAAAGTCAAGTTGAACTTACTGTTTTGATCGTTTTTGGTCACTACAAGGCCGCTGAACTGGCTCCTTGGAGAGCTTAAAAAATTAACTGGGACTTGGTACCGTATCTGCCTGCCCTTCATACTTTAGAATAGAGTTTAGCCCAGGGCAAAGACTTTTCTCCACTCCCATTTCCTTTGCCCTCAGCTAAGAAAAGAACAAAGGGAGAGAGAGCGATGATAATCAACCTCAGTCAGCTGGCTCCTGGCAATAAAGGTCGAGTCGACAATCTTTTGCTTTGCGGAAGAATCAGAAACCGGCTTTTAGATCTGGGCTTTACGCCCGGCACGTTGGTGGAGACGGTACGGAAAAGCCCGCTGGGCGATCCCGTGGCTTATCAGGTTCGAGGGACGCTGATCGCCCTGCGCTGCGAGGAAAGCGCTCGAATCACAGTGGAACCTTTGCAAAGGAGGTCCTGGGATGAATGTCTCTGAGCCGGAAGAAATAACCATAGCCTTAATCGGAAACCCCAACACTGGCAAGAGCACTGTCTTCAATGCTCTCACCGGACTCAATCAGCACACCGGCAATTGGCCGGGGAAAACTGTCCTGCAATCAACCGGCAGCTACCAGTACAAAGGGCAGACTTTTAAAATCGTCGATCTGCCCGGCACCTATTCTCTCTTGGCCAACTCACCGGAAGAGCAAGTGGCCAGAGATTTCCTCTATTTCGGTTCGCCTCAGGTGACTGTGGTGATGGCCGACGCAACCTGCCTGGAAAGAAATCTGAACTTGATTTTACAGGTTTTAGAGATCACCACCAAAACAGTCATCTGCCTTAACTTCATGGATGAAGCCAAACGCAAAGGCATTCAAGTGGACAAAGAAAAGCTCGCGGCAAGCCTACGCGCGCCCGTCATCTCTGCCGTAGCCAGAGAGCGCAAAGGACTCCGCGAACTGCAGGAGCAAATTTGCCAGGTGGCTGCCGGTCCGCAAGGGCAATTTCAAATCCAATACCCACGAGAAGTGGAGGAGGCAGTTAATGAATTACAGCACCTCCTCCAATCCATCCTGGGACAAAATGGCAACTGGCGCTGGCTGGCTCTGAGGCTCCTGGACGGAGATCCGGCAGTGGAGCAATCTCTGGCTTCCTACTTGGAAAACTCCCGGGTTGCAGCAACGGGCGAAAGGAGGCAAGCGACATGCCGTCGCAAGAGCTTGAGCCAATCTTAACTGAGGCGCGGAAAATCAGAGGCCAAAACGCAGACAGCCTGCGGGAGAGCATTGTCAGCCAGATCTTCCAAACTGCGGAAGCCATCAGCTCCCAGGTCGTGACAACTAACAGGCGCACAGCGGACTGGGACCGGAAACTGGATGATCTCTTAACTTCCCGGTTGTTTGGGTTTCCCATCATGCTGGGACTGTTGGGCGTCATTCTCTGGCTCACGATCGTGGGCGCCAACTACCCCTCCCGGTGGCTGGCGACTTTCGCTTTCCGGCTTGAAGGCCATTTGAGCGCATTCTTGCTGGCAGCGGGCTGCCCCCTCTGGCTGCATGGCGCTTTGGTTGACGGGATTTACCGAGCTATGGCTTGGGTTGTCTCTGTGATGCTGCCGCCCATGGCCATCTTTTTCCCGTTGTTCACTTTTTTTGAAGATCTTGGCTACCTGCCCAGAGTCGCCTTCAATTTGGACCGCTTGTTTAAAAAAGCCGGCGCCGCCGGCAAACAATCTCTCACAATGTGCATGGGCCTGGGCTGTAATGCCGCCGGAGTCACGGCTTGCAGGATCATCGACTCCCCCCGGGAAAGGCTGATTGCAATCCTCACCAATAATTTTATCCCTTGCAATGGCCGTTTCCCCCTTCTGATCGCCATGGGAACGCTGTTTTTCGGGGAAATAATCCGGATCGGAAGTTTTGGCGCCAGCCTTGTTATTTTAGCCGTGGTCAGCTTCGGGATCGTCATCACCCTGGCGGTATCTTGGCTCTTATCTAAGACGGCACTGAAAGGAATCCCTTCTTCCTTTACCCTGGAGTTGCCGCCTTTTCGCAAGCCTCAAGTCGGCACAATTCTGATCCGCTCGCTTTTGGACAGGACGCTGCACATCCTGGGGCGAGCTGTGATCGTGGTGGCGCCGGCCGGTCTGCTCACCTGGATGCTGGCCAATACTTCCATCGGCGGGATGAGTTTGCTGGCGAAATTAGCCGGCGTTCTGGAACCGCTCGGGCGCTTAGCTGGCCTAGACGGCTTCATATTAGCTGCTTTCTTGCTGGGTTTTCCCGCTAATGAAATCGTGCTCCCCATCCTGCTGATGGGGTATCTTTCCCATGGCGTGATGCTGGAGCCTACCAGCATGACCGCATTGGGAGAATTGTTGCGTCAAAACGGCTGGACCCTACTTACAGGGCTGAATATGATGTTGTTTTCCCTGCTGCATTTTCCGTGCGGCACAACCCTTTTCACCATCCGCAAAGAAACCGGCAGCGGAAAATGGACTCTGCTCTCCTTTTTGCTCCCCACCCTGACAGCTTTTCTGATCTGCATCGCCAGCACCCAAATCGCTAGGTTTTTCAGTTAAGGGCAAGGCTAAGCCTTGCCTTTTTGTTCTTAGAGGAACAAATTTAGCATAGGCTAAATTGAGGAGGGTGATCGGCGTGGAAGGTAAAATGTTAACTGAAAGCATGGAAGATTACCTGGAGATGTTCTATCGCATCTATATGAAGCAAGGTTACGTTCGACCGATCGATCTTTCCGATGCCATTCGGGTACAGCCTTCTTCTGTCACCAGAATGATCCAAAAGCTGAATGAGGCGGGATACATCACGTATGAAAAATACCGCAACATCTCCCTGACGCCTTTAGGTGTGGAATATGGCAAATTTTTAGTCTGGAGAGATCAGACGCTCAAAGAATTCCTCTGCCTGTTGGGAGATAACAAAAGCGTTTCCGAACAAGTGGAGGGCATTGAGCATTATCTCATTCCCCAGACTATGTACGTTTTCAAAAACCTCTTAACTTTCTTTAAAACTCATCCGCAGCAGCTGCAAGAATTCCTTCTTCTCGGCAGCCAAAACTGCCAGGGGGGCAAAGAGTTGAGCCTGCTGCGGGCGTGGCTATTCAGACATGCGGAATGAAGGCAAGGTTAATTCTCCCTCTTCAATGGGCCCGATTGCGGCCAGAGAGACCCCCTTGGCCAGAAGCCTTTGCGATAATCTTTGCAGGTCCTCCACAGAGACTGCTTCCAGAATTTCAATTTCCTGCTCTGGAGTTAACCCGTCTTCCATGAACAGCTCGTCTTTGGCAATACGGCTCATCCTATTGGATGTGCTCTCCAGTCCCATGAGCAGGGAGCCCTTAAGTTGCTGCCTAGCCCGCACCAATTCCTCATTTTTGATGGGCTCTGAGGTTAAACGGTATAATTGCTCGGTTATGGCGTTCACCACCGTCTGAGCCTGTTCTTTGTTAGTGCCGGCATAGGCTCCCCAGAGGCCGTAATCCTCGTACAGAGAAATGAAAGAGTAAGTGCTGTAAACCAGTCCCCTCTCTTCCCGCAGCTCCTGAAAGAGCCGCGAGCTCATTCCTCCACCCAAAATAGCCTCTAAGATCTCCAGCGCATAGCGATCTTCATCTTGTCTGGTCAGTCCCGGGCCTCCGACGATTAAATGTACCTGTTCCGTTTGTTTATATCTGGTTGAAATCTTAGGTCTGTACTCTATAGCCTGAGGGTTCTTAACCATATCAGGAGCAGCATAAGATCCCAGCTGCTTGTCCACAAGCTCCGCCAAGCGCGCCTGAAAGAGATTCCCCGCAGCCGCCACCAAGATTCTGCCAGGCGTATAATATTGGTTTATGTAGCTGATAATTTTCATTCTGGTCAGAGAATTCACAGTCTCCGCTGTGCCTAAAATCGGCCTGCCCAAAGGATGGTCGCCAAAAACCAGTTTGGCAAATAAATCATGGACAAGCTCGTCCGGTTCGTCTTCATACATATTGATCTCTTCCAGGATCACGCCGCGTTCCTTTTCCAGCTCCTCCGGCGAGAAACGCGATTTACAGAGCATTTCGCTGAGCAGCGAAATGGCAAACTCCAAGTGCTCATCCAAAACCCGCGCGTAATAACAGGTGTATTCTCTGCTGGTAAAGGCGTTCAATTGCCCCCCGATGCTGTCCATGGCTTCGGCAATTTCGCGCGCCGTATGCTTTTCCGTACCTTTAAACAGCATGTGCTCAATGAAATGAGAAACCCCGTTATTGTAGCATTCTTCATTTACCGAGCCTGTACGCAGCCATAACCCCACGGAAATCGATCTGACGTTAGGAACATGCTCGGCTGCAATCACAATGCCATTTGCCAATTTTGTTCGCTCGTACATCTTCTGCTAGCATCCTCCCCCCACTTTTTTAATGTTCGTCTTTAAGTCAGCAAATCCTTCTACCTGATATTACCTAAAGGATTAAAGCTGCCCAGCGAGAAGTTAGTAGTAAATACTGCGGAAGGAGTTTTGGTATGCAGCAGGGGGTTTTAGCCACCATTGTGACCCTTCTCCTTTATTTCACCTCCTTAGGCGGAGGGGAACTTCCACAATCTAATTCACAAGAAGACGCGCCTGCTCCTTCCTGGTCCGAAAACGTGTCCTCCGGCCAAAGCCAACCTGCTGTGCTCACAGGCAGAACTGTGAACATGCGCTCGGGGCCCGGAGGCAATTATCCGCTAATCTCCACGTTGGAGTCCGGCACTATGGTGAACCTGGAAGCCACCTCGCAAAGCTGGGGCAATGTGCGCACGAACGATGGCAAAATCGGTTGGGTTCCCATGTGGCTTCTGAGCACCTCAGAGTTTGACTTGGCTCAGGGCAGCTCCAGCAATGGCGGCCAAAGCAGCGGCAAGCGGGAAATCTATGGCTATTATGTTGACGCCAGTTCCTACCAATCCGTTTCAAATTACGGGAAATTGCTTACAGGCATTATCCCATTTTCATATAATATCACCAAGGCAGGCCTGATCTATGGCGATCACGATACGGACGCCGCCAGTCTTGCTAAAATACGCTCGCTTAAAAATTACGCTCTGATCCACAATATTTCCGGCAGCAATTTCGATGGAGAGCTTGTCCGGCAGGTGCTCTCCAGCTCTACCAGAAGAGCGGCGCTGATCGCCAATATCTATGGTCTCCTTAGGAGCAACGGTTACGGCGGCGTGAATATTGACTTTGAAAATCTCAAGCCCGCAAGCAGGGAGCTATTCAATGTCTTTATCAGAGAGCTTTCCGCAAAACTGAGACCCGGAGGCTTTCAGCTGACCATCTCTGTTCCTGCCAAAACAGCGGACTATGCTTCCTCGGCTTGGTTCGGCGCGTTCGATTATGCCACTTTAGGAGCATACGCCGACAGGATTATGCTGATGACCTACGACGAACACAGCCGGGTCAGCGGCCCGGGGCCTGTGGCTTCCATCGGCTGGGGGGAGTGGGTACTGCGTTATGCGGTTAGCAAAATACCGGCGGAAAAAGTCGTCTTAGGCCTGGCAGGTTATGGTTACGATTGGACAAGCTTCGGTTCGGCAAAGGCCGTGACTTACCAGCAGGTGCTGAACTTGCTGAAGAAACACGATGTCTCCGCCAACTGGGACGCAGCCAGCAAATCGCCTTATTTCACCTATTTTTCCGGAGGCCGGCGCCATACTGTCTGGTATGAAAACAGCACCAGCCTCTCGGCAAAAGTGGATCTGGTAACCCGCTACGGCGTGCGCGGCGTTGCCTTGTGGCGGCTTGGGTTTGAAGACCAGCGCCTCTGGCAGGTAGTCAGAGAGAAACTTTGGCTTTAAGCAATTGCCCCACGCTGACCGGTGAGAGCTTTTTCTCCTCAAGCAATTGCAAAATTGCAGGCAGGCCTGACACCGTATTTTCCGTGGGATGCATCAGCACAATTCCTCCTTCTGCAATTTTCTGCCGCACCCGCTGTACCATCACGGCGGGCGCCGGCTTTTGCCAATCGACTGTATCCGCGCTCCACATGATGGTCCGATACCCGTTCTCGGCCGCAGCGGCCACTATGGTTTCGTTAACTTCGCCATAGGCGGGAGCGTACAGTTTAGCCGGCTTCTTACCAGTAATCCGCGATATTACTTCTTCTCCATCGTTAATCAATTTCTTCAGGCCGGCTTTATCCAGGTGAGCCGGATGCACGTGGCTCATGCCGTGATTCCCGATTTCTTGCCCGCTTTTCGCTATTTCCCGCAAGACGTCGGGATTTTTTTCCGCCCAGACGCCGGTGACAAAAAAAGTGGCGTGCGCGCCGCTTTTTTTCAAAATCGCCAGCAGTGCGGGAATAAATTCTTCTCCCCAATCGACATTAATCGTCAGCGCCGCTTTTTTCCCTGCGGCAGGCAGCTCATAAAGCGGCTGGTAATAATCTTTGTCCACCGCCGCTACCACCCTCTTGAGCACAGGCATCAATGCCTGGCCGCTTTCTGCTTTCATGGCAAGCTCTATGGTGGCTTCAAGATCAAGTTCTGCTCCCGCCATGGCGCTGATTACCTTGCCCTCCTGCCACCTGGCATTCACAGAAGGCACGGACCAGCGGCCGCGCTCTTTGCTCAAACGCGCTTCCAGTTCTTCCGGGAATAAGCCGCCAATTGGCTCGCCGCCTAAAGTAACGCCGGGAGAGATGGCATAAAGCCGCCTTTGCATTAACCCGGAGAGCTTGACGCCGCCACCCACAATGACGGCTACGGCCACCAGAGCTGCTGTGATGGCCGCGGCTCGTCTGGGAATGGTAATGGCAAAAAAGTTCATACTGTCGTTCTCCCTCCTTCATATCCCCCCTTGGGCTTCTGTTCGCCGTCGTGCTCAATATAATACGGGTCGCGCAGCAGCAGCTCAGACGTGGTAGTAAATTTATATCCCTGTTGCTTCAACGCTTTGATAATGCCTGGCAATGCCTCGGGCGTATTTAGGCCGGCATTATGCATCAGGACAATTGAACCAGGTTTGACTTTTTCTAAAATTCGCCGCTGGATCTCCTGGGCGCTGAGATTTTTCCAATCCAGAGAATCCACATCCCAAATGATGGTCTGATAGCCGCAAGCTTTGGCCACGTTGATGACCTTATTGCTGTACTCTCCAAAAGGAGGACGAAAAACAACGCAGCTTTTGCCTGTGAGCTCTTTGATCATCTCGTGAGTTTGCATAAGCTCGCGTCTGATCTCATCCTCTCCCAGGGAATTCAAGTGAGGGTGGGAATACGAATGATTGCCTAATTCGTGCCCGGCTTTTGCGATTTGCTTTACCATGTTCGGATATTTTTCAATCCAAAAGCCCGCCAGGTAAAAGGTTGCCTTGACGTTCTCATTTTTCAAAGTCGTCAAAAGCTTCGGAGTATAATCCGCGCCCCACGTGGCATCAAAGGAAATAGCCACTTTTTTCTCTTCTCCCGTATCCACTCTATAGATAGGAATGATTTTTTGACTGAGAACGCTTACCGCCATCCGTCCCGCTCCCATAAGACAGAGCTGCAGTAAAGCCAAACCGAAGATCACTCCCGTCAAAAAAAGCGCCGCTCGCTTGCGCGTGCCAAGCCATAAAATCTGCATTTGCCTCCCCTCCCATCTTATTGATATCTATGCGTCCGGGAAGGGCGATATGCAAAAAGAGCGGCCTGCGCCGCTCTTTTTACACTGCGAAAACGTGTTGTCCATATTGAACTGTAATCGGTCTTGTGAAGATCCATCTTGAGGAACTGCGCGCGGGGTTGTAGAAATAGAGCGCGCCATAAGTGGGATCCCAACCGCCAAGCGCCAATTCTACCGCCTTGTATGCATCGGCGTTAGGAGGTAAATTGATCTGCCCATCTCGTACTGTACAGAATTCACCAGCTCCGTAGATGATTCCGGCCACAGTGTCGGGGAAGTTCGGCTGCTGGAGCCTATTCAGCACAACAGAAGCGACTGCTACTTTGCCGATGAACGGCTCTCCCCTTGCTTCTCCCTGAACCATATGCGCAAGAAGATCAATCTCTTTCCAGGCCAAATTTACTCGCCGGTACTGCTTTGAAGCCTGTGGCTCCCGTTGCGTCGCTGCCCGCTGCACCGGCTGCCGGCTTTGAGTTTCACTTTCTGGTTCGGTTTTCTTCTCTGCCTGCACTGTAGGAGACGTCTTCTGTTCAGGT
>DIPB01000130.1:18814-20035 GCA_002426275.1 Firmicutes bacterium UBA5499
GAGACGTCTTCTGTTCAGGTTGCCGGGCAACTTCCTGCTTTGGTTCTTCCTTCGCGTTTTCCGGCGGAAAAAGCACGACCGCAAAGCTGCTGGCTCCGGCCAGCAAGCTGATGAAAATAACCATCGCCAAGCTCAATGTTTTATTAGGCATCAGCTTACCCTCCTTTCCCTAAGCTAATGCCTAGTCTAACAAGAAAACCTCGGAAGCGCAAACTGAAAGAAGCTCCGTGAAGGGAAAAGAACGGCTCTCAGCTGGCTGATGATTTGCCGGACAAACGATTTTCTCCCGAAAAATAGCAGCTTCCAAGGATTTACTTTGGCAATTGCGGTCTTTGCCAATTATCTACCAAATTTCTTGCCTTTCTTTACAAGTTATGGCATAATTTAAACAAATAATGGGGAGGTGATTAGTTTGCGGAAATCATTAATCGTACTCCTGATCTTAATGCTGGGGGCAACCGCGCTGGCAACCTCCAAGGTGAACTGGGACAGTCTGGTCTCGCAGAATAGATCCCCAAAGAATCTGGAGCAAAGGTTGTTGCTGGGCGTTGCCTACGCTAATCTGGGCAAAATTGAAGAATCGTCGGCTCAGTTTGAAATCTTAGGGAAGACTAACTACGATGTCTTTGCCAGAGAAGCGATTCGAACCGCGGAAAAAAGATTAGCCAAAGATCACGATTCGCTTGTGGATTTGAATTGTCTCGCTTTTGCTTATTATGCACGTAATAATTTCAAAGCAGCCCGAAACATCTTTCAAAAACTGGCGTACTTGGATAGCCGCAATATATGGTCTCACAACTACCTGGCGCTGGTTTACTCAAAGCTGGGACAAACCGATTCCGGAATCGAGCAGCTGAAAAAATCTCTGGCCATTGAGCCGAAAAATCAGTACACAAATTTGCTCATGGCTTTGGCCTATACTGAAAAAGGACAGTACGGAACTGCGGCAAAATACTATATCAAGGCGCCCAGGGCAATGAAGACTATTATCAAATTGTCCAGATAAGTTCTCTCAAGAAAACATACTAACGTTAGCTCAATTCTGCCGAAATTCATTGTTTCCTAACGAAACACGGCGTCTTAACTCATCAACCACCAAACCCAAACTTCCAGCGCATTCCTGGGTAGGGCTCTGAGCCTGCGAAAGCGTAAAATCCGAGCTTCATCGCGTCAGCTCATTAGACTGCACTTCCGCAGTCAGCTGCTGAAACGCCTCTTTCA
>DIPB01000130.1:20140-23426 GCA_002426275.1 Firmicutes bacterium UBA5499
GCTGCTGAAACGCCTCTTTCAGATGAAGATCATGACCGCCGGGAAAAACGTTTAAGTATTGTGTTTTTCCACCCTTTTCGCAGAGCGCGTTATAGAGCCTGAGGCTATGGTTATAGGGGACGCTTGGATCCTCTTTCCCGTGATTTATATAGACTCTGGCTTGCAGCAACCTATCGACCATGTTGATGGGAGAGCGGAGAAAATATTCACGCTGCACATGGGGATCGGACCCTGGCTCGCCACCGCAGCAAGCCGCAATATGAGGCGCGTAATCGGGATTCTCACGATACCATGCGGCAAGGTCTGTGATGGGACACCAAGCGCTCACCATTTTCCACATGCGGGGCTCCTTGGCAGCCGCACACAAAGCCATATGCGCTCCCCCGCTGCCGCCTAATAGATAAATTCGCTCTTGATCAACTTTTTCCGGGTAGCGCTCGCAGACCGCGGCAACGGCATTGAGAATATCCGCGATGGCTAAGGGCGAAGCGCAGGCTTCCCGGCAGCGGGGATTGGTGCCCAAATTTGGTCCGCGAAAGCTGGGCAGCACTAAAGACCAATGTCGCTCCTGAGCCGGCGGGCCGAAGGCGGCAGCTTGATTGTCCAAATCCGCGCTCCATGTGTGAAGGCCGACTAGAAGCGGCCGCTTTGAACCTTTGGCAATATTGAGCAAAGCTTGTTCTTCGCCGTCCACGCTCTTAAAACTAAAAGTTTGCAATTTTGCTTTCTCCTTGCTAAATTTATGCAAATTATGAAAACTTCTTTATTTTCCGGTGCTGCCAAAACCGCCCCGGCGTTCTCCGGACGCCAGATCATCATCTGTGCACAGATATTCCAGAAAAATCCCCTGGGCAATCCGCTGTCCCTTTTCAATGGGCACGGACTCTGTTCCCAGATTTAAAATAGCCAGCAAAATGTGCCCTTCATTATCAGGATTATCAGCATAGTCCGCATCAACGATGCCTGTCCCGTTTGCCAAAACCACAAGATGACGAAAGGCCAAGCTGCTGCGAATGAAAAGCTGCAGCACCTCCGTATCTTTCATGTAGGCTTTCAGCCCGGTGGGCACCAGCGTCACCGCACCGGGCTTGAGAATTACGCTTTCCGCAGCTTCCAGATCGTAGCCGGCGCTGGCGCTTGTCTTGCGCTGAGGAAGCCTAATCCCTTTCTCCTGCCACGAACTAACCACTTCAAACCGTCTCATTTATTTCCTCCAACACTTTTCGGCAGCGCTGGCAGAGGCCTTCCTGCGGAGTATATTTCCAGCAGCGCTCACATTTATGCCCCTGAGCTTTATTCACCACGATTGTAACGCCGCAGAGCGTCTCAGACGCCATGGTCAGGGCTCCGGCTTCCGGTTCCTGCCCGATTTTCCACTGCAGCGCGGAAACAATGGTCAAATCCATCATATACTCCTGCGGAAAGTCAGAGGCGATCCGGGATAGCGCGGCTTCCGGACCGTAGACTGCCACTTCGGCCTCCAAAGAGCTGCCTATGAACTTCTGAGCGCGCGCCAGCTCCAAGGCTTTCGAAATATCGCTCCGCAGAGACAGCATCCTCTGGAAGCGAGCTGCCAACTGCTCGTCCAGGTATTTCTCTTCCACCTCCGGCCACTTGGCCAGATGGACGCTCTCCACCTCCCGGCAGCTTGCAGGCAGATGTTGCCATATTTCCTCTGCTGTATGGACCAAAACCGGCGCCATGAGCTTAACCAAAGCTTGCAGCACTTGGAAAAGTACAGTCTGCACCGCCCTGCGCGACCGGCTGGCGGCAGAATCAACGTAAAGCCGATCTTTCGCCACGTCAAGATAGAACGAGCTCATTTCAAGCGCACAGAAGTTATGGAGAGCATGAAAGAGCAAATGGAAATCATAGCTCTCATAAGCTTCCGTAACCTTTCGGATCAGCTGCGCGAGCTCCAAAAGAGCCCATCTGTCCAATTCCGTTAGCTCTTCGTAGGGCACAGCGTCTGTTTCGGAATTGAAATCTCCCAAATTCCCCAGCATAAACCGACATGTATTGCGGATTCGCCGGTAGACTTCGGACATTTGTTTGAGGATCTCATCTGAAATCCGAATATCGTTTTTATAATCAGCGGAAGACACCCAAAGGCGGAGGACATCCGCGCCATACTGTTTAATCACTTTCTCGGGCGCGATCACATTGCCCAAGGATTTGGACATCTTCTTGCCCTCTGCATCAACTGTATAGCCGTGGGTAAGGACGGCCTTATAAGGCGTCTGGCCGCGGGTAGCGACGGCGGTGAGCAGGGAAGACTGAAACCAGCCGCGGTGCTGATCGCTGCCTTCAAGGTAGAGATCAGCTGGGAAGGAAAGCTCCGGTCTCTGCTCCAAGACCGCGGTATGGCTGGATCCGGAATCAAACCAAACGTCCATGATGTCCGATTCTTTCCGAAAACGCGTGCCGCCGCACTTGCCACATTTAGTCCCAGCGGGGAGAATTTCCGCAGCCTCATGGGCAAACCACCCGTCGGATCCTTCTTTGGCGAAGAGTTTTGCCACCTCCGCGATGCTTTCGGCTGTGATCAATTCTTGACCGCACTCCTCACAGTAGAAAATCGGAATCGGCACGCCCCAGATCCGCTGCCTGCTGATACACCAGTCTCTGCGTTCGGCGATCATGTTATAGATTCGCTCCTGCCCCCAGCTTGGGATCCACTTGATGGACTTGATGGCCTCAAGAGCCTCTTTGCGAAAGCCGTCAATCGAAGCGAACCACTGGGCCGTGGCCCGGAAAATCACCGGCTTTTTACAGCGCCAGCAATGCGGATATTGGTGGGTTATGGGGTTTGTCGCTTTCAGCAGGCCCTTTGCCGTGAGATCAGCAATGATCCTTTCATTGGCTGCCTCTAAATTCAAGCCGGCATATGGCCCAGCCTCAGCTGTCAAGACTCCGTGTTCATCCACAGGCGCTAAAATCGGCAAAGAATACCTGAGGCCGACTTCATAGTCCTCCTGGCCATGCCCTGGCGCCGTATGAACGCAACCGGTGCCTGCCTCAAGCGTAACGTGTTCACCTAAGATCACCACTGATTCCCGGGACATGAACGGATGGCTGCAGCGGACCCCTTCGAGTTCTCTGCCCTGGAAAGTAGCAATTTCTTTGAGCTCTTCAAGTCCCAGCTGCTTGGCTACCGAAGGCAAAAGCTCTTGCGCGACGATATAGCGCTCCCATTTGCCTTGCTGCTGCGCTTCCACCAGGCTATAGACGAAGTCCGGATGCAGACAAATCGCCAAGTTGGCGGGCAGAGTCCAAGGGGTGGTAG
>DIPB01000130.1:23524-25551 GCA_002426275.1 Firmicutes bacterium UBA5499
CAAGGGGTGGTAGTCCAGATCACAAAAAAAGTGGGGATATCTCCTTGGGGAATTTTACCTAAAGATTCCGACACTGGAAACTTCACATAAATAGAAGGAGAACGATGATTCTCATACTCGATTTCAGCTTCAGCCAAGGCGGTCTCACAATGAGAACACCAGTATACAGGTTTCTTCCCTTTATAGATATATCCTTTCTGAGCCATGGCGCCGAAGACTTCGATCTGCTTCGCCTCGTAAGCGGGCGTCAAGGTGAGATAGGGATGGTCCCAGTCTCCCCAACAGCCCAACCGTTTGAACTCTTCTTTCTGGATTTCAACGAATTTCAACGCAAAATCGCGGCAGCTTCTTCTGAAGTCCAAGGCCGGCACTTGGTGTCTGTTAACGCCCAATGTCTTGATAGCTTGCAGCTCTGTGGGCAGCCCATGGGTATCCCAGCCGGGAACAAAAGGCGCATAAAAACCGCGCATGGCCTTATATTTCACCACAATATCCTTGAGGATTTTATTTAAAGCGTGCCCAATATGAATATGCCCATTAGCATACGGCGGACCATCGTGCAGAATGAAGCTGGGAGCATTGCTTTCCTTTGCCCTGCTCTGGACTTTTTCATACAGCTTCCGCTCCTGCCAGAATTTTTGAATCTCAGGCTCCCGTTGGGCAAGGTTAGCCCGCATGGGAAATTTCGTCTGGGGTAAATTTAGGGTCTTGCCATAATCTGCCATTTCACAAACTCCTTTTCTTTTAGGTATATAAAAACCCCATCCCTCGGCTAAAGGGACGGGGTATGATTCCTCGCGGTACCACCCTTTTTGGCTGAAAAGCCCTCTTGCTGTCGATAACGGCGACAACCGGCTGCACTTACTGTAGTTTCAGTGTAACGCTCAGAGGTGATCTTCCCTAGTGTTGACGCATCAGGCTTTCACCATCCCCGACTCGCTGTCCCGTCAGGACCACCAAGTACTCTCCTCTTCATAGCTTTTCATGTACTTTTTCACATTATACTACAAATCGCGCGACAGCGTCAACACATTTAAATTGTTTTCCACCGCGTCTTTCATCAAAAAACCGCGCTGAGAGTAATCGCCGTTCTTGTATACTCATAGTTCGTCCCCAGCACATAGCCATGCTCCTGTCCCAGACAAGACGAGTAATTTGCCTCCAGCCGAATTTTGTTTTGAAAATTAATTCCCAAGCCAGCTTTATAATAAAGCCCATCTTCGGCTGTAATATACGATTCTTTGCTGTTGGGACCTATAAAACGGCTGTAACCAAAGCGGCCTGTAAAATAAGGCTGTACCTCTCTTGTCCAAGAACGAGAATCTCCATGTAGATTCAAAAATCCGTAGATGGGCACGAATTGGAATGTTCTTTGGTCATCCCACAGACGTTCTTTTTGGTATTCTACTCCCAGACCCAACTCTGCATTGGGCGTGCTCGTAAAGATAAGATCCGCCGCCACTGCCAGCCCAGGCTCAATTGTTCTGGCATTATTCTCATTATCTGCCATGATCATTTTGCCCTCTAAATCTACCGATAGGCTAGTCACAATGCCCGCTGCAAAACAGCTTCCGGAAACAAGCGCAATCAGCGCGAGAAAAAGCCAAAATTTTCTCATGTCGTCAACCTCCGTGAAAGTGTGTACTTATATTTTAGCAAATTTATCTTGTTTTGGCATCCGGCGTCAGAGGATTCATGCCAGCGCCTGCCGCCAAAATCTCCATTTATGGACGTTTAGCAGGCTTTTTGGTTTGCGCTTAAATTAACTCGGCGCCTGAAAGTTCCGTCGGTGGCGCTTTTGATTAACATTCTCTAAGCAGCAGAATATTATGTAGCAGGTAGAGTCACAAACAGAGAGGAGGATTAGAATGTTAAATTACAAAGACGACTGCGGCGGCTTCTCTCCTTGCATAAGCATAGCGCTTCCTGTGAGTTTGCTGGCAGGAATCCTGGTGGCGATCCTGTTTGCTTTCGAACTTATTCCGGGAATTACCACCGCTACCTGGATTGTCTTCGGTTTAGGAGTC
>DIPB01000130.1:25636-31451 GCA_002426275.1 Firmicutes bacterium UBA5499
TGTCTTCGGTTTAGGAGTCTTAGCGCTGATTTTCGTGCTGCTTGCTTTAGTGAGAATAGATGGCAGAGACACCGTTTTCTTAAAATCTCTGAAGAGACTTCTCCCCTGCTTATTGGCCGGCATTTTCGGCACTATTCTCTCCAGCTTGGCGGCGCTCTCCATAGTTTTGACCCCATCTGCAATCTTCAGCATCATTTTAGTCGGACTTGTGGCGTTTTTCTTCAGCCTCTTGATTAGCTCGCTGATTCTGCTCATCAAATGCGTCCAAAGCTTCGGCTATGATCGTTTCTCTGAAGCTAAAGTCGAGCCATAGATTGAAATTCAACCGTCCATGCCCGGGCAGGCGCAGGAAAGGCGATGGAAGTGACATCCATCGCCTTTCCGCTCACTTGCAACTCTCCAAGACGCTATTGCTATGCTTGTACTTGATCCAGCCGATTTTTTTAGCGAGCTCTAAAACCGGAAGCGGAACCGCCGCCAATAACACGGCGTCCAGATACAGTTGGACAGTAAGCCGAGTTAGGCCGAAAACTTCGGCTACAGGAGGAACGAATACCACCAGAGCGATCAGCGCAATCGATAAGGCTGCGGCCTGACACAAAACCTTGTTTGTAAACAAACCGATCTGAAACAGCGAGCGATTCGAGCGCAGATTAAAGGAATGAAACACCTGCGTCAGCGACAAAATGCAGAAAGCCATGGTGCGCCCCGCAGTAAGTTGGCCTGTGCTTTTCCAGCCCACCAGAAAGCCAATCAGCGTCAGCACGGCAAACATCAACCCTTGCAGCATCACTTGCAGCCCCAAGCCGCCGGCAAAGATGCCCTCTTCTTTGGACTGTGGCTTGCGATTCATCACATCGCGCTCCACCGGCTCCATGCCAAGGGCAATGGCAGGCAGGCTATCAGTCACCAGATTAATCCACAGCAGCTGCATGGACAAAAGAGGAGCTTGTCTCCAAATGAGCATTGCGAAAAAAACCGTAAGCACCTCGCCGATATTGGTGCCAAGCAGAAAGCCAACCACTTTCTTAATATTATCGTAGATCCCGCGGCCTTCCCGCACAGCCTCCACAATAGTGGCGAAATTATCATCTGTGAGCGTCATATCCGAGGCGCCCTTCGCCACATCTGTGCCGGTGATTCCCATAGCGCAGCCTATATCAGCAGCCTTTAAGGCCGGAGCATCGTTGACGCCGTCTCCGGTCATGGCAACGACCTGACCTTGCCGCTGCCAAGCGCGAACGATCCTGATTTTATCTGAAGGGGAAACTCGCGCGTAGACGGAAATATTGTGCACTCGCGCATTCAGTTCTTCATCAGTCAACTGCGCAAGCTCGCTGCCGGTTACAGCTTGATCCGACTCCTTTAGAATCCCCAACTCTCTTGCAATGGCTGAGGCGGTGAGCACATGATCGCCGGTGATCATCACGGGTTTGATTCCCGCTCTGCGGCAGACTGCAACCGCGGTTCGCGCTTCAGGCCTCGGCGGATCGATCATGCCCACCAAACCCAGAAAGATGAAATCTTTTTCCAGCTCAGCCGCAGTTGGATTTGCCGGCAGCTCTTCTATCTCCTTATATGCCACCGCCAGCACCCGCAGAGCTTCCTTGCCGAACTTATCCGCATATACTCGGCCCCGCTCTACGTCTCCGGCGATGCACTTTTGAGCCAGAACGTCAAACGCACCCTTGACGATCACGATCTTTTTCCCGTGGATCAAATTAACCGTGGTCATCAATTTCCGCTCCGAGTCAAAAGGAATCTCCGCCAGCCGAGGAAAATCTCGATCCAGCTCGTCTTTTGGCATCCCGTTTTTATGAGCTGCATAAACGATTGCGGTTTCCGTTGGATCTCCCAGATGCTTCTGGGTTCCGTTTTCAAATATCACCTTGCCGTCGCAGCAAAGCGTTGCCAGGCGGAGCAATTTTTTCACAGCCGAAGAATTATCCTCTCCGATCTCCTCAACAAGCGAATCTTCGGCAGCAAAGGCCCGCGTCAGGGTCATGCGGTTTTTCGTGAGCGTTCCCGTCTTATCGGAACAAATCACAGAAGCGCTGCCAAGAGTTTCCACAGCGGGAAGCCTGCGGATGATAGCGTTGCGCTTTACCATTCTCTGTACGCCGATAGCCAGCACAATGGTTACGATGGCAGGCAACCCTTCTGGAATAGCTGAGACTGCCAGAGAAACAGAGGTCATGAAGATCTCCATGATCTGCATCCCATCCAGCACGCCCAGCACAAAGATGATGGCACAGGCAGTCAGAGCCGCAATGCCAAGATATTTTCCCAGGACGGCGAGTTTTTGCTGCAGAGGAGTTTGCCCATCTTGCTCGCCGGACAATAAGTCGGCAATCTTCCCCATTTCAGTGTTCATGCCCGTGCCGGTGACTACAGCCTTTCCGCGGCCATAGGCAATTCCGCAGCCTGCGTAGAGCATATTGTACCGATCTCCTAAGGGTGCATCCTGCGCCACAGAAGCGTCTGCAGCTTTTTCGGAAGGAACGGACTCGCCTGTCAGCGCAGATTCTTCAGCTTTTAAGCTGGCGGAAGCGATGAGCCGCGCGTCTGCAGGAATGAAATCTCCCGCCTCGACAAGGATGATATCGCCTGGTACCAAATGTGAAGCTTCAATCACTGTTTCCTGCCCGTCGCGGATAACCCTACAGTGGGGAGCCGACAGACTTTTCAGAGCTTCCAGCGCTTTTTCGGCTTTACTTTCTTGGACTACGCCCAGGATTGCGTTGAGCACCACAATCAATAAGATCAGGATTGGCTCGAAAAAGCCTTCGTGTTCATAGCAGGCAACCACAAAAGAGATCGCCGCTGCAGCGATCAGGATGAGAATCATCACGTCTTTAAATTGCTCAAAAAAACGTTGTAAGTTAGTCTTGTTTTTTTTCTCCTGAAGCTTGTTTTCACCATATTCGGCCAGCCGTCTTTCCGCTTCTTTGGTGGACAACCCCCGATTCGGATCAACGTCCAACTGGCTCAAGATTTCCGGCAAAGCCTCAAAGTACTCTCTCAACAACACAACCTCCTAAGTAAAATTTACTAGCATTCACGCTGATTCATCAATAGCGTCCGCCTGCAGGAGCGCCTTTTTTCAATCTCTTGTCATTAATTTCGCAGCAAAATGCTATTGTCACAGACCATAGACTCTAAACTTGTCTGAAAAGAACGAAGAAATGCTCCGCGCAGCTCCCCGTCGCTCAAAGAACTGATTTCTTTGTAATCATCATAATAGGCCGCAAAGTTAACCAGAGGAATAATCGAAAAGAAAAACTCGTAGACTACCATGTCCTCTGAATAATTGAAATCTTGATCCGCTTCGGAAATAGTCCTAAAAATAGGATTCTCCTCATCGCCCGTTGTTAACTCCAAAAGTCGGAACAAATCGCCTTGATGCTTGCTGCTTTTGAGAGACTCAAGCATTAAAATTCGGATAATTGCGCGCTGCTGGAGGGCATAATCCATCAATCGCTCATAAAAGAGCTTAACGTTTTCCAAAAAACGTCTGATCTCCCGTTCATCTGTAAAGCGCAGTCGATCAGGCTCAATGTCTAAGCTGCCATCTTTGATCATCTGCACGATATTGGCATGAATAAAATCCAGAACAAGCGAAGTGGCATTATCCATAAACGCTTGCACCAGCTGATCTAAAATCTCCTCTTTGCTTTTAAAGTAATAATAAATCAAAGCTTTGGTGACATTTGCCGTCTTTGCTATTTCGCTGACGCTTGCCGCATCAAATCCTTTTTGGGAAAAAAGTTGGCTTGCAGCGCTCAGAATCCTCTCTTTAGCATCGCAATTCTCAGCGTGTTCCAAAACGTCTCACCTCCTGACTGACCGGTCGTTCAAATTTATTATACTGTAAATTTCAGCGATGTTCAAGATATAATAAAAAAAATATTTTACTCGGCTTTTTTGTCTTTCTTGAAGGTAGCTGCTAAAACAAAATGCCCCTTGACTGGCAAAGGGCAAATCACCTTTAATCGCAAAGCGGAGGGAATCCCACAAAACCCTAACGGAAGCATGTCCAAAGGCACCGCCCGGACCGTATCAGCGACTGCTCAAAAACCGGTAGCCCAGCGACCCCATCGAAGTTCTCATCCGACTGGCACAAGCAGTTTCCAGGCTGAAAAAGCCGAAGTGGAAGCTTGCAATTGACGCTATAGGCAAATTTAAAAGTTATCTTGAACAGATTTCCTCGAAGGAAATATCAGGATGATGATAGCGCCTACTTGTACCGGTCGCCTTACCGCCGATAATCGCCTTTTGGGGACACCACTGGATACAAGCTACGCAAAGTTCGCATTCATTCCCAAAAACAGGTTTGCCATCCTTAAGTACTACATTACCCACAGGACACACTCTTACGCAGTTGCCGCACGAAACGCAAGCGTCGGTCACTTTAAAATTAAACCGCGCTCCTCTTTTGAAATTCGGTGCTACCATGGCATACATCAGAGTATATAAAAATCTGCCTTGGGGAATTGCGGCTTGCTTTTTAACGCGGATGTCATCGGCTATGGTTTCCGCGGCAAGATGCGACTCCATAGCTTGCTCCTTAGGATTGTCAGGCTGTGGGTGCATTATAAGATAGTTTCCATACATCTTTACAAAACCGCCGTAATGCAACACAACGCCCTTTTTCTTAAGCAACCTGCTCACCTGCGGGATGCAATTTCCAGAGTCTTCACCGCCTGTCACCACAGTGAAATAATATGCGGCCTTATTTTCGGTGAAACTCAAATTTTTTATACAGCGCTTAACGATATTGGGCAGTCCTTCTCCATAGCAGGGAAAAACAAAACCTACACGCTCATATCCTGCAAGGGAGATGTGCTGCTTGGTCATTGCAATCAGATCGGTATCAGGCATTTTCCCCGCAATATCTTTGGCGGTTTGTAAACTGTTTCCCGTGCCTGAAAAGTAACAGATAAGGTTTTTGCTCATTTCTCATCCCTCCATTAAATGAGCGCGTTACAGGGCTAAGACACCCAAATTAAAAATGGAGAACATCCAAGGTAACGCAAAGGTGTTTTCTCGTATTCATGATGTACAATTAGTGGAACGTACCCGCCGGATGCCATAGAATTGGCGCCTTATCCAGTGCCGTTACATATCCCTTACGCCACATTCATGTTTCCGGATCCGTTTCCTGATAGGGCCAATCGAAATACCATTTTCTTCACTGCGAATCCGCCATTCCGCTAAGCACCAATGACGCATATCTCCCGGAGCCAATGTGAGAATCATTCCATGGATTCTTCAGCCAATCCAGTTTTCCAGCAGGTGACAAAGATTTTCTTCCTCGAGATATTTTTCTGGAGCGCAATGAATAAAGCGGTTTTCGAGCAATCAATTCCAAGGCAGCAATACAATGTGCTGTAGGATGAAGGACAAAATGAGTGCCTTCTGGGAATTCTCCCGTCTCCGGCACTTGAAGCGCCTGGATATTAATCCAGCTGCATCTTTCTCTTTCCATTGAGGGAAAGTCTCCTATGGTATACAGAATGTTCAAAACATCTGCGCAACCATAGGCATTCACACCCAAATCACGGTCCTGAGCGCTGTTCTGCCAAATCCATCTCGCATATTTTCCCAGCTCGCCAAGTTCATGAGTTTTATGGTTGCGCGTACTTTATAGATGAGAGGAGTGCATATCGCTCATAAAGCATAATTTTCCCCCAGTCCTCCTGTTGAGAATATAGCTATTTTGAGCAATGCAAAGGCAGCGCGAGCTTTAGCGCCCGGTCTTACCTCTGAGTTCAACTATTTCCTTGATAATGATTTCGGGATGATAGTGATGAAT
>DIPB01000130.1:31569-34934 GCA_002426275.1 Firmicutes bacterium UBA5499
ATGATAGTGATGAATATAATGTCTGGAATCATTCACTACAACCTGCTTACTCATTGTGGACCAGCTGAGCAGATCATGTTGGCTCGCAAGCCAAGCTTTGCTTGCGTTACCGAAATCACCTGAAGTGATAATCGTCAAAGGCGCATCTATCCGCCCTCCCCCTATTACCACTTTTGCATTCTCCTGGCTCCTTTTCATCTCATCGGTAATATTTCTGTTATTCGCTTTCAAAAGCGTGGCCAGTTTATCGACCCTTTTAAGATCTTCTGGCAAAAGCCGTAGCTGATTTCGCTCGGAATTTGAAAACCTGTCAAATCCGTCTATTTTGTATAACAGCCGCGCGATGCCAAAGTTTACCAACTGTCCTTGAACATAGCTAAGCCAAGTTATTGGTTTAGCATTCGCATAAAACTCTGGATTCCCGCCGTCTATTAAAACGATACCTTTTACTTCTTCCGGATACCGCTGCGCATATCGTATACACTCCAGGGAAGCGAGAGAATGGCCGACCAAAATATAAGACGGCTTTAGAGACGCTTTCCCCAAGAGCTCGTGAATTTCATCGATCATGGTGTCGATTTGCCTTGTTCTGCTGGTAAGCTCGCTGTATCCATAGCCGAACCTATCGTAAACCACATATTTTGCGTATGTGGCCGTTTCTTCATACAAAGGATAAAAATCAACAACAGGATTTACCGTTCCCCATCCGGCAGCAAAGACAACGGTAACGTCGCCGCTTCCGCCTGTGTACAGGTGCATCTTGTCTCTCCCAATGGAGTATAACTTGCCCACAGGAAGATATTGTTTGGCGTCCAAGCGCACACCGGCCGTTTGGTAGATACGGCCGCAGGCTAAGAGAACAATGATCGCGATTAAAATCAGCCTGAAGCATTTGTATGTCATCATCTGGCGGCAAGTTTACCGATGAGGTCTTTAATCTGCTCTTCCCGCGCACCGCTGGACCAATTGATCACGCCACAGACTTTAAGCTCCGCTCCCTTTGCCCTGCAAGCAGCTGCTATCTGGCGCACCGCACGATTGCCGCCCAGCCACGGCTTTTTCAATTGCTGCGTGACAAAGCAGGAAACTTCTTTGCCGGTAAGGCTTGAAATCTGTGAAAGATAAAGCTTCATGACTGGAGCAAGGGAAAATGCATGCACCGGAGAGGCAAAGACAACGGCGTCATATGGAGCGACGTCCGGTGCCGCTTTAATCCTGACCGAAGCGGCCGAAGGCAGTTCGTCCCCAGCGGGCTCCACCCTTAAAATGACCGCTGCTCGTCCGGAATCTTTCAGCGCCTGTTCCAGCTTTTGCGCAACCGACAGCGTGTTTCCCGTGTGAGAGTACACAATGATCCCAATTTGTCCTGTAGACATAGTCAATGCTCCTTTCGTCTGCATAACCACAATTTAATCTTCCTGGCTGCGAAGAGGAACGTAAGATTTCACCGTATGAATTTGGCGAAGTACAAGGATAAGTAATCAAGAGCAAGTAAGAGCTGATTTTTTGCACCTTCTGGCTGGGAATCAATCTAGCTAGACCTTTTAACTCTGTGGCCGGTTACCAATTCTTCCTGGCATCTAACTCAAATGTTACCACGCCATCCGGGCAGACAAACTTCCCGCTGAATCATAACCCCCCACCCCATACATGAACAGGAAAAACGCGGCAACCAGCCAAAAATGCCATGGTCCGGTTTTCATAGGCTTTTCCATTTAGCGCGCCCCTCTTATTCAAATGTTGCTAACTAGCTATTTAATTCTTAACAGGCTCATATTCCTCAAAGCTGGGCAAAAGGGATCCAATATATCCCAGAGCTAAAGCCAATTCCACATATCAATTCGAGTAACTCAGCGGTGCATACTTAAAGAGCTCACCGAGCTGGCAAACGGGAGTGCGTTGCTGGAAAATGTTTAGGATAAAAGCCCGTTCCAACGGTGAATTCCTCAACATTTTTGTGATCCGTATAATAATCTGAGTCTTACATCTCCTTATTCAATGATCATTAGATTCGCTAAAGATGATCATAATCCCTTTGAACGAATGTTCAGACCGAAGTGACGGCATGTGGAAGGACATCATAAAAATGAGAAAGGCGCTCTGTTTTGTAATGAAAAAGTCTGGTAAACGACGCGGAAGGCTTTATTGTCACGGAACGGTGCAGATGGGTATGAGCACGAAGCAACTCTGACTCACGTCCATCGGCCTGTCTCCCGACCTGTGGGCCTGCCACAAGCAGTTTTTCAGTATTAAAAAACCAAAAAAAGCCTTACAATTAACGCAGTTGACGATATTAGGCCGTTATCCCACAGGGAGTTTGATTGATAATGCGCCAAAAGAAAAAACACCCTGCGATGTTATTTCGCAGAGTGCCTTGTAACAATATTAATATTTGATGAACTTATTTCCTGGAGCGCCGCAAATGCTGCATTTCTCCGGGCGGAATTTCTCAATGTTTCCGCAGACAGGACAGAGATAATAAAAGATCTCTTCCGTTTGGTCCAGGTTCTCTAATGCTTCTTTATAAAGCCTGGCATGAACCTCTTCCGCTTTCATGGCAAAGGTAAATGTCATCAGAGCGGCTTTATTCCCTTCCGCCTGGGCTTCCTTCACAAAGTCAGGGTACATATCCTTATACTCATGGGTTTCTCCAGAAACGGCATCTTTGAGGTTATCTGCTGTTGAGCTAATTTTTCCCGCCACTTCAAAATGCTTTAAAGCATGCAGAGTCTCCGCATCTGATGCTGCCTTAAACAGTTTGGCTGCATTAAAATTACCGTCTTTTTCCGCTTTCTTGGCGTATGCCAAATACTTTCTATTGGCCTGAGATTCTCCGGCAAACGCCTCCATTAAATTCGCAAGGGTCTTGTTTTCACTCATTCCCTCGTCCTCCTTATTGTTTTCAAGCCACTCTTTTTCATTCCGGACCAGCAAAGAGTTCCCGACGACAGTTTTTGCATATCGGTCAATGGTCTAATTGTATGTTTCAGCTTAATCCCGTCAGCGACGGACTCCCCTGCTTTGTGCCGGCGATGTCGGCTTCGGAAATGCCCTTTTGTCTCATCATGAAGCAGAAAACAAACATCCATCCTTCCCTATTACATTACCCCCTTCGCTTGTTTTTATTAATCATTCACATCAGCGTTCTTAGCAACCTGCTGATTGTGTACAACAACCTATGGTAATTTTACACTAACTCGAAAATTTTGTCCACCAACTGTTTTCTCTGGTCGCGTCAAGTAACTGTAGGTCTGTCTGATGAAAAAATTTAGCCTCACCGTCCGGCGGACTGTTAAATGGCTTTTTGTGCAGTCAGGCCTCGCAGTGCCTGGGATAAATTGTTTACGCTCCCGGACAAAGCTGGT
>DIPB01000016.1:0-3245 GCA_002426275.1 Firmicutes bacterium UBA5499
TTTGAAAGAGTTACTTTTTTTCTGTGTGGCGCATGAGAACTTTTGACTTCCAGTAATAAAAAGTGTACTCATACGCAGACCACAAGGACACGCCATGCTGGAGATAACTTTTCAAAATTCGGGCCGCAGCAGATCGTCTATGGTGGTCGTTTGCAAAACCTTAATCATCTCTTGCTCGGCTTTCTGCAGAACCCGGCGCAGATAACAGTTATCCGACCGGCCGCAGCTATCCGGCTTCTGGAGGCAATGCCTCACCTGTAGCTCTTTGAAAAAATCGATCACATCTGAAACTGCGATCTGATGCGGCTGAACAGCCAGTTTCACGCCGCCGCCCGGGCCCCGGACGGATTCAACCCAGCCCTTCTTCACCAGCGCAGAGACGATCTGCGGCATAAAATTAAGAGGGATTTCTTCTTCTTCGGCGATTTGCCGGGATGGGAGCAAACCCTGAGCGCGCTTTTGGGCAAGGTTAGCCAACAGCCGCAGCGCGTAATCTGTTTTATTGCTGATCATAACAGCGCTCCTTGTAAATATTATTTTCTCACTGCAGTATAAAAGATTTATTTGCAGCTGTCAACGCGCTATATAAACTATCTGGGAGAGGATGCGGAGCGAACAGTCCTGATAAGATAACTGCGGCCACAAAAAAAGCGTCTGCGGTCTTACCGCAGACGCTCAACAATCGGAGGCAACATTCTTTACCGTGCTGACGAAAACCTTCACCAGCTCTGGATCAAACTGGGTGCCAGCGCATTTTTCCAGTTCCAGCAAGGCCTCCTGGCCGCTGACAGCCGGGCAATAAATTCTCCCTTGCGTCATCACATCAAAGGCATCCACAACTGCTATGAGCCTCGCTAGAGGCGGGATCTGGGTTCCTTTTAGGCCCCTAGGATAGCCTTCCCCATCCCAACGTTCATGGTGGGAAAGGATTTCCTCTGCGACGGAGGAAAGCTCCGGAATGGAGCGGGCAATCCGATAGCCCACGGACGGGTGATTTTTGATGGCCTCTATTTCCTTGGAAGTCAAAGCGCCGGTTTCCCGCAGAATTTTCGCTGGTACGGAAATTTTGCCCAAATCGTGAAACAAAGCCAGAAGGCGCAGTTTAGTGAGTTGGACGCGGGATAGCCCCATGGCTCGCCCCATCGATATTGAAAGCTCATACAGCCGCTGGCTATGCTGCTGTGTTTCAAAGGCAGACTCTGCCAATAAATTCTGCAGGACTTTCAGGATTAAATTATGGCGGCTCCCGCTTTCAAAGAGCTTGTTTTGTTCCATGATTGCTTCCGCTTCCGCCATAATTTGTCTCAAGTGTTGAGTCTGTGCGGTTTTCGTGGCAATCCCCAGCGCGATGGTCTCCTCCTTGCCGTTTTCGGCATTATCTTTAATCCAGTCAGCCAGTATTTCAGCTTCGGCGTAAGAAGTCTGCGGCAAAGCTAGGACAAACTCATCCTCGCCCCAGCGGGCGATTAAATCCTCTTCTCTGCAGCACGCCTGCAGAACTTCCGTGATCCGGAGCAAACTTTCATCTCCACGGCTATAGCCGAAACGACGATTGATCCGTTTGAGTCCGTTCACATCGCAGACAATGATGCTCACTGGCAGTTTGTCATTAGAATCGAGAGCCAGCTGCCGCTCAAAAAAGCCGCGGCTATAGAGCTTTGTCAGCTCGTCTTGATTGTCAAGCTCTCCTTTTATGGTTCCCTGCGCGACGGCTCTGCAGATGATCACGATTTCTGCGGTCATCCCGTCTTCCGCGCGACTGGCCTTGCCGATGGTTTCCATCCAGAGATCCTGTCCCCGACGATGCTGGAAACGAAACTTGGCTCTTTCCGCGGAGCCCGTCTTAACAATAAGCTGGAGATAGCGCTTCATCTGCGCTCTGTCCTGCGGATGAAGCAACACAAAACAACTCTCGCCCTTAAGCGACTCCGGCTCATAACCCAGCTCCCGGCACGCAGAGTTCAGCTGCCTGAACGTGCCGTCTGGCTCAACAAGCCACACCATCTCGTTGCTCTGACCGCAAATCAGCTGCAAGAGCATCCGGCTTGCCTGGAGTTGGCGCTTGCTCTGATCCTGCGCGGCCAACAGCTCATTGATCTTCTGAGCTAAATTCGCGCTCTCCCAGTCGCCGGTTTCTGCTACCCGCATTGCGAAGTCTTGCTTCTCCCAGATTTGATCCAGCTCAGCTCTCAGCTGTAGAAGCCGACGTCGCTCCTTAATGATAATGTAAGCGAGGCTTACCACAATTAAAGAAAGAATCGCGCTCAGAATAACCCCTCCTTCTGCTGCAAATCTATCTTCATTAAATCAGCAAGGGTTGAGATGCCACTTTCACTTCGCCTGTAGCCGCATCTGCCTGAATGCTTCTTGAAATATTCCCTCCAACATCGGCATGACAAAGCTTTAAATTCATCCGACTCAACGTTGCTTTCACCATAGCGACGTTTTGGCTGCCAATGTGAAAAACGTCGTCTTGCCGCACAGACATAGCGCCCCCGAAGAGTTTAAGCTCAAGCTCTTCCTTCTCGCACCCATACCGGATGCATGCTTTCTCCAACAGCATCACCACCGCCGTATCCGCATAATAGGCGGGGTTCACCTTTAGTTCGCTAGGGGCGATCTTCGAACTTGGCAGCGCAATATGCACCATGCCCAAAACTTTCTGAGGACTGTAGACTGTCAGGGCCACGCAAGAAGAGAGCGCAAATGTTTTCAAAACGTCAGCTGCATTGTTGGTGATGGCGTACTGGCCAATGCCAATGATTTTATCCATGCAGCCAAGCGGAAATCAGCGGCGGGATCTCCTCCAGGCTCGCTTGTCTCTCCACAGCTCCGAGATTGAAAGCGGCTTTTGGCATCCCGTAGACCACGCACGACTGTTCGTCCTGGCCGATAGTCTTGGCGCCTTTCTCTCTCATGGCAAGTAATCCTTTGGCGCCGTCGGAGCCCATGCCGGTGAGGATCACGCCCAGCGCCCTGCCGCCGAAACGCTCTGCCACCGAATTGAACAGCACGTCCACCGAAGGACAATGACCATTGACTTTCTCTGCCTGAAAGCATTCGGCAAGATATCCTCCCTTGGCGTCTTTCTTGACCCGCAGGTGATAGCTGCCGGGTGCAATCAAAACCAATCCCGGATAGAGCTCGTCCCCATTTTTGGCCTCCCGAACCTCCACAGCGCAGACGCTGTCCAAGCGCTCCGCATAGAGCCTGGTAAAGACGGGGGGCATATGCTGCACAACTAC
>DIPB01000016.1:3395-4267 GCA_002426275.1 Firmicutes bacterium UBA5499
CTGCTTCCGTTCCTCCGGTGGAGGAACCGATGGCGATGATCCGCTTCTGCGCTGCCTTTATGTCTCCGGATGCTGCCTTTACTTTTGCTGATGCGGCAATCTTCAGCTTAACGATCAGCTCGCCGAGGAAGGCTTCAACTTTTTCGCCGCTGGCTTGCGGCTTTGTGACCACATCGACCGCCCCGTACTTGAGAGCTTCAAACACTTTTTCATTAACGGCGCTTACGACTACCACTGGCAGGGGATACTGCGGCAAGAGCCGTTTGAGAAATTCAATGCCGTCCATTTTGGGCATTTCCACGTCAAGAGTCATTACATCGGGGTGAAATTTTAAGATTTTATCCCGAGCCTCAAAGGGATCCGCGGCGCTTGCCACCACCTCTAAAAGCGGATCCTGTTCGATTCCTCTGGTAACAACTTCGCGGAAAAGCAGCGAGTCATCTACCACAAGTACTTTAATTTTTCCCATATCTTATTCCTTCCTGTAGATAGCCGGCATCACATACTTATAACCGAACCGATCCCTAGTGAGACTTTCCGAGTGTCCGACGAAAAGGTAACCGCCGGGCTCCGTAAACTCATAGAACCTTTTCACCAATTCCGCTTTCGTTTTGGCATCGAAATAGATCATCACATTGCGGCAGAAAATCGCCTGAAACTTGCGCTTGAACGGAAACACCGGATTTATGAGATTAAACTTGCGATAGATAACCTCGTTTCTAATCTTATCGCTGAGGACGCTGTTTTGCGCGTCGTATTTTTTAAAATAATTTAATCTCCACTGAGCAGGCAGCTTGGCGAGCTTCTCATCGCTATAGACGCCGGCTTTGGCAATTTCAAGCATCTGGGAAGAGATGTCTGTGGCCAAAAGC
>DIPB01000016.1:4363-10054 GCA_002426275.1 Firmicutes bacterium UBA5499
AGCTTTGCATCCCACCAGACGATCTCTTTCCCCAGAAAATCGTAGATGATCATGGCCAAAGTGTACGGTTCTTCTCCGGAAGAGCAGCCTGCGCTCCAGATCCGCAGATCTTTGTCTTTGGCGGTCTTGACCAAATCCGGCAAGACAGTACTCTTGAAATAACGGAAATGGTCCGCCTCTCTCATGAAATAAGTGTGATTAGTGGTTATTCTGTCGATCAGAGTGACTACCTCCGCTCCGGAATCAGCTAGCAACTGCTGATAGTACTCCGAAAAACTGCCGAGTTTCTTCTGCGCCAGCACGTTTTGCAGCCTGCCCAAAAGCAACGTGCGTTTTTCTTCCTTCAAGTTAATGCCGTAATTGGTTTTGATGAACGCCGTTAATTTCCTGAACTCGTCGTCGGTTATGGTAAGCATTTTTTCTCCTGTTGGCAGCTGCGCACTTTAATACTTACCGAACTCCTTATCGCTCAAATTGATTTTCTGGCTTGCCGCTGCAGCCTCTTTCTTCGCTGCGGCACTCTGGTCCGGCTCCTTTTTCTTTTCAACTGTAAGCGCCTTGCGCGTTCCCTTGTCTTCCCCTTGCTTCTGCGCGTTTTTGATCTTAAACTGTCCCACCGCTTCTCTCAGCAGGGCAGCCTGGCTGGCCAATTCCTCGCTGGCAGCCGCGCCTTCCTCCGAAGTGGCGGAATTTGTCTGCACGACCTGGGACACCTGCATGATTCCCTGGTTGATCTGCTCGATTCCCGCAGCCTGTTCATTGGAGGCGGCCGCTATATCGCCCACCAGAGACGCGGCTTTGGCCACCGCTTCCACGATTTTGCCCAGTTCCTCTGCGGTTTTGTTGGCGATTTTCGTACCGCCTTCAACCTTCTTAATGGAGTCCTCAATCATCTCGGTTGTCTCTTTGGCGGCGTCAGCAGATCTGGCGGCTAGGTTTCTCACCTCTTCGGCCACTACGGCAAAGCCTTTGCCGTGCTGTCCGGCCCTGGCAGCCTCAACCGCCGCATTGAGAGCCAAAATATTCGTCTGGAACGCGATATCGTCAATGACCTTGATGATCTTGGAAATGCTGGTGGAAGAATCATTGATCTGTTGCATTGCCGTGAGCATCGCCTGCATCTGGCCGTTGCCGGCTTCGGCATTGGTCTTAGCGACTGCAGCCAAATCGCTGGCCTGGGTGGCATTCTGCGCGTTAAGTTTCGTCTGGGAAGAGATTTCCTCCACGGAAGAAGTCAGCTCCTCAATTGAACTGGCTTGTTCGGTAGCTCCCTGAGATAGGACCATACTTGATTCCGATACTTGTTTGGCGCCTGCGGAAACTTGCTCCGCGGCAGCATTGATATCTCCCAAGACTTCATTAAAGGAAGCGACGGTGTTATTAACCGAATTCTTTATCACTGCGTGATCGCCTTTATAAGCTCCTTCCATACTCACCTGGAGATTCCCTTTAGCCACTTCTTCCAGAGTTAAAGTTGCCTCGCCTATGGGCTGCAAGAGCACATCCAAAGTCTGATTGACGCCGCCGACGATTTCCTGATAATCTCCCTGGAAGCTTTGCACATCGCCCCGCAGCGAGAGATTCCCAGCTTCGGCTGCGTCTGCTAACTTGTGCATCTCAGAGATCAAGTCCTTCAGGGTCTGCCGTAACTTCGCCAGACTTAGATTTAGAACGTCTTTATCAGACTTTACGGAAAGATCAAAGCTTAAATCACCTGCCGCTATGTTCTCAACCACCGAAGCCTGCTGCTTGATATTGTCGATCATTAGCCCAAATGAGCTGGCTAAGGTGCCGATCTCGTCTTTGGAGTCCGCCTGGACGCTTACCTCCACATCGCCTTTAGCCAGCTTCTCTGCCGCGTCAAGCATTTTTGCGATTGGCCTGCCGATCATGCGCGACAGAAAAACGCCCAAGAGTATGGCTACAAGCATGGCGATGATGATCACCGCGATCATGGTCGCCTCTGCTCGATCTGCCAGCGCTATATTGGCGTTGGACCTGTCTTTGGCCCCTTTCGCATTATAAGCCATCAAATTATTAAAGCCGTCGCGCAGCGGCTCTCCTGCCGCAGTCAGTTCACCATAAACTAATTCCCTGACTTGTTGATTTTTTCCTGCTCGCTCATAATTGATCACATTGGCAACTAGAGCGTTGTAATTGCCCCATTGCGTTTTCATCTTGCTAAACAACTGACTGTCTTGCTCGTCTACGATTCCCTTCTCATATGCTTTGAGATATTCATCGACTTTGGCCGCGGAACTTTGGATGCCGTCAAGACATTCATTTCTCTGCTCTGCGTCGCTGACTGTCAATGACTGTAAGACGCTAAACCTAACGTTCTGAAAATACAAAGCGGCAAAGCCCGCGTTATCCAAACCGGATACGTTTTCCGCATACAAGTCATGATCTGAGCTTTTGATGGCATTCAGATTTAAGATGCCGACGTAACCCACCACTGCCGCCAGCACAGCTACAATGAGAAAGCCTACAAGCAGCTTGGTTCCAATTTTCAAATCAGAAAATCTCTTCATGTCCTTCTCCCCCTCGTTTTTTACCGGCCAGGCGAATCAATTTTCGCCTGCCTGGCTGATTTGCTCAAGCTCGTCGTCGTTCAGCAATTTCTCGCAGTCTAAAATTAGCTTCACGCTGCTGTCCACCTTGCCGATGCCTTTGATGTATCTTTGGTAGTAGCTGCCAACCTTTGGAGGAGGCACCACGTTTTCCTGAGGAATTGAAAGCACCTCCGAGACAGTGTCCACAATCAGACCGATGGCCACATCCCCCACTTCAATGACAATGGTACAGGTCCTGTCGTTATACTCCCTAAATTCCTTCTTGAACCTGAGCCTCACATCCAACACGGGAATGATTTTTCCCCGCAAGTTAATGATCCCTTTTATGTAGGCGGGAAGCTCCGGCACCTCGGTGATAGCCTGGATGCCGACGATCTCGATCACGTAGCCGATGGGAATGCCATATTCCTCAGCGCCCAGAGAAAAAGTCAGATACTTGTCCTTTTGGGTGTCTTCTTCCTCAGTTGTCTTCAGTTCCGCGTTTTCTGCCATATCTCCCACTCCTTTCGTCTTTTTTATGCGCTTGCCACCAGCGCGGCTGGGTCGAGAATTAAGCTCACCTTCCCGTCCCCCGACAAAGTACAGCCTGAGAGACCGCGAACTCTTTTTATATATTTGGGCAACGCTTTCACCACCACTTGCTGTTCTCCCACCAGAGCGTCTGCAAAAAGGCAGACGGCTTGATCGTCGTTCTCAACCACAATGATGATTCCCTCCGTGATTTCACGGACAGATGTTTCAATCTGATAATACTGGTGGAGCCGCAGGACTTGGTAACAATCGCCGCGAATCATCAGCAATTCGTTGCCCTGGGGATCTACGATGAGATCTCTCTCCTTGGGCCTGAAAGCTTCACGAATGGAGGTGATGGGGATGGTGAATTGACAATTGCCGACCTTGATGTTCATACCGCCGATAATGGCCAGGGTCAACGGAATTTTGATGGCAACGGCTGTTCCCTTGTCCGGTTTGCTGTCCACGCTCACAGCGCCGCCGATCTTTTCGATGTTTTTCTTCACTATGTCCATGCCCACGCCGCGGCCGGAAAACTCGGTTACTTTATCATTGGTGGAAAACCCCGGCAAAAAAATGAAGGAAAAGATCTCCTGATCCTGCAGCTGACTTTCTGGCTTTTTAAGCAGGCCGTTCTTTTTTGCCCGCGCCAAAATCTGTGTGCGATCTAGTCCCCTGCCGTCGTCTCTGATGATCACCAGGACATCGCCGCCGGCGTTTTTCGCCTCCAAAGTGATCTTACCTTGCTCCGGCTTTCCCTTGGCGAGCCTCTCTGGGGCTGCTTCAATGCCGTGATCTATGGAGTTTCTGATGATGTGGATTAACGGATCCGCCAAGTGCTCCAACACGTTTTTGTCAACTTCGGTTTCCGCGCCTATGATTTCGAGCTCTACGTTCTTATCAAGCTTACGGCACATGTCCCGGACGATTCTGTTCAGTTTCTGAAATGTCGCGACCAGCGGCACCATGCGGATGGCCATGACTATGTCCTGTAATTCGTCGATGATTTTGCGCAGCTGTCTGGCAGCCTTGCTGAAATTTTCCAGCTGCAGCCCGTTGAGATCTGAGTTTTGCGTCACCATGGCCTCAGAGATCACAAGTTCGCCGATTAAGTCCATCAGCTGATCCAGCTTTAAAATGTTGACGCTGATCACGTTCTGCATTAAAGCTTGCGCATAGTTTCCTTGAACTTTGGTCATCTTGCCGGCGAGAGCTGTCTGCGCTTTCGGGCTTATTTCCTCTAAATCCAAACTTTTCAAAAACGCGGTCTCCTGCAAAAGCTGACGGATCGTCTCCAAGGAGCTGTCCGAACCGAATGTGAGCTTAAATCCTCTCTGGCGGATGACTTTTTCAGCTTGCTCGCCGTCATTGAGATCTGCCGGCCAATATTCTAGCGCGCAAACCAGCTCCTTGAGTTTCTTGAGAACCATAAATGCCCTGACGCTGACCATTTCACAATCATCCGCAAAGAAAAGAACAGCCTTATACCTATGTTCTGCGCAACGCTCTTCCCTGCCGGTCTCAAGATAACGCTGGATCTTTCCTTCTTCCCCTAAAGGTGCAGTATTTTTTAAGTTGGCCAGAAAAGAATGCATTTCCTCAATCAGCGCGCTGGAATCCGCATCCGAAGCTTGTCCGCCTTCTAACTTTACCAATTCGCCTTTAATGAAGTCCGCTCCCTGCAAAATCAGATCGGCAAGCTTTGGATAATCGATTCCTTCCGGCTTGTTCTCACGGATAAAAAAGAATAAATCCTCGATGGCATGGGCTAATTGTGAAATATTGTCGTACCTCATCATGGCGGCTGAGCCTTTTATGGTATGCATGATTCTGAAGAGCTCGTTTAGCTTTTCTGTGGAAAGCGAGGCTGCCTGCTCGCTGCTGAGGATCATCATTTCAAGCCGTTCCAACAGCTGATTGGTCTCATAAACAAACATCTCGAGCATTTGTTCCTGTGTTAATTTAGCCACCTAATTCCCCCCTAATAATCACCTAAGCAGCACAAAATAACTCATAAGCACGAATTTTTTTAAAATAATGATCATTCATCCACAGAAAAACAAACTTCGTCAGAAAGAACAATGCAGACGCAGACAACTTACACAGCATTATGGCAGGTTGAAGCGGAAGGACAGCAGGAAAGATTTAAGCGCCTCTTAATGCAAGCTCATATTTCCTCTCGAGGTTGCGCAGTGAACTTCGCGGCGAGATCATGATCCTAGAGTCACTACTCATTTATTATCGTCTATCTTGCCAAACGAATTAAGTAAAATGAAGAATAAATTTAGTTTGCCAAAAGAATAAAAATAATTACTCGCTAAATTTTTAAAAAGGGCATTTTTCCCAAAAATCAGTAAACATTTCAGAAATTGGCAACTTCTTCTTCACAATGCTTAGTTCCTGGATCTTAAAAGAGGGCAGAGCGAATGCTCTGCCCTCTTAGCTGTTGTGAGTTTTTTAGTGCAAATCTTGCTGCTGACAGGTTGGATTCCTTGATTTTAATTTAGTTTAGCTTCTGCTGCGATTAAGCTTTCAATTCTGGTTAGATTTTGCTCAGTTCATTGCTACATCTGTGCTCGGATATCAATTATTAGAATGCTACAGT
>DIPB01000016.1:10204-15249 GCA_002426275.1 Firmicutes bacterium UBA5499
CACTGTTGTACAGGGCCTCTACGCCAAGACCGTTAGGCGCGCGATAAGCGGCCTGTGCTTCATGCTCCATCTCGCCGCCGTCCGGCAGTGTGAGCTCATAGCTGGCATCAATGGTGTTGCCGGCCAGGTTCATCTCTTTAGCAGCGCCGAAGCGAACGGCGTCTTGACGGATTCCTGAGTCGATCCACTCATAGCGATCCACATCTGCGGAGAACACTAGGCCGTAAGCGCTGGTGCGCACACCCGCGGTGTAACCGCGCAGGCCAAGGTATTCTGCCACTGGATTGCTGTCCTCATAGAATGAATCCACGTCCGGGTTAAGCCATTTGGCATTGTAGGTTGGATCGAAAGAACGATATCCGGCCACCAACTGAAGCTGCGGAGTGATGCTGTAGCCGCCGTCGATCTTCACGATATCCGAACCGTCGGCTGTGGCGTAGGTTCCGACGAGCTGCGCTCCCGGCAGAGGTGAGATTTGACCTGTGATGTCTATGGCCTGCTGATCTTCATCGGTAACAAAAGTCCCTGCGAGGTTCAGCTGATCCAAGTTAGCCTCTACCTTGCCGCCTAAAGTCTTGTCCACAGTGTAGAAAAGCGCTCCTGAGAGAGGTCCGTTCTTGAAGCCCTCAAAGCTGATGCCATCTACGCTGTCATCGCGTCCGATCCAAGCCACATACGGAGAGTAGTTGAAGCGAAGTCCGCCGATGGTCGTGACAACCTGAGAGCCGCCGTTCCACAGCGAACCGAGCCGCTGCAGATAGCCGCGCTGGAACTGGTCAAGCTTCAAGCCGTCGAAAAACGTCTGGGTATTGCCCAGCTGAAGCTCTACTCCGGCGCGAGTCCTAGCGTCAAAGCCAAGTGAAACATTTGCCTGATTTTCAACAGTCGTTGGTCCATACTGCCCCCAGTCGCCTTCCAGCTGCAGAGTTCCTCCCACTGTGGGAAGAGCAAGGGCCGGTACGGCTAAGGCCAGCAATGCTGCGATACTTAGCATGAAAGCTACTTTTTTCATTACGTGATATCCCCCTAGCAAGTTTAGAGTTTTTTGCTGCGTTTACTGCTGCATGCTGCGATCGTTGCTGCGAAGGGGAAACGGGTAAGCATTTCCATGTTACCTTATCCTTTTCCCACTAGCTGTAGTTCTTAGTGCTCTCACCAACAGTGCCGCCGGATTGCTGGGGATTCACCTCCTTTCCTGATCCAGCTTCCTGCGGTGAGAAGAGCTTTTCTAGCTCACAAACAAAGATTTCGCTTTCTAGCTCTGAAATCCTCCTGCTTACTACGTTGTAAATATTGGAAGGAACGACACCCACCAACACGTTGGTTAATCATTTTTGCTATGAGTTTGCCCATCGGCAAAAAACAAGGAGAACTTTAATTTGACCAGCTTCTTCGGAGGGAACGTTCTCGTATCCAGCGATAATATCGAAGTTGATAATCGGTTTAGCCTCTGCTTAATTACTTCTTCATTAACCATAGGCCCTCAACTTTTTTTCACTTCTCAATTGTTCTGGCAGATGATAAATCCGGATAACGTTTTAGGTCGTGATATTCAAATAACGTTTGGACTTTATAATCGCTTTCCAGCGTCATATCCCGTGTAAATAAGGTATATTATTCTTATAAATCTGATATTTTTTTACGAGGCGGCGCCTCGTTTACGATCCCCAAATCAACTTCTCTTTTGCGGGCTTCCGTTAAGCTCACCTTCCTTTCAAGATATACTCCAGGCTCCATCTTTTTCTCCAAGTAGATTGCGCTATCTATGTCACTGTCCGCTCTAAGGTTGCCGTGAGCATACGAGCCGAAAATATAAGCAAAGCCAATATCCTGATCCCAAAGCAATATTTCCCTGCATCTGGCGACAATATCCATCCCCAATATTCCCTAACATAGTTAATCAGGGTAATCAATGTGTGCCTTTCTAGCCTGTGAATGTTGAAATCTTCGTGAAATCCAATAAACTTTTCCGCCTTTCTCAAAGCGTGCTCCCGTCTGCTTAAAAAAGAAGTGCACCCCTGCCCGCACGCACTGCTCGCGAAGAGCCAGCACCCACTCATACCTGCAAAGCCTGGCGCCATTTCCAGATTCTCCGCCCACCGTCACTCCCTCGATTTCACAGGTAAGGTAAGAGGACAGGTCTAGCGCTTCCAAAAGCGGTTCGCAGATGATGCTTTTATGCCTAATCGGCTCTGCCAGCAAAATTGGCAGCCGCGAGTCGGCGCGATCCTGATTCTCTGCCGTGCAGCAAATGGTAACATTCTCATAGCCGCCTCCCCAATCGTCGGGCCGCCCCACATGAAAGCGATGGATTCGCTTTGTGACAATGAAAAAACGCAAATCCGCCCGGTCGCGAATCATCCGCCAGATTTCCGGTCGCCATTCGTCGGCTTCCTCAATGAAAAAGTCGGAAGAAAAACAGGTGTAGACCGTTTCAGTCCCACTGAGCTTATATGCGCCGGCCCTGTCGCGCTTCAAAGGGAGATTAAAGTCGCCCGTCTTGGAGACAAGCGAACTGTCCTTGCCGTGACGCGCGTCAATCCTGTAGACGTAACAATTCTGGCAGCCGGGACTGATTTTCCGGCACCCGTGCCATGGGTTCCAAGTGGGCATCTTCCTCTCCTCCCCTACTTACAAAATTCAAGCGGGCAAAAAGCTTTGGCAAAGATTTTCACGCCATACGCGCCAAAGGAGACGGTTATGGTATCTTCATCTTCCGCCTCAACGAAACCCACACCGTATTTCGGGTGAGCCACTTTTCTCTTCACGTTTTCGTTTGGAGCGTTAGCTTTAGCCGCCGGCTGTAAGGCCAAGGGATCTGCCAGCTCCGCTTTACGATTTTCCAAGATCGAGCGGCGATATGCCTGCAAGTCTGCATGTCCCGAAGCAGCGGCATCTTTAACAAGCAAATGCTCGGGGATCATGGAAAGATAGCCGCTCTCTCCGGGCAGGACGCGAGGATTGCCTGGATTCGTATAATATGAAAGTTCCAGATAATCCCTAGCCCTCGTGATCCCGACAAAGAACAGACGCTTTTCTTCCTCCAGGTCGCGCCGACCGCGGTCTTTGTCAGCACGCAATGGGATCAAGCCGTAGTTGACGCCGATGATGAAAACATATCGAAATTCCAGACCTTTGCATGAATGAAGCGTCATCAGCTTAATCGCATCTGCAGACTGCTCCGCTTCCGCAAAGAAATTTGTTCCGTAAAGCGCCGCTGAATTAAGAAAACCCCTCAAACCGGACAAGAAATCCTGAGCGCTTTTCACCAGATATTCCTCAAATTTGTCGAGGAAAGCGAGAAGATAATCCTTATTCTCCTGAAAAGAAACGGAAGTGGG
The DNA here is from genome assembly GCA_002426275.1 of Firmicutes bacterium UBA5499. Lineage (GTDB taxonomy): Bacteria > Bacillota > DTU084 > DTU084 > DTU084 > UBA5499. The sequence goes on from DIPB01000016.1 coordinate 13,546, forward strand.
CGCGAGATAGCCGTCCAGTCCAAAATAGTCGTAGATTTCTCCTGCCGCTTTGCCGCTCTTCGCCCAGTGGGAAAAATTCCTGGCTTTGGAATAAAGGACAGAGCCGCGGCCGGTAGCCAGCGCCTCTCGAACCTGCCTTTGGGTCAGCCCTTCTCCGAACTGATGATCCATAAGTACCCAGTAGAGGCTATTCCGATCTGCCTGGTTGACGGAAGCGCTCAAAAGATGAAAGAGCCATTGTAAAGGCGGCAGATCCTTCAGCGTTTTGCGCACCGACACCGTAAAGGGAATCCCTTTGCGACGAAAGGCTTCCTCCAGCGTTTCGGACTGCCTGCGCATTCGATAAAACACGGCAATCTCCTGCCACGGAGCTCCGGCTTCATGCAGCCGCGCCATTTTATCCGCCAGATAGTCAGCTTCCTGAAAGGGGTTGTAATGATTTCGAACGACAATGCCGGAGCCCGGCTCGCGGACCCCGGTCAATTCGCAGCGCTCCTCAAGGAAACATTTAGCCGCATCCAATATCGTAGCGCTTGAGCGATAATTGAGAGATAAAGAAAATTCTTTGGCCTGGCATTCTCGTTTGAATTTTGCAAAAACATTCTGGCTGCCGCCGCGCCAACTGTAAATTATCTGATTGGGGTCCCCCACGGCAAAAAGTCTCGTCGCCTCCGAAGCCAGGGCTTGGATCAGAGCCAGCTGAGAACCGTCACAGTCTTGAAACTCGTCGATAATGATCCATTTGGGGGACCAGTCCCCCTTTTTCAGCAAGCGCGTGGCATTGTAAATCAGGTCGTCAAAATCCATTTGATTTTGCCGTTTTTTTTCCAGCGCAATGAAATCGCATAACCTGCCGATATCGTCTTCCAGTTTCATAACGCCGTAAAGCGTCTGGCCAGACCGATATGCTTCCAAGCGTTTTGTCAATTTCTTTTGGTATTTGATCCGCAGTCCGTGTTCCGCGATCAGCCTTTCGGCCATTTCCACTTCTTCGTCGGGAGCCAGAACGGAAAAATCCGCAGTATACCCGAGTTCTGCAACCGGAAGGATAGTTTGCAGCATCTTCATGGCCACGCTGTGAAAAGTCCCAAACCATGGCATATCTTCATCGCCGGCGTCTGGATCAGCTGCGATCATCCTGTTTTTGATTTCGCTCGCTGCCTTATTGGTAAAAGTGAGCACAACCATATCAGCTAGCGGAATCTGCCGCTGAAGATGCTGATACAAAACTTTGGCGATCAGGACCGTCGTCTTTCCGCTCCCCACATTGGCGTTCACGAGAGCAGCTCGACTTTCATCCAGCACAGCCTGGCTCTGCTCTGCATTCAATTTTTGCAAAAGATTATCTATTTGGCTCAATTATTTCTCCTACCTGTTAGATCCGTATACATCTTTGCAATTTTTGCATTAGCTTGGGCGTCGCCTTCCTCGGGGCACTGGTAGTCAATGTGAAAAGAGGAAGGCGTCGCCACATACTGCCGAATCAAATTCCGGAGGCTCACACGGTTCTCCTCGTCCGTCAGCCAGTCTCTGTAAAATCCATTTTGCAGCTGCAGGATGAGACGACTGCCTTGAACTTCAACCGCCGGAATGCCGGCCAAGAAACGGCTCAGATATTCGCTGGTGGAGAGGATAAAAGCGCGGAACTCATCCCACCGTTCGGGCAGGGACTCTAGCTGAAATCTACCCTGAAAATAAAACATC
>DIPB01000155.1:0-881 GCA_002426275.1 Firmicutes bacterium UBA5499
ATGAAAGCGCTTTTAGAAGAAGCGGGCTTGGAGGTAATTCTGCCTCCCGCCACCAGCAAACGAACCTTGACATTGGGCAGCGCTCATGCCCCGGAATTTGCCTGCCTGCCTCTGAAAATCAACCTTGGCAATTACCTGGAAGCCTTAGAGCTGGGGGCGGATACCATCATCATGGGAGGCGGCGTAGGACCCTGCCGTTTTGGCTATTATGGCGAGGTCCAGCGGGAGATCCTCCGCTCCTTGGGCAAGGACTGCCGTTTTTTGACTTTGGAGCCGCCCGCGGGAGATTGGCAGGGATTGCTTTCAACCTGCGGTCAGCTTTTGGCGGGCTGTAAACCTAAAGCTTTGCTTCAGGCTGGAAGCATTGCCTGGGCCAAGTTCCAGGCTGTGGATCGGCTCTGGCAGGCTTCTCTGTGGTCTAGACCCAGAGAAGGCGAGCCTGGCAGCACCACCAAAACCCTCCGCGGTTTTTTGGCTGCCGTGGACAAGGCCTCGGGTGTGAGACAGGTGCATAAACTGGTGCGTGAGGGGGTTTCCGCCCTGCAAAGCTTCGCAGTCAGGGAGCCTAGAGCCAGCGTCGCCTTGGTGGGAGAGATTTACGTGGTTTTGGATCCCTTCGCCAACCAGTTCATTGAAGAGCGCCTAGGCCAGATGGGAGTGGAGATCTGCCGTACCATCTATCTTTCGCGCTGGATTTTAGAGCACTTAGTGCTGGCTTCCCTTCACATCCATGGCCGCGGCAGTCAGAATCTGGCCCGGGGCTATCTGAATCACGCGGTGGGAGGCCATGGGTTGGAATCGATCGCTAATGCTGTGCTAGCGGCCAGGCGTAAGCTGGACGGCGTGATCCACCTGGCTCCGTTCACCTGCATGCCAGAGAT
>DIPB01000155.1:1010-1389 GCA_002426275.1 Firmicutes bacterium UBA5499
GCCCCGGGTGAGCAAAGCAGAAGGCATTCCCGTGTTGACGCTGGTATTGGATGAACACACCGGTGAAGCTGGGATGGTCACAAGGTTGGAAGCTTTTGTCGATATGTTGCTGCGGCAAAAACGTCAAAGGGGGCAAGAGCGTGGGCTATTATCTTGGGCTTGATGTGGGCTCAGTGAGCACTAACTTAGTGCTGTTGGCTGAAAACGGGCAGGTGAAGGAAGAACTGTACCTTAGAACAGAAGGTAAACCCCTGGTTGCCATTCAAAAAGGTTTGCAAAGCTTGGCGGCTGAGAAGCCGGAAATCCTGGGAGCAGGCACCACGGGCAGCGGCAGGAAACTGGCCGGTGTTTTAGTGGGAGCCGATGTGGTAAAAAACGA
>DIPB01000155.1:1569-1739 GCA_002426275.1 Firmicutes bacterium UBA5499
AAAAACGAGATCACAGCCCATGCTGTCGCCGCTTCGACGCAGGTGCCAAGTGTGCAGACAGTGTTGGAAATCGGTGGTCAAGATTCAAAGCTCATCCTGCTGCGGGACGGGATCGTCACTGATTTCGCCATGAACACAGTTTGCGCGGCAGGCACGGGCTCGTTTTTGGA
>DIPB01000155.1:1960-2417 GCA_002426275.1 Firmicutes bacterium UBA5499
TCGGATATGATTCACAAGCAGCAAGTCGGCTATCCTGTGGAGGAGATCGTAGCTGGCCTGTGCAGCGCCCTGGTTCGCAACTACCTAAATAATGTGGCCAAAGGCAAAGAATTGCTGCCCACGGTGGTCTTTCAGGGGGGAGTAGCCGCCAATCTGGGGATGAGGCAGGCTTTCCAGAAAGCTTTAGGCGCCGAGATCGTGGTCCCGGAGCATTTTTCCGTAATGGGAGCGGTGGGCGCGGCTATGCTGGCGCAGGAGGAAGTTGCGGTCAAAGGGAAGACGAGTTTTAAAGGGTTGGAAGTCGCTGAGTGGGATAATGAGGCGCAGAGCTTTCAATGTCCTCATTGCCCCAACCAGTGCGAAGTTGTGGAGATCAAGCAGGAGGGGAAAGTCATCGCACGCTGGGGCGACCGCTGCGGTCGCTGGAGCAGCGTGGAAGTAGCTGTTTAGGAGGAGA
>DIPB01000155.1:2614-5141 GCA_002426275.1 Firmicutes bacterium UBA5499
TATTCTTACCTTTTTATACTTTCAAAAAATGAAGATTGACCCTGAAAAGCCGCTGTGGTCGGAGAGAGACCGCTTCGTCCTCTCCAAAGGCCACGCTGCGCCAGCCCTGTACGCTGTCTTGGCAGAGCGGGGTTTCTTTCCCACCGAGGAATTATTGAGCTTGCGCAGGTTTGGCTCCAGGCTCCAGGGTCATCCGGACTGCCGGAAAACTCCGGGAATTGATGCTTCTACGGGTTCCCTGGGGCAAGGGCTTTCCATCGCCAATGGCTTGGCTCTGGCTGCCAGGCTTGATGGCGCCAAGTGGCACACCTATGTGCTCATGGGCGACGGGGAACTGGAAGAAGGGCAGATCTGGGAAGCAGCCATGACTACGGCTCGCTATCGGCTCACCAACCTCACGGCCATTGTGGATCACAATAAATTGCAGATCGACGGTGAAATCAGCGCTGTAAAACTCCAAGGCTCCATTGCCCAGCGGTTCGGCGCCTTTGGTTGGCATACCGTCGAGATTGACGGCCATAATTACCGCGAATTGGCGGCGGCATTTGACGAGGCTGAAACGCAAAGCGTGCCCACGGTGATCATCGCGCATACAATCAAGGGCAAGGGGGTTTCCTTTATGGAAAATCAGGCGCTCTGGCATGGCACTCCGCCTAAGCCCCAGCAGGTCCAGGCAGCGCTCAGCGAGTTGGGGAGGGAAAGCAAATGAAGTCATATTTTCCAAAAACGGAGAAACAAGCTGTCAGAGACGCCTACGGCCAGGCTTTAGTGGAATGGGGGGGCAAAGAAGAGCGGCTTGTGGTTTTGGACGCGGACCTGTCGCAATCTACGAAAACAGTCAAGTTTGCCCAAGCTTATCCCCAGCGCTTTTTTCAGCTGGGAGTTGCCGAGCAGGACATGATGGGAACTGCAGCCGGTCTCAGTTTGGCGGGGAAAATCGCTTTTGCCAGTTCCTTTGCTATTTTTGCCACAGGCAGGGCGTTCGAACAGATCAGAAACAGCATCGCCTATCCGAACCTGGACGTGAAGGTGGCCGCAACTCACGCCGGGATCACAGTAGGCGAAGACGGTTCTTCTCATCAGGCTTTAGAGGATATCGCCGTCATGCGGGCTCTTCCCAATATGCACGTTTTGGTGCCTGCCGATGGCCAGGCTACGCGCGAGGCTGTGCGCCTTGCCATCCAGACGCCGGGGCCGTTTTATCTGCGTATGGGCAGGGAAGCGGTTCCTTTGATTTACGATGCGGACGAATCTTTCGCCGTGGGAGGCGGAAAGCTTTTGCGGCCTGGCAAAGACGCCACCATCGTGGCCTGCGGGGTGATGGTGGCCCCGGCTCTGACCGCAGCTGAGCAGCTGGCCCAAGAGGGCGTTGACGTGAGAGTGATCGACGCTTTTTCCGTAAAACCTTTGGATCGGGAGCTGATTTTGGCTGCCGCCAGGCAGACAGGGGGCATAGTTACGGCGGAAGAGCATAACAACTTGGGAGGCCTTGGCTCGGCGGTAGCCGAGTTGGTGGCTGCCGAGGCTCCTTGCCGGGTCTTGCGGTTGGGAACCGGCGATCGCTTCGGCCAGTCTGGCAAGCCGGAAGCGCTTTTGCGGGAGTATGGGCTCACAGCCACAGATCTGGCGAGGGCAGTGAAGGAATTATAGTGAAAAATTGTCAGGGCCAAAGCCGCGTCCAAAGAAGGGTTTGCAGTTGGGAAAGCGAAATATTATAATGATAGTAGACTAATTTGGAGCAGGTGGGAAACAGATGATACAAATGTACCAGGTGAGCAAGCGTTATCCCAATGGAGCTCTCGCCCTGCAGAATATCAGTTTGGTTATAGAAAAAGGTGAATTCGTTTTTCTCGTAGGCCCGAGCGGCGCAGGCAAATCCACTTTCATGAAGATGATCATTCGCAGAGAACTGCCGACTTCAGGGAGAATCGTGGTGGGAGGCAGGAATATCGTGCGCCTCCGGCCCTGGGAGATCCCGCGGCTGCGGCGCAGCGTGGGCACGATTTTTCAAGATTTTCTCTTACTGCCCAATAAAACTACCTATGAGAACGTGGCCTTCGCCCTGGAGGTTACAGAGACCAGTACCAGGGAGATTCAGCGCCGGGTGCCGGCCGCGTTGGAACTTGTGGGCCTCAAGCACAAGCTTTCCGCGCGACCGCATGAATTATCGGGCGGAGAACAACAACGGGTTTCCATCGCCCGCTCCATTGTGAATAATCCTTTGATTTTGCTGGCTGACGAACCCACGGGTAATCTGGACCCAGGCACTTCCTGGGGGATCATGGAGCTGCTCAGCGAGATCAATAAGCGCGGCACTACGGTGCTCATGACCACGCATAACCGCGACATCGTCAACCGGATGAAAAAACGAGTGGTTGCCCTCGAAGCAGGAAAGATTATTCGCGATGACCAAAGGGGAGTATATCTATGAAACTTACCACAGTGGGGTACCATTTTCGGGAAGCGACGCGCAGCTTGAAGCGCAATGGGCATATGAGCGCCGTCTCCATTGGCATTATCGGCCTTT
>DIPB01000100.1:0-1606 GCA_002426275.1 Firmicutes bacterium UBA5499
AGAGATGAATCTGAAGATGGCGCACTGTCTGCCCGGCATCATCTCCCGTGTTAATTACAACCCGGTAGCCGGAGAGGCCTCGCTCTTGGGCTAACTTTTTGACCACTAGCATTAGGTGTCCGATGAGGTTTTCGTCCTCCACAGCAGTAAGACTCTCTATGTGCACTTTGGGAATCACTAAAATGTGCACAGGCGCTTGGGGGTTAATATCGGCAAACGCCACGGCAGATTCGTCTTCATAGAGCCTCTCGCCCATCTGGCCGTTTGCGATGCGGCAAAACACACACTGTTCGGACATGAATCACACCCCCCTTCGCCCTTTATTCTTAAAATTCGTGAACCGTGGCTACAATTCCTTCTATAACATGGGAAAAATTTAACGCAACGCTCCCAGAAGGCCGCTCTGGTCCCAGCTTTCAACATGCGCGGTGCGCACCTGACCTGTCTCGCCCTGTCCGGCGGCCCGTACCCTGACGTATTCTCCCGTGATCCCTTCCCAGAGGCCTGCTGCTTGCCGCTCCAAGACGATCTCAACGTCCCGGCCCACGAACTGCCGATGATACTGCTCAGCCAGCCTCTGTCCCAGTGCGATCAGCCGCTGAGAGCGGCGATGGCCTTCCTGACGCGGCAGGTGACCCGGCAGGCGCAAGGCGGCTGTGCCGGGGCGTTTGGAATAGGGAAAAACATGCAGCCGGCTGAAAGCCATTTTTTCCACAAATTCCGTGCTTTCCAGAAATTCGGCCTCCCCTTCCCCCGGAAAGGCGACCATCACATCTGTGGTTAGTCCGGCCTGCGGCAGAAACTTGCGAATATTGGCCACGATCCTGGCATAACCTTCGGGAGTATACGGCCGGCCCATCAGCTTCAGCACTTTTCCGGAACCGCTCTGCAGAGGCAGGTGGATGTGATTGCATATCGTCCGGTGGCTTGCCATCACTTCCAGCAGCCGCTCTGTAACGTCAGGCGGCTCAATAGAGCTCAGCCGAATTCTCACGAGCTCGGGGAGCCGGGCGAGGCTCTCCAAAAGCTGCCAAAACTGCGGCCTACCAGGCAAATCCCTGCCCCAAGAGCCGAGATTAACGCCGCTGAGGACGATCTCCTTGCAGCCTCTGCCGGCGAATTCCTCTGCCAGCTCCAGAACTCTCCTTTCAGGCAGGCTGCGCACCGGTCCCCTGGCAAGGCGCACTCTGCAGTATGTGCAATGCTCGTCGCAGCCGTCTTCAATTTTCAAGGTAGCGCGGGTTCGCTCGGCAAGTCCTGGCCCCAAATCTTCAAAAGTTAATCCCTGCCCGAGAGCCGCTACATGCCGCCGCGGGGGGGCGCCCTCCAAGAGCGCCAAGATATCGGACCTCTCAGTGGTGCCCACCACAAACTTCACCCCCGGCAGCTGCAATTCTTCCGGAGCCACCTGCGCATAGCAGCCCATGGCCACAATTTGCGCTTGGGGATTTGCTTTCGCCAATTTTCTAATCTGCTGCCGGCATTTGCGCTCAGCTTCCGCAGTCACGGTACAGGTATTGATCACATACAGATCCGCCTGTCCGCTCACAACTTGCCAGCCGGCGTCCGCGAATGAGCGAGCCAGGGCGGCAAGTTGTGAGCGGAC
>DIPB01000100.1:1709-2044 GCA_002426275.1 Firmicutes bacterium UBA5499
GAGCCAGGGCGGCGCTTTCGCATTGGTTCACCTTGCAGCCGATTGTGAGAAATGCCACCCGTCCTTTCAAAACGCGGCTCCCCCAGAGCGAGAGAGCGGCTCTTGAATGATGACTCCCTCACCTGAGAAATTCTGAACTTTTTTGCCCTCTATATAGAGCCAGGCGCCCCGGACGCCGGGAACGGCGGTAGCCGTATAGCCGATCTGCTTGAGAATTCCCAACACCCTCGCTGTCCCGCCGACTTGTTCCAGCTGGCGGCTGAAATTCACCGCCGCGATTCCGTCTTCAATCTCAACGCCCAAAAGCTTAGCTTCTTTCGGCAGCTGAGAAGACA
>DIPB01000100.1:2203-3799 GCA_002426275.1 Firmicutes bacterium UBA5499
AGACAAGCCTCGTTCCTGCTCCTGGGCCGTAGGTCCGGAGAGCAAAGCGGCGAAGGCGCCTTCAAGAAGAGCCTGGCTGTCCTCGCCCTCTACCGTGCGCTTTACGGCTTCCACTTTGGTATCGCTGGTGAAATAAACGCTCAGGGTCTGTGTCCGCGGCTCCTCTTGAACCTTGCGTTCTTGAATTTGTCTTTCCAGCCGGTTGACCCGCCCTGCCAGCTGATTGAATTTAGCCTGCAGCTTGGCGTCTTGCCTGTGAAAATTGAGGGCCAAAATCACGGCGACTGCGGAAATAATCAGCGCCAGCCAATTAAATTTGTTCACAGGATGCCCCCCTTTTAATTTCAATGTTTTCCAATTTGCATCCCTTCCATACTACACGTCAAGACGCATTTTTGTCAAATCGAAAACTTCAACGCCTCCTGGTTCCTCAGAGCAGGAGACAACGTACTCCGCGTCCGGCTCCATGACCAGGCAATTGGAAGACAAATCCACATCCCGCTCCGGCTCCAGGAAAACCCCGAACGCAGGCGTTTTAGCTCTCAGCGTGATGCGCTTTCCCTCAACGCGCAAAGCGATTTGCGGATCCGCGAGGGGCAGATCCCGGAGCTTCGCGAAAGCGAGGTGATTGCGATAGCGCTGTCCGCTCTCCAATTCCGCAAAAATAACGCTCTCCGCAAGCTCCCGGCTGACGCTGTCCACAATCTGGGTTAGTCCGTTCTCCTTTATCACAGGCGCGCCTTCCCCGTCCAGCTTGATCCCTAAAGCTTCGTAGGGAATAGTCTCAAGGAGCGTCGAGGCGTTGGCGGGAATCGCGACCTCAAACTCCACGCCGCCTCTTTTTTCCCCCGCGAGGCTGTAACACGCGAGGCGCACGCTGCCAGTTCTCTTCTCCGGGCAATCGCTTACCACCCTCACCCCGACTCCCGTCTTGCCGGGCTCAAGGTTCACCAAAAGCGGCGCAAAAAAGCTCCTGCTCCACCACCAAGCCGCTTTTTTTCTGCCGTAATAATCCACCAAAGACCAACTGCTCACAGGCCAGCAGTCGTTCAGCTGCCAGATAAGGGCGCCGGCGGTGGAGAATTTTCTGCCGCGCCACGCCTCGACCGCCAGTTTCAAGGCCAGAGCCTGATTGAACTGCGTGAGATAAACAAAGCTCCGATAATCCCGGGGCAAACCCAGATTCTCCGCCAAATACTTCAGCAACCGCTCCGTGCCCTGCGCGGCTTTATTGTGAGAGAGGCAGACCGGGCTGAAGAGCTTTCTGTCCTCTGGCGCGGTATAGCTGAGGACGGTTTTATACGCCGGCAGCGCCTGAAAACCGAATTCGCTGACAAAGCGTCCCTGATATTTTGCGTATTGCTCGATCTCTTTCCAGCCTCCCCACACGTCCCACATGTGCTGGTCGCCAAAGTCGGGACTATTGGGACTAGCTCCGCCCCAAGGGCTGCCGGTCCAGTAGGGACGGGTTGGGTCCAGGACAGAGACCACCTCCGGAAACGCTTGCCTGTAGAGGTAATTGCCCCGATATTCCGGCTCTCCTCTGTGCCACCAATCTTTCAGGCCCCAGCTATTTTCGTTGTTGCCGCACCACAG
>DIPB01000100.1:3919-6543 GCA_002426275.1 Firmicutes bacterium UBA5499
GCCGCACCACAGGACCAGGGAAGGATGATTGCGCAGCCTCAGCACGGCTTCCCGCGCCTCCTCTGTGGCCGCTTGCCGGAAAGCTGCCAGGTGATCCGGATATTCGGCGCAAGCGTACATGAAGTCTTGCCAGACCATGAGCCCTGCCCGATCGCAGGCCTCATAGAAGGCGGGATCCTCATAAACGCCGCCGCCCCAAACCCGCAGCATGTTCATGTTGGCCTCGCGGGCCAGCTTGATGTAGCGCTCGTACGCGTCGGCCGTAACTCTGGGCAGAAAAACATCCGCAGGAATCCAGTTGGCGCCTTTGGCGAACACCTTGAGCCCGTTGATCACAAAAATGAAGCTCTCTCCCTGGGCATCTTTCTCCCGCAAGAGCTCCAAAGTGCGCAGGCCTGTGACGAAAGCCGCCTCCGCAAGTTTCTCTTCCCCTTCCCGAAGCGCCAGCTCCACCCGGTAGAGCGGCTGGGAGCCGTAGCCTGCTGGATACCATAATTTAGGTTCTCTGAGCTTGAGCTTGCCGCTGGCAGTCAGCCGGCCGGCCTGATTGACAACGGTCAGCGCCCCGGTTGCCACAGGTGCGCCGGCTTCTTCCTTAATGGTAGCCAGGACGCTCGCCTGCCTGACGGTGCCGGCGATTTCCACGACGATTTCAACGGTAGCCTCGCCGGCCGCCAGGCTCAAAAGCCGCGCCGCAGGATTGGCCAGGCGCGCCTGATACGCTTCCAGGTAAATGGGACGCCAAATGCCGGTTTGCACCAAGCGCGGACCCCAATCCCAGCCGAACGAACATTGAGCTTTCCGCAGGAAAACGGCCTCGTTCCCAGCAAGATCCAAGCTGGCGTTTCGCTTTTGGTTTTTCCCATAAACGCTGGCGGCGGCAAAACGGATCTCGACGGTATTGACGCCGGCCTGCAGATACTCTTTGACCGCATAGCGGTGGCTGATGAACATATTCTCAGCCGTGCCCAGAAACTTGCCGTTGAGGTAAAGCTCACAGAGGGTATCCAAGCCTTCGCAGACCAAATCCACCTGTTCTCGCGGAACTGCTTCCAAGGTAAAGGCACGCCGATAACGCCACCCTTTTGCTTCCAATTGGTAGGCTGCCCGCTCAGCCAGGCCAAAGAAAGGATCCGGCAGCGCGCCCTGAGCGATTAAATCTAAGTGAACGCAGCCCGGCACTGCAGCTGGCAGCCAGTTTTCTCGATCCGCCGCAGCGAATTGCCAGTTGCCGTCCAGCGAAAGTTGTTTCAAGTCCATCTTCCCCTTTGTGTGTTTTCTTTATCTATTTCTCATTAAGGGTGAAAATCCTCCCGGCTGCCCGACATTTCGCCCTAAATAAAAAAAACACCGACGAAGTCGTGACTTCGTGGTGCTTCAGCTTAAGGAACTACAACAACGCGCGCCCATCAGAAGAACCTTACCTGGAGTTTCTCTCCTGTGGCCCGGTAGTCCAGCGGAACTATTTCGTCAGCCTTATTGAAGACTGCTCCCCTGCCTGATTCTACGGCGTCCAGCGTTGCCGCGTCCAGCAGTTTCTTGACCGCAACGCCGGTAACCTTGCGCAGCCGCCCGTCGGCATGGGGCCGATATTTCTTGAACAACATTTTTCATACCTCCCTTTTTTCTTTGTCTACATTATGCCAGGGAGATATCTCAAACGTTTATCGGAATCGCAAAAGAGCTGTAAAATATTGTAAAATTACGGTTAATCTTTCCCTTCTTCCCGAAAACGATAGCCGACACCATATACGGTCTCAATCAGTTGGGGTTGCGCCGGGTCCTCCTCTATTTTCTCCCGCAGGCGCCTGATGTGAACATCCACAGTGCGGCTGCCGCCGTCGTAAGCGAAATCCCAGCCTTTGGTCAGGAGCAGATCCCGCGTCAAGACCTTCCCGGGACTGAGCATCAGCAAATGCAGAAGCTCAAACTCTTTAGGCGTCAATTCCACCTTTTTGCCCCGTACCTTGACCTCGAACCGCTCGGGGTTCAGTTCCACGTCTCCGACTCGCAGAATACCGCCTGGAGTTTGACTCTGAGCCAGCTCTTGCCTGCGAAGCATGGCTTTCACCCTGGCCACCAGTTCTCTGGTGCTGAATGGTTTAGGCAGGTAATCGTCGGCGCCGATCTCAAGACCCAATACTCTGTCTATTTCTTCTCCCTTTGCGCTGAGCATGAGAATGGGCATTTGCTGTCCGGCGGCTCGCAATTCCCGGCAGACGGCGTAACCGTCTTTTTTGGGCAACATAATGTCCAGCACGATCAAATCCGGCTGCTCCCGCAGAGCTATGTTGACGGCTTCTTGTCCGTCCGCGGCCACGAGACAACTATAACCTTCCCGCTCAAGATTGTATTTGAGCAGTTCTACGATGGCCGGCTCATCATCAACGATTAATAGTTTGGAGCCCAATTACCTCTCCCCGCTTTACAGGTGCTGCAACTAGATCTATAAGCCGAGTTCTGTGATCGGTGACCATCTATCTGGGACGCCAGTTACCTGACGCCTCAAGCAACCAACCCGAGGGACAGACGGGCAGCCTCATTTCCCTCCTATTTGGTCTTGCTCCAGGTGGGGTTTACCAGGCCGGTCAGTCGCCTGACCGCCGGTGCGCTCTTACCGCACC
>DIPB01000100.1:6726-8474 GCA_002426275.1 Firmicutes bacterium UBA5499
GCCCTATGGAGCTCGGACTTTCCTCAGGCCAAAGCCTGCAGTCACCCGATCTAGTTGCACACCAAAATTCACAACTAAATCATAACATGCCGCGCAGAACTTGTCAAACTTCATCTACATCCACCAAGATCACGTCGACGCCGAACCTTTTAATCTTCTCCCAGGGAATCGACTGCTTACTGTTCCTGCCGAACATGCGCAGCAGGATGCCCGCGTTATGCACGGAAATTGAGCGGATAGCGCCTGTCTCATCGTCAAACTCCACGTCGCAGACCGGACCTAAGCGTTTGCCGTCGCTGATGTTCACCACTTCCCTGAGCTTAAGCTCAGATGATTTCGTCAGCACGCCCTCACCCCCATCTTATTTTCCTCTCTCTACACTAGTATGCAAAAGTCCTAAGCTTGGTGCCTCTTCAAAAAATAATTGAGGCGCCGTAATTGCTCACGGCGCCTCTAAAGCCTGAAAAGGCTATTGCTTTCGCTGGCTCAGAAAAAACGGTCTCTCAGCCGCTGGGGGATTTTATTGTCCAAAGGAGGAATCTCGCCTAAGACGTTAAAGACGGCGGTACGGCCGGTCGGCTCAACTTTGAGAGTCTCTCGATCCAACAGCGTGCAGACCCTGCTCTCTTCAAATTTTTGGATGCGCCCTGCAGCGTGAGAACGAAATCTGTTCAGCATTGCCCTAGCACCTCTCGCCACCAGTATGCCACAGGCTTTTTTAGGAAAAATGTCCAACTAGTTACAAGAGTGTTAGGGTTTGAAAAAAATATGTTAATCGCTCTTGGCCACTTTCTCCTTGCCAAGCTGCTGGATCTTTTCCACCAGGCGAAACTTAATTTTCACTTTGGCTGTCTCAACTGGAACCGGCTTGACGGATCTTTGAACGTCGGAAAAACACATGGGCGGAAACAACACGCACCACCAATTATGCCCCACGCCCTTGCCGATGATAACGCGCAGCGCGCGATAACGGCCCTGATGCACGACGACGTCGTCGTAGGTGCGATCCGGGAAATTGTGCCAGCCATATTCGGCCCGCACTGGATAAGCGTATCCTTCCTTGGCTATACAGGAGCGAGCCACCGCTTCGATATAGTTCAAATTGCCCGTGATTGATCTGGCGGCTGAGGAGCTGTCCACGTTTTGGGAGAGCATGGGCGTTGTGGCTTTAAGGATCGCGTCCCGCACTTTCAATTTCAGTTCTTGATCGGCTGAGCTATTGCTGTTTGCGATTACATGAAGACGAATGAGATTGTTGGGATTATACGCGGTAACCGCCTGCTTTGGCCACCCGGCAATAGATAAGGCCACAGTACAGATGAGGCCGGCCGCAAGCAGCAGACTCCCGCTATAGATAATTCTGGTTCGCAACGGCTTCACTCCTTTCTTAAACATAGCGCCGCATATGGCGCAAAGCTGCTTTCTCCAGTCTGGAAACTTGAGCCTGAGAAATGCCGATCTCGTCGGCTACTTCCATTTGGGTCTTGCCTTCAAAAAAACGTAAGGATAAAATCATGCGTTCCCGCTGACTGAGCCGCTCCAAAGCTTCCCGAATGGCAATGCGTTCCAGCCAGTTGCCGTCCTCGCTGCGGTCATCGCTGATCTGATCCATCACGAAAATCGGATCTCCTCCGTCGTGGTAGATGGGCTCAAACAGGGAGATCGGTTCCTGGATGGCGTCTAGGGCGAAGACAACTTCTTCTCGTTTCAGATTCAGCGCGGCGGCGATTTCCGCCACCGTAGGTTCT
>DIPB01000100.1:8691-12250 GCA_002426275.1 Firmicutes bacterium UBA5499
ACCGCATAGGTGGAGAACTTTACGTTTTGCGATAAATCGAAGTTATCAATTGCTTTCATCAGTCCAATGCACCCGACCTGGAATAGATCGTCCACGTATTCGCCGCGATTATTGAATCTTTGAATCACAGATAAGACCAAGCGCAGGTTGCCGTGGATTAGCTCATCGCGTACGCTTTCCTCCCCGGAGCGCAATCGCTCAAGCAGGACTCTGATCTGCTTGCTGGTCAGAACCGGCAATTTCGCAGTATTGACGCCGCAGATTTCTACTTTATTAGGTAGCAAATCCTCTCCCCCCACTGTTTAGCTTCGATCTCATTATTGCCGCGGACTGCCGCTTTTATACATTAACCCAGGGGAGGGATAAATTTTTACAAAATAGCAAGACTTTTCCGCAGATAAAAAAAAGCCCCAGACTTTTCGTCTAGGGCCGGAACGTTTTATTCCATTTTCGCCATTTGGAGGCGCAATTTTTTGATGATCCGCTTTTCCAAGCGCGAGATATATGATTGGGAAATTCCCAGCTGATCCGCAACTTCTTTTTGGGTGCGTTCCCTGCCTGTGGAAAGGCCGAACCGCAGATCCATAATATGCCTTTCCCTGCCGTTTAAGTGTTCCAAGGCTACGCCCAGAAGTTTACGATCTATTTCTTGCTCCAGCTTACGGTAAGTGAGATCGCCGTCCGTTCCCAAGACATCCGACAATAACAGTTCATTGCCGTCCCAGTCGATATTCAGCGGTTCGTCAAAGGAGACCTCGGCTTTATTCCGGTTGCTGCGGCGCAAGTACATGAGAATCTCGTTTTCGATGCACCGGGAGGCATATGTGGCAAGCTTGATCTTCTTGTTGGGATCGAAGGTATTCACCGCTTTGATTAAGCCAATGGTGCCAATGGACACCAGATCCTCGATCCCCACTCCTGTATTTTCGAATTTGCGGGCTATGTAGACGACAAGGCGCAGGTTATGCTCAATCAGCAAGCTTTTTACGCTGTCATCCCCTGCGGCCAAAGCCGCGAGAAAATGGGCTTCTTCCTCGGGATTAAGCGGCGGCGGGAGCACCTCATTGCTGCCGATGAAAAAGATTCCCCGGTGAGGGAGCAGTCCTAAACGGATTAGCAGCTGTACGCTTAGCAGCCTGAGCCAGAGCTGCAACCTTTCCAAGGTTCGTTTTGGCAAGATCAACCTCTCCCTAACTAGTTTCTTAGTGTTGCCAACTGCAAAATCTCAGGATGCATTAACGCACTGTATTCGCCTTCGGGTTGAAAGCTGCGCTGATAAATGCCGATCACCACATCCTCCAGCCTGTGTTTGCTCTTTCCCTGGGAAAAAGTCACCTCATCAGGCCGCAGGCCGATGAGCATTCCGTGTTCCATGCCGATGGAAGAATACGGCAGCAAGCGAAAGCGCTGCGCCCACGGAGTGTCTGCCACAGCCGCTGTGAGCTCGGAAAAGTCAAATTCGCGGGCAGAAACTGCCGCCAGCAGCTCTTTGGGCAAAAGCGAACCCAAAGCCTGAGCTTCCACGATGATTACGTTATCTCCGGTGAGAGGATCTCTCAGGTTATTGGCAGTGTCTAAGAGCGCTTCGATCTCCACCTGCGCCGCGCCCAGTCTCACCGTGATGGGAACGTGCAGCAACTCCTGCCAGACAACTTTGTGCACCACTCCCCAACCCAGTTCCGCCAACGCTAAGATGGCGGCAATGGCTGTTACGTACTTCACCACGGAATTCTCAGCAAACATGTAGCCAGCCATAATTCCCGCTCCGCTGGAGACGAGTCCGATGAGGATGAAGTAGCCGCCGACCGCTAAAAACCGTCTGCCCGGCAAAGGAAAAAAGGCAAGAAGCAGCATCAGGACGAACACGCTCAACATGACAATGGGGCTCGCAAAAAAAGCAAACCCCCGCCACAATCCCCAGCTGGCGCCCAGATAACCGAATTCATAAAGCGTGCCCAGCACGGCTGCTGACAGCAAACGCCAAAACGGCCGCCGGAGCTTAGTAATCTGAGCTGTGGCCCAAAAGAGGAGAAGATTCACCAGCAAATCTCCGCATAGCTTCACTAAAACCTCATCAAGGTAAATTACAGTTCTCATCCCTTGATCACCTCGAACGCTTCTCCCTCTATTTTTAAAATCGCAGCCGCCTCTTCCTCCTTTATCTGTTGCTGCGCAGAAATTTTGGCAAATCCAAAGTGTTATCCTTGAAACTAAACGGTTTGAGCTCTTCGAGCTTTTCTACCGCCGGTTCCTCAGATTTGCGATCGAAGCCCGTGGCGATCACGGTGATCACAATCTCATCTTTTAAAGATTCATCCAGCACAGTGCCGAAGATGATATTGGCTTCCTTGTCCGCAACTTCTTGAATCATCTCCGCGGCTTCGTATACTTCCTGCAAGCCAAGGTTGGAATCGCCGGCTACGCTGAGAATGATTCCTTTGGCTCCTTCAATGGAAGCCTCCAGCAAGGGACTGCTGATGGACATTCTGGCCGCCTCCGCAGCCCTGTTTTCGCCGGTGGCGCAGCTGACGCCCATCAACGCCGAACCTGCGTCGCTCATGATGGTCTTCAGATCCGCGAAGTCCAAATTAATATAGCCGGGATGAGTGATCAAATCGCTGATCCCCTGCACTCCTTGGCGCAGAACATCGTCCGCCATCCGGAAAGCGTCGATCAGCGAAGTTCGTTTTTCCGCGACCTGCAACAGCCTGTCATTGGGGATTACGATCAGCGCGTCCACGTGTTCCTTGAGTTTGGCAATGCCCTCTTCGGCCTGGCTTTGCCTGCGCCTGCCTTCGAATATGAAAGGCTTGGTGACCACGCCTACGGTTAAGGTGCCAAGTTCCCTGGCAAGCTCAGCCACCACTGGCGCGCCGCCCGTGCCTGTGCCGCCGCCCATGCCTGCGGTGATGAAGACCATATCCGCGCCTTGCAGGGCAGAGCGGAGATCTTCGCGGCTCTCTTCTGCCGCCCGCTGTCCGACCTCAGGATTAGAGCCGGCTCCCAAACCTTTGGTCAATTTGCTGCCGGCCTGAATTTTTTTCTGAGCCTGGCACTGCTGGAGAGCCTGCGCGTCCGTATTGACCGCCACAAATTCCACATCCCGAAGCCCCGCCTCGATCATGCGATTAATGGCGTTATTGCCGCCGCCGCCGACGCCGATCACCTTAATCTTCGCAGTGCTGACGTTGCCGTCGGAACCGCTTTCGAATTCAAAGCTGCTATCTGCAGGCATTACCATCATTATCTCTCCTTGCCTTACATGTTTATTCTCCCGATGTTCCCACAGGCTGCCGGTCTGCTCCAAACAGCCTCTCCAAATATAAATATGTTCAACATGCAGCCATTATTTTCCTTTTTTCGACCGGAAAAAGTGTTTGTTTTTTTCGCTCTAGGTCCTGGCAATGCCAAGGATCATGTGCCTGCGGATCATGCCTAAATTATTGAAAATCCTTATGGAAAACGCTACCGTCGCGCCTAAGACCAAATCGACGCCCAACCGCACCCCAAGATACGTGAGGCCTATGGCCAGCAAGATATTGGTAAAAAAACCGCTGAG
>DIPB01000100.1:12366-14801 GCA_002426275.1 Firmicutes bacterium UBA5499
ATTGGTAAAAAAACCGCTGAGGAAGACGGCGTTATCATAGTTGTTGTCCAGGGCGGCGCGCACGCCGCCGAAGACAGAGTCTATGGCGGCCAGGATTCCCACAGCCATGTAACTGCTATAGGCGACTGGCAGGGAAACTTGCCACCCCACCCCGATGAGGATGCCGATTAAAAGGCCGATAATGGGAAGCCACAATTTCACTCACTCCTGTTCTCCTGAGCGTAATGGAAATTGATGGTACCTTTGTAAGGAGGTACGGTAATCTTCTCTTTTTTCGTGATGGAAATTTGAATTCCCCAAGGCCGCATGGGTTCCAGCACGCCGCCTCGCATTTCCAAAGACGACTGCAGCACGCTGGCATCCCCGATAGCCAGAATCTCAAAAGGCGGCGTCACCCGGGTGGAATTAACCAAAATGGTCGGACCTGCGCAACGAATCTCCGAGGTGGTGATCAGTCTCTGACCATTAACGGACACGGCCTCCGCCCCTGCGGCGAATAATTCGTTGACAGCCAGGAGCAGATCTTCATAGTGAATTAGATACATATCCGTGGCTGCGTCCTCATTGCCCTTCAATTTACTGTCATCCAAGATCAGCTCAATCCCCGGTCCGGAAAGAGAGGTGAGACCGCTGAGAATTCTCAGCTTTTTCAGCTCTTCGGTCACAGCGCTTTCGGAATTGCTGTCTTTCTGGGTCAGCTGTTCCCGAAGTTTGGCGACTTCCATTTCCAGCAGCTGCCGCTGTTCCTCAGACTGTTTATATAATTCAGATAAAGCGTCCAGCCTACCCAAAGTAGCCGGCCCCTTCGCCTGCTGCGTGCGTAGTTGAGCGACTAAAAAGATTCCTAGCAAAATGCAGACCAAAGCGATGGAAATTTGCCAGTTGCGCACGAGGTCCTCCTCCCTTCTCATCTCAGAACCGGGCTTTTGGGAATGCGCAAATCTAAAAGCTTCCCTGCTTTGTCGGTCAACTCGCCGGACAGCGTGTTGAGCACGGCAGCTTTTTCTCGCAACTGAGTGGCAGAGCCCCACAATACTTCCACATTGGACAATGTAATCAACACGAAACTTCGCCGGTCGATGTTGATTTCGGCGATCTGACGGCTCAGATCCTCGCCGAGAACGCCGGCGATGGCAGCAGCGTCGCAAATCTGAGGCTGCTCCAGACGCGCTCCAGTGCGCACGTAAGAAGGGCTTGCCCCGGTGATCATGGGCAGGGAAATGGGCTCATTATCGCTCAATACTCCCAGCACATAGCCGTCTTTGTCCAGCTCCAGATAAGAACCTCCGAAGGCCAGGATGGCGACGGGTTTCCGCTCTGTGATCTGCACGCGCAATTTATCCGGGTAACGTTTCTGAATCGCTGCTTTAGCGATCCTTGGCTGTTCCTCCAAGGCCGCCTGGGAAGCGACCGCATTCAGGGCAAAGATATTATGGCCCGTGGACAGATCGGCAAAGCTGAGGATTTCCTCACGGGTAAAGTACTTGTTTCCAGCCACCTCGATTGAGGCAATTTGAAAAAAAGCGGAATGGAACAATGAATAAACGGCAATCACGCATAAAAATAGCAACAAATAGAATGTGAAGAGTCTTTTTCGCTTCTTCTGGACTTCCATCCGCTCCCGCAACAGGATCCACCCTCTCTTCAAGCTTTCATTCCCCATTATAGCATATTTTGCCGAAATGCCCATCTTTTTTTCTGGAATTTCCCCCTCAATTTTCTCCTCGGGGAGCGTCCTCCTGCAAGCGGACATGAGCGCCCAGGGAGCGAAATTTTTCCACCAAATTTTCGTAGCCGCGGTCCAGGTGTTCTGTGCCCTTAATCACGGATTCGCCCTTTGCTGCTAGACTCGCCAGCAGCAAAGCCATGCCGCCGCGCAGATCCGGAGCTTCCACTTGGGCTCCTGACAGCTGCTTCACGCCCCGCACCAAGGCGCTTCTGCCTTCCACTTTAATATCCGCGCCCATTCTCCTGAGTTCATCCACATGGCGAAAGCGATCGTTGAATACTGTCTCCACCACCAGACTGGTGCCCTCCGCGAGGGACAACAGGGCCATGATCTGCTGCTGCAGATCAGTGGGAAAGCCGGGATAAGGCAGCGCGTAGACGCAGACTGGCTTGGGGCGGGATGGACCCGTGACCTTAATTAAGCCGCTTTCCCGGACGATTTTGCAGCCTGTCTCGAGCAGCTTTCCCAGCACCGCAGCCACGTGGTGTTCGTGCGCTCCGTAGATTTCGATTTCGCCGCCGGTAATTCCTGCGGCAATCATGTAAGTGCCCACTTCAATCCTGTCCGCGCACAGCTGCCAAGAAGTTCCGCGGAGTCTTTCTTTGCCCTCAATGCGGATCATATCTGTGCCTGCCCCTGATATCTGCGCTCCCATGCTGTTGAGAAAATTCTGCTCTTCCGCGATCTCCGGCTCTTTGGCCGCGTT
>DIPB01000100.1:14972-22532 GCA_002426275.1 Firmicutes bacterium UBA5499
GAGGGATAGTCCAGATGGATATCAGTTCCCGTCAGCCTTCCAGCTTCCAGTTCAACATAGCCGTGTTCTTCCCTGGCTCGGCTCCCTAAGGCGGTCAGCCCTTTGATGTGATAATCCACAGGCCTGGGACCAATATTGCAGCCTCCGGGCTCAGCCGCGCGCACATATCCGGTCCTTGCCAAAAGCGGTCCCATGACCTGAATGGAGGCGCGCATGGTGCGGGCCAGCTCCTCCGGCACATGGGGTTTCAGTTCACCGGCGGCTTGAATCCACAGATTCCCGTCTTGAAATTGTACCTGGGCGCCTAGGAGAGTTAAGATCTCCACCATATAATTTACGTCCTGTATTCGCGGCACGCCGCGTATCAAGCAAGGCTCCTCTGTGAGAAGAGCTGCCGCGGCCAGCTTCAGGGCCGCGTTTTTTGCGCCTTGCGGTTTGATCTTTCCACGCAATGGCGAGCCGCCTTCAATGGCAAGTTGCATTTAAAATACACCTCCACATTTCGCTTAGGACAATGTCATCATATGCGAAGGTAAAGTTATCTGCTACTTTGCCAGAGATAAAATCAAATCCACGATTCTGCCCGTTGCCTTTGGCCTGCCTAAATTTCGGCTGTTCTCCGCCATGCTGGCAAGCTTCGCCGGCGAAGCCAAAAGCTCAGTTACCTCGCTCACCAGGCTCTGCGCCGAAAGCTCGCTATCTGCCATGAGAATGCCGGCGCCTGCCTCCGCCAAAACTTTGGCATTATAGGTCTGATGGTCAGCGGCAGCATGCGGGTAAGGCACTAAAACGGCGGGGAGCCCCAGGGCCATGATCTCAGACAAGCTGCCGGCGCCCGCTCGGGTGATGACTAAGTCAGCCTGTCCATAGGCTGCGGACATGTCGTAAAGATAGGGATACAAATGAACGCCTGCCCAGGAGACTCCCTCGCCTTCCTGCGTTACCTTTCCTCCCAGTTCAGCGGCAACCTGCTCAAGCTGGCCGCGGGCTTCGGCAAACAGTTTAGGCCCGCTTTGGTGCAGAAGCTGCAGCCTCTTGCCGGGTCCGGCCAATTCGTAAAGGCCGGCCGCAGCCTGGTTCAGGCGCCTGGCGCCTTGGCTTGCCCCCAGCAGCAGCACTGTGTTTTTCCCTGGCACGAGGCCGTAAGCGCTCTCGGCCGGCGGCGAGAGCAGCTGCTCTCGGATGGGATTGCCTGTGAAGTGAAGCTTACCTTGGACTTTCCTGGGAAAATACGGCGCAGCCTGGCTGTACCCCAGAGCCACGGCTTGAGCCCAATTGCTCAGCAGCTTATTGGCTTTGCCGGGCAGGGCATTTTGCTCCTGCAAAAGCACCGGCACTTTGGCCAGGCGCGCGGCAAGCACCACTGGCCCGCAAGCATAGCCGCCCGTACCAACCACAATCTGCGGTTCGAACCGCGCGATCAAAGCTCTGGCCTCCCGGATCCCCCGCTGCATGGTCCAGAGGTTTTTGGCTTTCGTCATCACTCCTCCGCTCAGGGGGGCGCTCTGGATAAAGAGGATGGGATAGCCGGCTCTCTTCACAAGCTCTCCTTCCAGGCCCCGTTTGGTGCCCACGAATAAAACCTCGTGCTCTCCCCTGCGCTGTAATTCTTGGGCCAACGTTAACCCCGGATAAATGTGGCCGCCTGTGCCGCCACTGGCAAACATTACCCGCATAAATCCTTCTCCTATCTTTACTGGAGTAGCTGCCGCGCGAGCGCAGGCGGCTTCTCTAGTTGATCTGTCTTGCGCTTTGAGCTCTCGCAAACTTTAGCTTTACCTTGCGCCCGCCGGCTCGCTACGAAAAAAGCCCACGCTTGGCGTGAGCTACTTAGACTGTGTCCTCTGCCGAGAGATGTTGAGCAGCACGCCCACGGCCGATAAAGTGATGAGCAGCGACGAGCCGCCGTAACTGATTAACGGCAGCGTGATCCCGGTTATGGGAAGCGAGCCGGTGACAACCCCGATATTGATCACAGCCTGCAGCACGATTTGACTTGTGATTCCCACGCAGATAATGCTGCTGAACAAATCCGGAGCGGTCATGGCAATCCGCAGTCCCCGCCAGGCGAAGAGCAAAAAGAGCGCCAGCACCAAGAAAGTGCCGATAAAGCCCAGCTCTTCTCCTAAAATGGCAAAAATGAAATCCGTATGTTGCTCAGGCAGGTACCAAAATTTCTGCCTGCTGCGGCCAAGTCCCAGGCCAAATAAGCCGCCGGAACCTAAAGCCAAGAGCGATTGGATGATGTGAAAACCAGCTCCCAGAGGATCCGCCCAGGGATTGCGAAAGGCTAAAAGCCGGCGCAACCTGTACGGCTCTGACACTACCAAGGCGATAAAAGTCGGTACGGCGGGGATGGCAAGCAGCAGGTAATGCTTGATTTTAGCGCCGGCAGCCAGCAGCATGATCAAAGTGGTGACCGCTAAGGTGCCCGCAGTCCCCAGATCCGGTTCCAGCATGATCAGCGCGAAAAAAACAGCCATCACCCCAAGGGGAACGAGCAAAACGAAAAAGTTTTGAATTTTACCTTTGACCTTCACCGCCCAAGTGGCCACAAAGAGGATCATGGCCAATTTTCCAAGCTCGGAAGGCTGCAAATTCAAGAAACCGAAGTTCAGCCAGCGGCGGGAACCGCTGATCTCCTCCCCCACGAAAGGCACCAAGAGCAGGAGAACTAAGCAGAGCCCCAGAAAAGGATATGTCCACCGGGAATATTTGCGATAATCAATGTTCATCACCACTACCATGGCAACGATCCCCAGCAGCGCAAAGAACAGCTGCCTTTTGAGAAAATAATACGCGTCTCCCAGCTCTTCCAGCGCTTTAATGGAGCTGGAGCTGAAGACCATGACCACGCCGATGCCCAAAAGCGCCACTGTCACCAGGAACAGGATCAAATCCGGACCATGGCTTTGCCTTTTCACAGACTTATCCTCCCCCTAAAAGAACGTATAAACAAAGGCAAGCAACCCTAAAACGCCGAAGACGACGCTGGCGAGAGTAAAGCGGGCAACCACTTTCGGTTCCGCCCAGCCCCCCAGCTCGAAGTGATGGTGCAAAGGGCTCATGCGAAAAATCCGCCTGCCCGTAAGCTTGAAAGAGCAAACCTGTAAAATCACAGACAGAGCCTCCACCACGTAAAGCCCGCCTAAAATAGGCAGAAAGAGCTCGGTCTTGGTGAGCAGAGCTAAGACGCCCAAGGCTCCACCCAAGGCCAGAGAACCGGTATCCCCCATGAACACTTGCGCAGGCGGCGCGTTGAACCAAGAGAAGCCCAAACAGGCTCCGGCCAGAGCTCCGGCAAACACAGCCAGCTCCCATTGCCCAAGCAGCAAGGCGATTGCCGCGTAGCTGATGGCTGTGGCCGTCATGCTGCCGGCAGCCAGGCCGTCCAACCCGTCCGTGAGGTTCACGGCGTTGGAAGCAGCCACCAAAATCAGTTCCGCCAAGCAAAAATAAAGCCAGGGCGGAAGTGTTATTTCTCTATCCAGAAAAGGCACAAACAGCTGCGAGCCCAGATTCGGGTGCGCCAGCACGTACATGATGGCCACGGCGCCCACCAGGATCTGCCCTAAAAGCTTATCCCTGGCCCGCAGTCCCAGGGATTTGCCGCGCATGATCTTCAGAAAATCATCCAAGAGGCCCACGAGACCGAAGCCTAGCATCACAAACAGGACGTAAGGCAAGATCTGCTTGCTGGGGCTCACCAGCACCGCCGCCAAAGCGGTGGGCAGCAAAATCATGATCCCTCCCATGGAAGGAGTGCCGGCTTTTTTCAGATGCGTTTGGGGTCCGTCCCCCCGTACGTTCTGACCCGTGCCAAGACGAGAGAGGATGCGGATTGTCAGCGGACCTGCTAGCAGCACCAAGAGGAAAGCGGCCAGCGCGCCGTACACAGGCAAAAGCCACTTCACGCTTCCTCATCCCCTCTCAGCGCCTGGGCTATCTTGTCCATCCGCATCGCCCGGGAACCTTTCACCAACACCAGCGCGTCGGGTCTGAGTTCAGACAGCAGATAATCCCGCGCTTCCTCAGAGGTGGAAAAGCTGTGCACCTTCTCCGCCGGCATTCCCGCAGCCAGCGCCCCTTGGGCAAGCTGCGCGGCCAGCTCTCCTACTGTGACCAGCTCCCCTACAGTCTCAGCCGCTTTGGCTCCCACTTGCCTGTGGAGCTCCGGCGAATCGGCTCCCAGCTCCAGCATATCAGCCAGCACGGCCACAGTCCTGCGTTTCCGTTGGCTGCCAAGCTGCGAGAGGACCTCCAGCGCTGCAATAGACGAGGCGGGAGCCGCGTTATAAGTATCGTTGAGAATCAGCCAGCCTCCCCGGCTGGTCTGGAGCTTCAAACGCAGATCCGAGATTTGAGCGCGGGCTAATCCCGCCGCCACATCAGATAGATCGTAACCTAAAGCCAAGGCCGCGGCCGCGGCAGCCAAAGCATTGGCGATATTGTGAAGGCCGTAGCTGGGCAAAGTCACTTCCGCCCGGTCTGAGCCGTAATGAAAGACCGCGCTTTGCGGCCCTGTGGGCTCGGCCCACAGATCGTTGTCTGGGCCGAAGCCGAAGAACATGGTTTTACCGGCATTTAATCTCGCCATGGCGCGGACTGTGGGGTCGTCGCCGCTTAGGATCGCCGCTCCATACGGCGGCAGGCTCTCAATCAGTTCTCCTTTTGCCTTGGCAATATTCTCCCGGCTGCCCAGGAGCTCCAGATGCGCCTGACCGACATTGGTAACTACCCCCAGCTGAGGCCTTGCGATTTCGCACAGCCGCCTGATTTGGCCCAAGCCCCGCATACCCATCTCCACCACGGCGATTTTGTGTTCCGGCCGCAGGGACAGGAGCGTCAAAGGCAACCCCAGCTCGTTGTTATGGTTGCCCTGGCTTTTGAGCACTGCAGCTTTTCTCTCCAGGATCGAGGCTAAAAAGTCTTTGGTGGTGGTTTTGCCGCAGCTGCCTGTGATCCCCGCCACAATGGGAGCAATGCGCAGCCTGTACAAGCCGGCCAAATTTCCCAGCGTCCGCAGACAGTCCGCCGCGGAAAACAGAGCCACATTTTCCGGTCGCTCCTGGGTAGGCTTTGAAACTAAAAGCCCGGCTGCTCCTCGGGCTACAGCGTCTTTTAAAAAGCAATGCCCGTCCGCTCTCTCGCCGGGCAAAGCCACAAACAGCGCGCCTGGCTCCACCAAGCGCGAGTCCGTCACAACTGTGGAGAAAACCAATTGGTTGGAGCCAAATTCAAGTTTGGCGCCTGCGGTTTGAACATCGGAAGCTGTGATCAATTCTCTCTCTCCTTAAGGCATTGGGCTGCGACCTGGACATCGTCGAAGTGAATGGTCTCGGCGCGAAAGATCTGATAGGTTTCATGTCCCTTGCCTGCGATCAGAACCAGATCGTCTGGTTCAGCCATGGTAATGGCCCGGCGGATGGCAGTCTTGCGATCCGGCTCGACAATATATTCTCCTCCTGTAGCCGCAAGACCTGCTTCCACCTCGGCGCAAATCGCCAGGGGATCTTCAGACCTGGGATTATCAGAGGTGACGATGGAAAAATCAGCCAGCTCACCCGCGATTTTCCCCATTTGCGGTCTCTTGCCCCTGTCCCTGTCCCCGCCGCAGCCGAAGACCACCAGCAGACGGCCGATCGGCAGCTTTCTGGCGGTAGAGAGGACATTGGCAAGCCCGTCCGGGGTGTGGGCGTAATCCACGATCACAGTGGGCTTTCCGGAGCCGACCCGCTGGAAGCGGCCGGGAACGCCCTTGAGGTCGGAGAGGCCTCGGCAGATGGCAGCTTGATCTACGCCCAAGGCCAGAGCCGCTCCCGCTGCGGCCAGGCTATTGGCCGCATTGAAACTGCCGGTTAGGGCCAGCTTTACCTGCCTGTGCCACTTGGGGGTGGCGATGCCAAGGAGCATTCCCTCTTTGGTCAAAGAGAGAATCTCCCCTTGCACGTCGCCTGCCTGCAGGGAGTAACCGATGAGCTTGCCGGGCGAGGCTTCCGCCATCAATTGATGGTAGGGATCGTCCAGGTTGAGCACAGAGGCGCTGTCCGGGGGCAATTGGCCGAAAAAGCTTGCTTTCACCCGGCTGTATGCGTCCATAGTCTTATGATAATCCAAATGGTCCTGAGTTAAATTTGTGAAGACGCCCACTGTGAAATCCCCGCCGCTGATGCGCTTTTGCGCGATGGCATGGGACGAGACCTCCATCACCACATGGGTCAAGCCTCGCTCCGCCATTTGGGCCAGCATCTCCTGGAGATCCGGGGCTTCAGGCGTGGTATGCTGGGCCGGGATAAACTCGTCTGCAATCAGGTTGCCGATGGTGCCGACCAGGCCCACCTTGAGCCCTGCGGCGTGCAAAATGGAACGGACAAGATAGCTGGTGGTCGTCTTACCGTTAGTGCCGGTGATCCCCACCAGTTTCAGCTTGCGGGCCGGATACCCCCAAAAAGCCGCGGCAAGAGACTGCATTGCAGATCTGGTATCTGCCACCACGATCTGGGTGGCGTCTTCCGCCAGAGGCAGTTTTTCTTCCGTTAAAAACGCGCGGCAGCCTTGGCTGTAAGCCTGGGGGGCAAATTTGTGACCGTCCTGTTTCAGGCCGCGCAGACAAATGAATAGATCCCCTTCCTTAGCTTTTCTGGAATCGTAAACAAGGCCGTGCAACAGGCGGTCCGTCCCGGAGACTGTGCCCCGGACACGGGCGCTTGCCATCAGCTCGCTAGTTTTCACTCTTCCGTTCCTCCCTGCCTGGAAACTCGAAAAAGACGCGAATGCGGGTTCCCGGCTTCACCTTTTTGCCGGCTGCTGGCGCCTGACGCGCTGCAATGCCGGAGCCTTGGATTTCCAGCCGCAAACCTAAGATGCTCAATGTGTTGGCCGCATCGCGAACCGTCATTTTCTCTAACGAAGGCACTGTAACCAGCCCTCCGTTTCTATTGTATAATTCTTCCCGATGAAAGTGAAGAATAATCTTGCTGCCTTTTTTCACCCTCACACCCGGCTTGGGCGATTGTTCCGTCACCATCTTCCCGTCGCCTTCCATCTGGAAGG
This sequence comes from Firmicutes bacterium UBA5499, assembly GCA_002426275.1. GTDB lineage: Bacteria > Bacillota > DTU084 > DTU084 > DTU084 > UBA5499. Next base: position 22,026 of record DIPB01000100.1, read on the forward strand.
TCAGGCCTTCTGCCAAAAGCTTTTGCTGCGCTTCACCGGGAGGATAATTTCGGACATTGGGAACCGTCGCCCACTGGTCGGAGGCAGGTTTCTCTTCTTCCTTGGGAGGCAGGCCAAGGTAGGCAAAAGCGTCTGCAAAAATTCTGGCCAAAGGCGGAGCTGCCAAAGTGCCGCCGTAGGTGATGGCTGTCTGAGGCTCGCGCATCACCACAAGGCCGATGAGCCGCGGTTTGTCAGAAGGTCCGAAGCCCAAAAAGGAAGCGTTCACTTTGGTGCTGCTGTAGCCTCCGGCCTCAGCCACCTGTCCGGTGCCGGTTTTGCCGGCAATGGCATAACCTGGGATATCCGCTTTTGAACCGGAGCCGTTCGCCACCACTGAGCGCAAAATCTGTCTCAATTGACCGGTTGTGCTCCGGGACAATACACTGCGCACGACTTCCTTCTTAAATTCTTTCAGAGTTCGCTTGTCCTTGCTGATTTCCCGGACCAAATGCGGCCGCACCAGCT
>DIPB01000100.1:22642-25194 GCA_002426275.1 Firmicutes bacterium UBA5499
GCCGCACCAGCTGCCCGCCGTTGGCGATGGCGGCGGCCGCAGTCAGCAGTTGAATGGGCGTGACGCTGACGCCCTGGCCAAAGCCGATGTTGGCCCAGCGCACCAGCCAGCCTTGCGCTTCCCTGGAAGGGGAGCTGAGCGCTCCGGACGCCTCTCCGGGAAAATCGATGCCGGTTTTGCCGCCAAAACCGAAAGCTTTGAGATATTTATGGAAAATCTCCGGTCCCAAATCCATTCCCAACTGCGCAAATACGGGGTTGCAGGAATTTTCCACCGCTTCGGTGAAAGTCTCGCTGCCGTGGCCTCCCGCTTTCCAGCAGCGCAGCTTATGACCGCTGACCAAAACGTAGCCGGGATCGAAAAAAGGAGTATCCGGCTTGACGATCCCCTCCTCCAGCGCCGCGGCGGAAGTGAAGACCTTGAAAGTCGAGCCAGGCTCATACAGGTCCGTGATCAGGATATTCTTTCTGCTCTCCGAGGGATACTCGCCGAAATTATTGGGGTCAAAGGTCGGTCTGATGGCCATGGCCAGGATTTCCCCGTTCTCGGGATCCATGATCAAGGCCATACCCTGCCTGGAGCCGGTCTCGGCCACTGCCCGATCCAGCTCCCGCTCCGCCAGGTGCTGAATCACAGAGTCGATGGTGAGCACTAAATCCGCGCCGTCTTCGGGCGGTATGTAATTGCGGATTCCCTCCGGGATTTCTCTGCCCGTGGCATCCCGCTCGGCGGTTATCTTGCCCTGTACTCCTTTAAGATAATGATCGTAATATAATTCCAGGCCTTCCAGTCCCTGATTGTCGACGCCGGCGATCCCTAGCACCTGGGCCGCCAGTTTCCCTTCCGGATAAAACCTTTGCGGTCTGGGAACCAAACTGAGCCCTTTGGCAGCCAGCTCTTTGATTTTCCGTGACTGCTCCACGGTCAATTTTCGTTTGATCCATTCTCCGGATGAATTGCGCGTGAGCTTGCGCAAGATTTCCTTTTCATCCAGCTGCACGATGGGCGCCAGTTTTCTCGCCAGGTCCTGGGCGTCTTCTATTTCCCTGGGCACAGCGTAAAGGGCGTCCGTATTGACGCTGATGGCCAGCTTTTTGCCGTTGCGATCATAGATTGTCCCGCGCTTGGCGTCGATTTTCACCGGCCGCATGCGCTGGTTCATGGCTTTTTGCTGGTAATCGTCTCCTGAGATCACCTGCACGAAAAACAGGCGGCAGAAAAGACAAAAAAAGGCGCCCATAGCGCCAAAAAAAATCCAGGCTATTCGTTTACGAACCACAAGGGTGTTTCTTTCAGACAAAGCGTCTCAACTCCTATTTGCCTGCCCGTTCTCCAGCGGAAACAGCCGTGGGACTCACCATGCCGAGCCTGCCTGCCGCCTTCTCGATGCGTTCCAAAGAACCCAACTGTTCTACCCGCAGCTCAAGTTCGCTGTTCTCCCGCGCAAGCTGGTCGATCTGCTGATTTAACTGCGCGTTTTGATACGAAAGACGCGCTGTGGCGGCGTTCTGAGCCAAAAAGGTCAACCCCAATCCGACGCAGACTATGGCCACCAACGCTATGGTGGCCATGGGATTTTTCCTGACCGCCGCTTTCGCTTTTCTTTGTTCCGCGGCTCTGGGCAGCGTCCTGGCTAAATTTCCTTCGACGTATCTTGATGTCCCTGATACCATACTTATTCACCTTCCTTGGGATTTAGTACGCATCTTGCCGCCCGCAGTTTGGCGCTTCTGGCCCGCGGGTTTTGGGCCAGTTCAGCCTCCTGCGGCAAAAGCGGCTTTTTCGTAAGCAATTCCAGCTTGGCCTCGAGGCGTCCGTCAGGACCCTTCCCCGCCCAACTGGCTAGAGTTCGTTTCACGATTCGATCTTCCAGCGAGTGGTAGGAAATGACTACGATCCTTCCTCCAGGCCTCAGGGCTTTGATTGCGCCCGCCAGGCCTTCCTCTAGCGCCCCAAGCTCGTCGTTGACCGCAATCCGGAGAGCTTGAAACGTGCGCTTGGCAGGATGAGGTCCCCTGCGCCTGGCTCCCGCCGGAATGGCGGCCAAGATGATCTCCACCAGCTGGCTTGTGGTCTCAACGCGGCCTCTCTGTCGCCGCTCCACGATGAATTTTGCAATCCGGCTTGCCCAGCGCTCTTCTCCGTAATTGGAAATGAGTTTGGTCAGCTCCTTGTGCGACAGGATATTCACAAGCTCAGCCGCAGTCAGCGGCGAAGCTTGATTCATGCGCATATCCAGCGGCGCGTCGGTCTGATAAGAAAAGCCTCTCTCTGCCCAATCCAACTGCGGCGAGGAGACTCCCAGATCAAATAAGATCCCGTCCGCGCCGTCTGGCGCGAGCCGCCCGAGCGCCTGCTCCAGGGTGCGAAAGTTGATCTGAATGAGTTCAGCCTCCCGGCCCAAGACTTCCCTGGCTTTGTCCAGCGCGCTTGAGTCCTGATCCAGACCGATGAGTCTGCCGCGCCCTTGCATTTGCCGCCAAATCCGAATGGCATGTCCACCCCCGCCAACCGTGCAGTCAACGATGGTCTGACCGGGCTGGGGGGCCAGC
>DIPB01000100.1:25261-28339 GCA_002426275.1 Firmicutes bacterium UBA5499
GGGGGCCAGCTGCGCTAAGACCTCGGAGACCATAACAGGTTCATGCTTAAATTCCGCCAGCGTCTTTCCCCCCTGTATTTTTCCGCTAAATGCCCAAACCTTCTATTTGTTCCGCGATTTCGCTGTATGAAGTCTCGGCTTTGGCAATATATTCCTGCCAACGCGTCTGATCCCAAATTTCAACGCGGCTTGAAACGCCCACGATGGTTACGTCCCGTTCCAAGGAAGCGTAAGCGCGCAAAGTCCCCGGGATCATGATCCTACCCTGTTTATCAAACTCACACTCCGCCGCCCCGGAAAAGAAGAACCTGGAAAAAGCCCTGGCGTCTCCGCTGGTCATGGGCAGCGCCCTGAGCTTTCCGGACATTTCCTCCCATTCGGAACCGGAGAAAAGAAAAAGGCAGTTCTCCAAACCGCGGGTGAGCACAGAGCGTTCGCCTAATTCTTCTCTGAGCCTGGCGGGAATGATGAGGCGCCCTTTTCCGTCTATATTGTGCTGATATTCTCCCATGAACATTTCTTTGGCGCCCCCTTCCCCCACTTTTCACCACTTTGCTCCACTATATTGATGATGTTCGCCACTTCTCTCCTTTTTCCTGCTCACGAAAAGATTTTTTTCAAAAAGAGAAACCTTTTCGGCGCTACTTTCTCTTGCGCCAACAAATCGACCCGGCCAAGCTCCACTCCGTCCAGCTGCGCGCAGAGCGAGCCCACCTGTTGGTTTTCATTTACAGGCGCCGTCAAAGGCTTGATTTCCCTGGTTATTTTGAGAGCGGGAGCTTCGTCATGCCGCACCACGACGTTCAGATCCGAGGCGGCAATCAGCTTGATTTTGCTTTTCTCTCCATCCTCAACCGCTGCGCTGCCGCAGCTGCCGCCCTTCTTTGCCACCTGCAGCAACTGGAAATCCCTGAACCCGTATTCTAAAAGCGCGGTCGCGTCCCGCCAGCGATTACCGCTGTTGAGGACCACGCAGATGAGCTGCCTGCCGCGCCTGGTGGCGGAAGCCACCAGGCACTGACCCGCTCTGGCGGTTGTGCCTGTTTTTACACCGTCTGCGCCTGGGAATGCCCACAGCAGCCGGTTGGTGTTTCTCAGTTTGCGCACCCACTCTCCTCCCTCTCTGCCCATCTCAGCTTCCCGCTTGCCCACAAATTCCCGAAAGGTTGGGATGCCTAGGGCATAATTGGCGAAGAGCGCCAGATCAAAGGCGGTGGAATAATGATTCGGCGCAGTCAGACCATGGGAATTCGCAAAGGAGCTGTTCTCCGCGCCCAAGCTTTGGGCCCTGGTATTCATCAGCTCCGCGAATTTTGCCACTGATCCCGCCGCAGCTTCTGCCAAGGCCACCGTGGCGTCGTTGCCTGATTTCAAAAGCGCGCCTGCCAGGAGCTCTTCCACTGTAAAAACCTCTCCGGCTCTCAGGTACACAGAAGAGCCGCCGACATGCGACGCGGTGGCGCTCACCTTCACTTTCTGCTCAAGGCTCAGCCGTTCCAAAGCCACAATGGCGGTGATGATTTTGGTGGTGCTGGCTGGAGCCCTTCTCTGGTGCTCGGCTTTGGCGTAAAGAATGGCGCCGGTGGTCCTGTCCACTAGGATCGCGGAGCTGCAGCTCACCTCCGGGCCGGACGAATAATCGCTTATGTAACGAAAAAGCGCATAACCGCTCTTTTCATAGCTGGTACTGGCCGGCTGACTTGGCAGCTGCCGGCCGATCTGCGCCAACAGAATCGCGGTAACGCCGAAGACGGAGAATAATAATTTATACGAGAGCGTCATTTTTTTGCGACTGATATACACGCTGTCACCTCCTGCTCTTCATTTATATGAAGGAAAGGGCGTAATATAACCGCCGAGCGCAAAGAAGGGACCAGGCCAGATTGCCGTTGACAGGCGCCTGCCATTCCTTTACAATTTAGCTAGATGCGCGAACTTTGATCTTTATACAGGGGGCTTTAGGCATGCACAAAGACATCGAATCCATTCTTCTCACTTCCGAGCAAATTCAAGAGAGGGTCGGCCAGCTGGGAGCGCGGATCACAGCTGATTACAAAGGCAAGGATCTGCTGACCGTCTGCATTCTGAAGGGCTCGGTGATCTTCTTTGCGGATCTCCTGCGGGCAATCCAGCTACCGCTCGAGACTGATTTCGTGGCCATCTCAAGTTACGGAAGCAGCACCTCCTCCAGCGGCGCGGTGAGAATCCTCAAGGATCTGGATCAGAGCATCCGGGGCAAAAACGTGCTGGTAATTGAGGATATCATCGATAGCGGCCTGACATTAAAGTATCTTTTAGAGAATCTTACCTCGCGCAGACCGGAAAGTCTTAATGTCTGCACGCTGCTGGACAAGCCTGAGAGGCGTACTGTCCACATCGAACCGGCCTATAACGGCTTCCCCATTCCGAACAAATTTGTGGTCGGTTACGGTTTGGATTACGCGGAAAAATATCGTAATCTCCCCTACATTGGAATCTTGAAACCATCCGTTTATAGCGATTAGGAGGAAAAGCTTCATGCGGCAAACTGTAGTGATTCTGGACTTCGGCGCCCAGTATAGTCAGCTCATCGCCAGAAGGATTCGCGAACTTGGCGTGTACTGCGAAATCCTGCCGGCAAATACCGCCCCCGCCGCCCTTGCGGAGGCGACAGCCATCATTCTCTCCGGCGGTCCGGCCAGCATCTACGATCCGGGAGCCCCCAGGTGCGATCCAGCTATCTTCGCCCAGGGAATACCAGTTTTGGGGATTTGCTACGGACTGCAGCTTTTGGCCTCTTTTCTAGGCGGAAAGGTGGAAGCGACGTCTGTGGCTGAATATGGCAAAACTCAGCTGCGCCTCAATCAGCGGGACGCATTATTCAAAGGCGTCAGCTCGCCGTTTATCGCCTGGATGAGTCACAGGGATTTAGTAACGGAGTTGCCATCAGGCTGTAAAGTCTTGGCAAGTTCGGAAAACTGCCCGGTGGCGTCCTTTGCCTGCCCGGAAAGGAAGCTTTACGCAGTGCAGTTTCATCCGGAGGTGACACATACTCCCCAGGGCGGCAAGATCCTGGAGAACTTTCTCTTCGAAATCGCC
>DIPB01000100.1:28477-42347 GCA_002426275.1 Firmicutes bacterium UBA5499
ACGCCAAAGTCTTTCGTTGAGGAGTATACCGCGCGAATCCGGCGGCAGGTTGGGGACAGGCAAGTGATCTGCGCTCTCTCCGGCGGCGTTGATTCGGCGGTGGCGGCCACGCTGGTCCATAAGGCGATCGGCCAACAGCTAACCTGTATCTTTGTCGATCACGGGCTGTTGCGGAAACACGAAGCTGAGGAAGTGAGCGAGACTTTCCGGAAGCGAGGCATCAAGCTGCTGACCATCGACGCCTCCGAACGTTTCCTGGCCAAATTAGCGGACGTTTCGGATCCGGAACAAAAACGAAAGATCATCGGCGGAGAGTTCATCCGCATCTTTGAGGAAGAAGCTCGAAAAATAGGTGACATTCAGTTTTTAGTTCAGGGAACGTTATATCCCGATGTGATCGAGAGCGGCAACGGCAATGCGGCCACCATCAAATCTCATCATAACGTGGGCGGACTGCCGCCGGATATGAAATTAAAACTCTTAGAGCCGCTGCGGGAGCTATTTAAAGATGAGGTGCGCAAGGTGGGCCTGGAGCTTGGTCTGCCGCCGCAGCTTGTTTACAGGCAGCCTTTCCCCGGTCCTGGACTGGCGGTGAGGATTGTTGGCTCCATTACCAGAGAAAAGCTCGCCATCGTGCGGGAAGCCGACGCTATCGTCCGGGAAGAGCTTGCCAAAAGCGACCCTGAGGGACAGATCTGGCAGTGTTTCGCGGTGCTCACAAATACCAGGGCGGTAGGAGTGCGCGGCGATGCCAGGACTTATGATTACGTGGTTGCCGTGCGGGCCGTGAGCAGCAGCGACGGCATGACTGCAGATTGGGTGCAGGTTCCATATGAAACCTTGGCCACCATCTCCAATCGGCTGATGAACGAGGTTGAGCATGTGGGCAGAGTGGTCTACGACATCAGCTCTAAACCTCCAGGTACAATTGAGTGGGAGTAAGTAACGAAGCCCCAAAAGCCTTGAAATCTCAGGACTTTTGGGGCATTTTTTCGCCATTTGATAGCAGATTGATAGCAGAAGCCATTTTCCGATTTACTCTATTTACTGCCGCATAGCAGGTGGTTTGCAGGTAATCGGCCTTATCCCATAAAACGGCCTTGCTGACTTTTGAAAGTCGGCAAGGCCGTTTTTGCTGTATGGAAAAAGGTGCTTATTTCTTATCTTTTAGGGCTTCTACGAGGGAATCGCTAAGCTTTTGGGACGGAACCTTAGCCCATGTCTGCGAGGTGTCAAATTTGGGGCGTTCCCCGTTAGCAGCAGGTGATTCATCGTGGCTTCCCGGAACACAAAGCTCGTCATTTCGGAATTCGGCTCGTAGTGCAGGACCCGCCACAACGGGTGGTCGAGATATTTCTCCTTGCTGCCGTCGCCGCCATAAACGAACAGCGGAAGCCCCGCGATTGCTTCCGAGAGGATACGGACGCAGGAGTAAACCCCTGTCATCTGCATGGCGGTTCTTTCATTGACAACCTTTCCCGACGTAGTGCTGTCCCACAAGAAGCTGCTGCCGCCAAGATTTTTTGCAGAAGGTCTCTGCGTTGGCTTATCACGGGGCTTGAAAATGCTTTGTAGTATGCCCATAGGCTGTTTGCCTCCTCAAAAATTGGTATCAGAAAAGCGTCTGCCCTTCGACAGACGCTCTCGCGTGTGAATGCCTATGCTATTTTCGGATATACCGCGAAGCTCTCGCTTCACCGATACGCTCAATACGACCGTCTTTTACCATGACGCCAAGGACAGCCTCGACAGTCGAGGGACTGACATCAGGCAAGATGTGGCATATTTCCGCCTTTGAAATCGGGGTTAGACTGTTCAGTACAGTTGCTTCAATGCGAGCTTTTTTGGTGATTTTCCTGCCGTTCAATACCACAAAGCGTTTGTCCAATTCCTTGTAGCACATATAAAGCGTTGACAGAAAATTTTCGATGAAGGGGAAATACTCGTTTTCGTTTGTATCCCATCCGGCCGAGGACTGACGCAGTGCCTCATAATAATATGCCTTATAGTTATTAATCTGCTCCTCAAAGGAGATATACTTTCCGGCGTCAAAGCCGTTTTTGTACAAAAGGAGCAGCGATAAAAGCCTTGACATTCTGCCGTTGCCATCGCGGAACGGATGGATACACAGAAAGTCGAGTATCACGCAGGGTATCAGTAAAAGCTGATTGATGTTGGAGTCGCTCCGCGCATCCATATAGGCAAGCTCCAGCTGTTCCATTGCCTGCGGCGTTTCCTCTGCCGGTGTCGGGCGAAAGCGCACCTTGCGGTTTCCGTCCGCATCAATTTCCATAATGACGTTGTCGTCGGTCTTATAGCTACCGCCGAACTCATAGCCTGTTAAGGACATCATGGTTTCGTGTAAGCGAAGGATGTCGGCATTACGAAAATCGATGTATTCATAACCGGTATGAACCGCGTTAAGCGCGTCTCTATAACCGGCAATTTCCGCTTCATTGTGGTTAAGCGGCGCGCTGCTCTGATTGACGATAGCAGCTATACGGTCGTCGCTTGTTACGATGCCTTCGATGGCGTTGGAGCTCTTGACAGACTGTACCTTAGCGACAGCTTCCAGCTCGGTAAACACTTTCGCGTATTCCGCTTTTCGCATACCAGCCATTGTCCGCAACGAATAAATGTTAGAGGTCAGGTTCAGAAGCTTTGCCGGAAGTAAACCGTTATTCAAAAATGAGTAATCAAATTTTCTCATTATATCCCTCCATATCTGCATATATTATAGCATTTTATATGCAGATAGCCAAGGGCGTTAGGCAAATTATCTGCATATATTTTTGAGTATTATGTGCATATACTTTTGAATTATGCGGAATAGACATCAAAGAATGAGCAAACCGCGCTTGTCATAAACGCTCTCGCCTGTATCGTTGCCGCAGCGGATAGCCCGGTCCAGCGCCATAATCGTAGCGACCGCGCCGTCGATTTTCTTGGTGGATTTTCCTTCTCCCAGCAGATGCTGTTCTGATTATCTCCGGCGGTAGTGATTAAAAAATACAGCGGCTGCATTCTGGCGTCGCCGCTGCCCTTGGTCATGACATCGTAGAGCTTTCTGTTCGGCTGGGTGTGCAGCTCGTCGAACACCACGCCGTGGGTGTTAAACCCGTGTTTGTTGCCGACGTCGGCGGACAGCACCTGATAGATGCTGCCGGTCGCAGGCGGCTCTGTTCATCGCATTCGACAGCCTTCGCTTTTCTTGCCATACAATCACCCTCATCTCTCCTGTTTGAGAGCATTGTATCATTTTCCCTCAAAGCCTTCGATAATTATTTACATTTATGCGGTTAAGCACTAGCGTATGTGCCTCGGATCTGTCGCCCGCCAAGGCCGAGCTCTCGTCGACGGCCGCCTTCTAAAGATCGAGATTGTCATCACGGCACCTTCAGGTATAGGAATCTCCCTTAAGACGCTGTCAAGTCATATTCCCTTATTTTTATTTAAATCAGACGAGTTCAGCCTAACTATCGCCAAGGCTAACCCCAATCGGCTAAATCAAAGATAGAATTCAGCCAAACCAACTCTACCTCCAATGGGCCATATTACGCGTCCAATAAAAAGTCCATAAGCTTTACGATTTTTATGCCTTCCTGCATCTGCACAAAATCACAATTCAAAGCGATAACGGCTTTCTCGTAATTGTCCCGGATTTTCCTCAAGGGAGTCAATTCGCGCTCCCTGACTTCCGGCGCCAGCATGGATTCCGTCACCTGGAGATATTTCTTTTCGTCCGGCTTTGTGGCGATAAAGTCCACCTCTTTTTGATCCACCTTGCCGACGGCTACGTCATAGCCGCGCCGCAGCAGTTCAAAGTAGACGATATTCTCTATAATATGGCTGGTGTCGCCCTCACGGAAGCCCAGCAGATAATTCCGCAGACCGATATCCACGATATAGTACTTTCCCAGGGTGCGCAGATAGCCCTTTTCTTTAATGTCGAAACGCTTGATTTCATAGAAAATATACGCTTCGACCAAAGCCGCAATATAGGCTTGCAAGGTATGGGTGGCAGGTTTTGTCTTCCGGGGACCTTCGTCCAAAAGCCCCTCGCCGATCAGAATATTTCCGATGGACGAAACAGAAGTGTTATTGCCGATGTTGTCCGCCAGAAACATGACGATCTTTCGCAGCAAAAACGGGTCGGTGATAGCCCGTTGCCCTTTTCTGCGCGCACGCTCCAAAATATCGCGCACAACAACAGCGGAATATACGCCATCCAGTCGCGCTTCTTTAGTTTTGACTGCTGAAAAACCATATGATTCACCTCTTGACTCCAGGACAACACAATCCAATAAACAAAGCAAAGTTTATTACATTGATGGAACAAAAAAATAAAAAAATAGAAGTTTATAACATCATTCATGACGATCACTTTATCCTGTTCCAGCCCTATATCAGCAAGCGCCGGCATCCCTCCATATTTCAGATAGGCGCCGAAAAGGTCTCTCGGTTCATAGCTATCGCCCTCCTCATTAAAGACACGCTTACGCATACTGCCGTCAGGAGCTTTCATCGTGCCCAGAGTATAGCCATGAAAATCAATAAACTCTCTGAAAGAAAGCGGATACATCTTGATTTCCACATACCGCCCCGAAAGATAAGTGGACAGCTCGGATGAAAGCAGAAAGGCATTGGAGCCGGTGATATAAATATCACAAGGAAAGTCTACCATGAAGGAATTTACCGCCGCCTGCCAATCATCGATGCGCTGAACCTCGTCCAAGAACAGGTACATCGTCTTATCTGCTATAACCCTATCTTTCACATACTGGTAGAACTGCCTATTGCTCATGACGGAAAGCGCCATGGATTCAAAGTTCAGTTCTATGACCTGTTCGGGAGCTACGCCTGATTCCCGTAGGTGCTGCGCCATGAGCCGCAACAGACTTGACTTGCCGCAGCGCCGGATTCCTGTAATTACCTTCACAACATCAGTATCCTGAAAAGCGATTAAACGGTTCAGATACAGAGTCTTATATTGAAACGCAAGAGCACTGCAGCTATCGCACTATCGCTTCTTCAATAAACGGAATATCCGGCAAAAGACGATTAAGAGCTGACATTTTTCAGCCCAACTCCCAAAGCCGACGCCCACGCCGCCGCGTATGCGTTTCAATGGTTTTTAGGCGTTGCTTTCTGAACAATCAGCCTGCCATGTCTGTGTGTTTCCCATAAAAAAATATCTCCGATCGTATTTTACCGTGTTTCGCTAACAGCTAAAATATGGCGATTAACTTTTTCCCATAAGATCACAAAGGGAAAAAAGCAGAGGGATTATTACAATCGGTCCCGCCAATATTCCAAGGCGATATTTCATTAATCATTTTAAAAAATCTCCCCTGTCGCCTAAACACCGGACAAAATTATCCCCGTATTTCCAAGCTTAGGCGGGATTTGGCGCCGCCTCTGGAACCTTAGCCGGGTATCAATTCAAATCCCCTGCCTGGTAGAGGACCAGCGCGGGCGCCACAATTGCAGCCGTCTCAGTGCGCAGGATCCTGGGGCCAAGGGTCACGGGAAGCCCGCCGAATTTTTTCGCCGTCTCCACCTCCGAGCTTGTTAAGCCTCCTTCGGGGCCGATGAGAATGCAGACCTGTCTTGCCTGATGGTGTTCCCTGAGGGCCTCTCTGATCCCGGGTTGCTGCGCGTTTTCCCAAGGCACAAGAAAAAGAGCGTCGGCGGCCATTTCCCCCTTTTCCAGCCACAGGGGGAGCTTATAGATTCCCTCCACCGGCGGCACGACGCTGCGTCCGCACTGCTTAGCCGCTTCAGTGGCGATTCGTCTCCAGCGCTTTAATCTTTGCTCAGCCTTGACGGGATCTAATTTCACAACCGAACGTTCAGTCTCCAGCAGTACGATCCTGGAAACTCCCACCTCCACTGCCTTTTGAATCACCAGCTCCAGCTTTTCTCCTTTGGGCATTCCCTGCAGTAAAGTAACCTCCACCGGCGGTTCTCCCCGGCCAGGGTAGGTCTCGTGCAGATGGCAGAAGACGTGGTCCTCCGCGAAATCCTTGATTTCAGCCAGGTACTCTCGTCCTTCCGCAACTAGGATGATTTTCTCTCCGCGCTCCAGCCGCAGCACGTGCCGCAGGTGATGAGCGTCCGTGCCGCTGATGCGAGCTCCCTCTTGCGTAATTGCATCCTTGGCAATGAAGAATCGTCTCACTTTCCCAATCTCTCGCTTTCTCATAGGATAGCCGGGCGCATTATTCTTGCCTCAAACCAAAATTGGCTAAGCAATTCTCACAGTTTATATTCTGCCAAGTCCCGCTCGTTTCCTTCATTTAAGGCTCCTCAATCCTTTTCAGAAAAAAAAAGACGCCTCCGCGTGCCTTGGCAGCACGGAAGGCGTCTTGCCTGATTGAATGCTGGTTTATTCCGCAGCGGTCAACTTTACCCCTTGCGCTCGCAAGACGGCTCTGATCGCCTGGGGATCCAAGTCCGGCGGCTGAATGCGTTTTTCCACGGCTAAGGAGCCGGCGATTCCCGCGGCCTGTCCCAGGGCCATGGCGATATTCATCACCCTGAAGGAAGCGTGGGCGTCGTGTGTTCCGCCGATGGCGCGGCCTGTGAGCAGAAGATTAGTCGCTCCTTGCGGCAGGAGCGCGCCGTAGGGAATGGAGTAAGGTTTAACCCGGGCGGCCACTCCTTCGGCTTGCCCTCCTCCCGCGGGATTGTGAATGTCGATGCAGAATTCGGCTTCTTCCACCACAGCGTCAGGGAAGCGCCTGCCTGTCAAAAGATCGTCCCGCTGCAGAATTACCTTCGTCTGAGGACGTCTGCTCTCCCGGACGCCCAGGGTGCCGGGAGTAATCTTCAGCCGGCAATTTTCGCAGCCAGGAGCGTACTTATGCAAAAAAGCGACGACCTTATCGATCTGCCGGCGCAAGTCAACTTCCGCTCTGCCTACGGCCAACGGATCCGTGCCGTCCACGCCGCATAGCTGCGTGGCGTTCACCACCCGCTCGTCTGGATTGGGCCCGTGATACAAACGGACGATGGTCACGTTCACAGGCAGTTCTCCTTCTTCGCTGGCCTTTTGGCAGACGTCAAGATAATCTCCCCTGGGAGTGGGCACGTGATGTTCTTCTGATTCACAGGTGATGGCGTCTTCCTTCACGCCGGAGACAACGAACATCAGGCTCGCAGGTTGAACCTCGCCGTCGCAGCTTCGTCCTTGAACAAACGGCACGCCGGCGAAGGCCGCCAAGTCCGCGTCTGCGGTTGCGTCGATGAAGACCTTGCTCCGGAGGCAAGCCAAGCCTTTTTTGCCGCCGATGACGACGCCTGTCAGGCGAGCTTCTTCCCGCACCGCATCAACCACCGGAGCCTGGAGCATGATTTCCGCTCCCGCCTCGGAGACCCAGGCTGCCAGTTTGCCCTTAGCTGTCTCGTGATCGAAGTATCTGGCCCCGCCCAGAAGTTCTCTTACCTCGTCAGCCATGGTTCCGGGAGCAGTATGGCCCAAGAGAGGCGCGACAACGCCGACCGTTAAATTCCCTCCCAGGACGCCATAGCGTTCGACCAAAAGGGTCTTCGCTCCCCTGCGGGCGCTGGCCACGGCCGCGCACACGCCGGACGGTCCGCCGCCGGCCACCACGACATCCCAGGTCCCTAAGACAGGAATCTGTCTGGTGAATTGCATTGTCACTTCTCCTCTTCTTTTTCGTAGGCTGCAGGCTGCGAGTTGAGCCGGCGAATCGCAGCCTGCGGAAACTTCGGCTGTCTACCGTAAGTATAAAGGCCGTTGACTTCTTGTTCCACATCATACAGCTGCGTATAGCAAAAACCGCAAATTTCGGGATTTTCCAGCAGCGCGCTGGTCAGTCCCCGGTACCGCTCAATGAACTCTTCCTCGCTGGCGGGCCGCTTGCCGTATCCCCAGGCTTTCTTGTCTTCTGCAGGCGCGCCCGGCTGCCACCAAATGCCGCCATACTCGCTGATCCAATAGGGCTGCCCTTCGTATTGCTCCTCCTGGGGATAATTAACGAAGACTTTGCCCTGGATAAAGTCCTGATAGCGCTGACGGAAAGTGACGGGATCCTGATCGTAATCGTGAACGTCGTACAGATCGGTGTCCACATGGACGTAGCCGCTGGTGTCGATCACGGGCCGCGTTGGATCCAGCTTTTTGGTGATTCCATAGACCGTGCGCACGAACTCCGGCTTATGGCCGCGATGACACACTCCCGGTCTTGTTTCATTCAGCGGGCACCAGCCGATGACTGCGGGATGATTGCGGTCCCGTTCCACAATCTCGCTCCACTCCGGCAGAAAGATTTGCAAAGCCTCGGGCTTGTCGATGGCAAGGCCCCAGCTGCCATGCTCGCCCCAGACCAAATAGCCGAGCCGATCCGCCCAATATAAAAACCTGGGTTCGAAAACTTTCTGATGGAGACGCGCTCCATTGAAGCCCAAAGCCAGGGAGCGCTCAATATCGGCTTTCAATTCCTCATCGGAAGGCGCGGTATAGATGCCGTCGGGATAATAACCCTGGTCCAAAACCAGCCGCATGAAGAGCTTTTTCCCATTGATTCTCAGCCCGTCATGCCAGGAAATGTCCCTGAGACCGAAGTAGCTGCGGACTTGATCCGAACTGCCGTCCTGCCCCGCAACTTCCAGCTACAAATCGTAAAGATTGGGCGTCCCCGGAGCCCAAGGATGGGCTGCGGCTAATGGTAAGGCGAGCTGAAAATGACCGCCGCGGGTTTTAACGGCGCCTTGAGCCAAGCACTTGCCGGCAAAGGTGGCTGTGGCCTTCACTTCGCCTCCGCCTCCCGCCAGCCGTCCTTCTATAAAAAGAGAAGCGTTCGCGAGATCCGGCGCCAGTTTCGCAGACGCCAGATATGTCTGGGGCACAGCCTCGAGCCACACGGTCTGCCAGATGCCTGTGGTACGGGTATAATCGCAGCCCTGGGATTCATAAGCCTCACACTGTTTGCCCCTTGGCTGCAGCCACAGGCGATTGTCATCTTCGGCGCAAACCACGATGGTGTTTTCTCCCCGCTGCAGGAAGGATGTGATCTCAAACTGAAAGGATGAATAACCTCCCCGATGCGTACCCACTGTTTTGCCGTTCAGCCAGACCTCCGTCTGATAATCCACAGCTCCGAAGTGGAGGATGACTCTTCGCCCCCGCCAGTCCTCCGGCAGCCGAAAAGTTCTGCGGTACCAGACGCTGGGCATGAAGTCCCGATAGCCGATACCTGAGAGGGCGCTCTCCGGACAGAAGGGAACCAAAATCTTGTCCGTCCACTCCAATTCCCGTTCCCTGCCGCTGCGGCCGAAGTCAAAGGCAAAATCCCAGGCGCCATTGAGGTTAAGCCAGGCTTGCCGCTGAAAATCAGGCCTTGGATGTTCGGGTCTTGGGATCTGCATCCGAATCACTCCTTAACTATAAAATTAATTAAATAATCCATAACTCAAGTACATAATAACCACTTTATATAGGCTTGTCAAGAAGTGGAAACAAAGAATTCTTCTAATGAAGATTAATTAATTAACTTTTAAGTTAATATAATGTGCAAGCAGCGGCGACAACTCACGGCTCCGACATAAAAGCGCAGGAGCCGGCTTTGAAATAAAGTACGAAAAATTTCTTTGGAAGGAGCATGAGCTTGCGAACTGCTCACTGCCGTAATTGCAGGGGTACTTTGCTCTTTATTCCAACTCCAGGCTTGAGAATAAGCGCTCACGGCATTTACGCCGCTAAAGGGGGCCGGCTGTCAGACGGCTCCGGGAACCCGTGGACATGCAAGGGCAAACCGCCCGATGAAGAGCCCAACAACATTTATGAGCGCAATTACACGATAGCGACGTTTATTTCGATTCCCAGACAAAAAATGCGGAGCGCTTTCATGCTCCGCAGGCCGCTATTTATACTGTACGGCGTAGAGGTGATCGTTCGTGCTGCCGACGTAGGCCACGCCTTCTGAAACAACGGGCGCGCTGAAAATGAACGCGTCCGCCAGTTTCAGCTTCCACTTCCGCTCCCCTGTCCCGAGGTCGAAGGCGGCCAGGCTCCCCCAGCAGGTATTGGTAACGCCCACCTGCCCGTCGGCGGCGATTTTGGCGTCGTAAATGCTTTCGCCTGCGCTGCCGCTCCAAATTGTCTGCCCGGTTTCGCCGTCCAGCGCATAGACTTTTCCGTCCAGAGAGGCGACCAGGATTCGGTCTTGCCAAAGGGCTGGCGAACAAAAGCCCGCCTTGACGCTTTCAGCCTGCCACAGTTTCTCCCCTGTAAGAAGGTCCAAAGCG
This sequence comes from Firmicutes bacterium UBA5499, assembly GCA_002426275.1. Classification (GTDB taxonomy): domain Bacteria; phylum Bacillota; class DTU084; order DTU084; family DTU084; genus UBA5499. Next base: position 38,750 of record DIPB01000100.1, read on the forward strand.
ATCACGCGATTCCTGGGCGTGGTGATGATCAGCTTCCCTGAGGCAACCAGCGGGTCGCCAGTTGCCGGCGCATAGTAAAAGCTGCTGTCGATCTGCTTTTGCCAGATCAAAGCTCCAGTATCCGCGGCCAGGCAGGTGACGAGGCCGCCCCAGGATGTGAAGTATACTTTCCCGTCTGCGATAGCCGGCTTCACCTTAATCAGATTGCCGTCTTCGCTCTGCCAAACGAGCTTACCCGTGGCTGCGTCCAGACAATACAAAAAGGCAGGCCCGCCCAGATAAAGTTTCCCTTGGCTAATCGCGGGCGACGCGGTAATCGGCTCTCCCACATCCCGACTCCAAAGCTCTGCGCCGCTTGCGGCGGCCACAGCGTAAATCTTCCCGTCCTGGGAGCCGAAATACACCCCGCCTTCCCAAAGCAAGGGCGAAGAGAGAATAGGCCCGGCTGTGGGGAAGGACCAGCTGAGCGTGCCCGTTAGCTTCTCTAAAGCGTACATCTTACCGTCATGAGAGCCAAAGTAGACATTGCGCTCGTCAGCGGCGGGCGAGGAGAAAATTGAGCCGCCGGTTTTGTATGTCCACAGGACCCGCGGCAAGCTTGTCTCCTTGGAAGGAAGGACCGCGACTGTTCTCTGCTCCTGATAAAGCTCGGAGCCCTTATGCCCGCGCACAAAGAGGGTTTGCGTGCCAGCGTATGCCGTGACGATGCTCCCGCTCCAAAAATTGCCCGAACCCTCCAGAGCCTTCCAGACGCCGCCAAGTTTTACTTGGACGCTGTCCAGGGGGATGCTGGAGGTGACGGTGAGGGCAAAGGCTTCGGACTGACGGATTTGCTCCGGCTGGCTCACGATAAAGCTGACGGCCGTCTTTTGCGTCTTGCGGACGGGGACTTCGAAGTCTAATCTGGCTGCCTGCCCCAATTGTTTCCGAAAGACGGCTGCCTTGTCCGCTGTCACATCAACGATTGCGTACTCGCCCAGCATCGCGGCCCTGGTCATAGAAAATTCCCGGCCTTGAATTTGCCAGCGGCGCCAGCTGTGCCCGTGACCGGACATGGCCAGAACCAAATTGGCGGGCAAGAGTCTTTCTATCGCTTCCCATTCGTTATCTGTATATCGGACGCTGAAGCCCAACGGATGATGGCTGAAAACCCAAAGGGGAGCGTCGGGTCCGATTTGCGCCAACCGCGCGTCCAGCCACTGGAGCTGTGCGGACTCGATGTGTCCATAAGCTTCGGGCACAAACGACGTATCCAGAAGGAGGAAATGCTGGCCCTGATAGACAAAGTGCGAGTAAGTGGGACCCAGGCGCTTGATAAAGTCCTGTTTGCCCCTGGCGGCCCATCTGCTCTCGTGATTGCCTGGCACGTGATAAACTGGGATTCCGGCCTCCGCAAGGGGTTTGATCTCCGCGAGATACCTCTCGTATTCCCAATCCAATCCCGTCTCCACCAGATCGCCGCTGACGATGACAAAAGCGGGCTTCGGCTCAAGTGCCGCCACTTCCCGGACAATGCCTGCCAGCGCTTTATTGCCCTGTTCGTACCTGCCGCCGTGGCTGTCTGTGATTTGTACGAAGCGAAAGTCTGCACGCGCATTTGCCGCCGTAAGCAGCAGCAACAAACAAAGTAATTTTTTCATCTTCAGGCGCCTCCGTCCGCTCCGTTTATAGATTTTGGGTTTTGATCATCTTCACAAATACAGGCACCAGGTGGGGGTCAAATTGGCTCCCAGCCAGAGCGGTCATTTCTCTTAAAGCATCTTCTTTAGAACGCGCTTTCCGGTACGGCCGGTCGCTGGTCATGGCGTGAAAAGCGTCGGCTATGGCCAGGATCCTAGCTTCCAAAGGAATGTTTTCCTTTTTCAGCCTGTCCGGATACCCGTTGCCGTCATACTGCTCATGATGGTGACGAATGATTGCGGCCAAACCTCGCAGATACGGCATTTGATTGAGGATGGCCTCGCCGATTGTGACGTGATAATTGATCATCTCTCGTTCGGAAGCGGTCAGCGGCCCGGGCTTGTTGAGCACGTTTTCCGGAATGCCGATTTTTCCTATATCGTGCAGCATGGCCGCGTTATTGATTATCTGCTTGTGCTCGTAAGAAAGGCCAAGCGCTTCGGCTAAGGCGACGGCATATTGCGTCACCATTTTCGAGTGCTGGTAAGTGTAATTGTCCCGGGCGTAAATGGCGGCGGCCAGCGTGTAGATGGTATCAAGCTGCATCCCTTTTACTTGTTCTTTCAGAAAATCCTTTTCCGCCTGCGAGGCGGTCTCAGACACTCCGCTGGCAACGGCGATTTCCGCGGAGGTGCCGAGGGTGATGTGATTTCTGCCGAAATTCTTAGCTTTGTAAAGGGCTCGATCCGCAGACGCGATCAACTGCTGCTTGGTTTGGCCGTGCTCAGGATAAGCCGCCACGCCCAGGCTGGTTGTTAAAAGCGAAGAGCCGGAGCTTTGGAAGTTCAGGCAGACTCTCTCCTTGATTTTCTCTGCGATCTCCTTAGCCTCTTCCAAATCCGTCTCCGGCAAGATCACGGCGAATTCGTCTCCCCCATAGCGAGCCGCCACATCGGAGACACGAATTGATTCCGTCAGCGCCTGGGCGATCTTAATCAGGGCGTCGTCTCCCGCCAGGTGTCCATAGACGTCATTGTAGGTCTTAAAGAAGTCCAGGTCAAGCAAAATCACGGAAAAGCACAGCCCGCTCTTGGCACAGCGGGAGATTTCATTGTCAAGGAATTCCTGCAGGTAACGGAAATTATAGAGTTTGGTCAGATCGTCGCGCACAGCCTGGCTTCTCACTTCCCGATAGATCTGCGCGTTCTGCAAGACCACCGCCGCTTGATTGGTCAGGGTAACCAACAGCGCCTTATCGTCATCAGTATAGGGACTCTTGCTTTTTTTGTCTGCTAGAAGGAGAATGCCTTGGAGATTGTTTTGAAAGTTGATCCCCACCAAAAGTTCCGCGCCTAGCTGCTGCAGGTGGTCTTTTTCGCGCTGCCACAATCCTCTGAATTCCGGCAAATTTTCGATCTCCTGCCAGCTGAGGATCGCTTCGTTTTGGCGTGAAAGCCAACGGACGATGACGCTGAGCTTATCCACTCTCATGGCCAGCACTTCCCGGGAGTAACCCAGCTGATCGTGGGCGTAGAAATGTCCCTCTTCATCGGGCAGAAACAGAATAACTCCGTTCACATGCAGCGCTTTAACCAAAAGCAGCAATGTGGAGCTGGCAAGTTCGTCCAAATCCAAAATGGAGGTCATCAGCCTGCTGTAGTCTTTCAAAGTCTCGCGATAGTTATACTGTTCTCCGAATAACGTCCTGTCTAACCAAGTTTGCAGTCCGTTTCTCAATCGTTCATAGCAAAGGAGCGTGAACAGCGCAATTATAAGCGCAGCCGCGGCGAAAGAATACGCGCCGTAGCTGAAGGCGTCGATTAAGAACAACAAAAGGTGATAAGAAACCGTCATCCCGATGAGCGTAATGAAAAAGACCAGGGCTTTGCGGATGGGAATGGTAGCGTTCAGCAGGCGATGACAGTAAATGGCATTGGCCAGCAAAAAGGCATTGACTGTGTTGGCCGCAATATCCACA
>DIPB01000100.1:42540-45417 GCA_002426275.1 Firmicutes bacterium UBA5499
CATCGCGCCCAGAGCCGGATAGGAAAAACGATTTGACCAGAAAGGCTGGGCGCCTCTCAGGCATTCACGGCAGAGAAGCAGTCCGGCCACAAAAGTGTAACCTCCCCCGAAAACTCCCAGCAGCGGCGCAACCGGACCCAGGGAGTAGTCAAAATAACCCCTCGTGAGCGTGGCGCTTGGAACGATCAGTCCCCGCCAGTTGGCAATGATCAAAAGCACTGAAAGCAAATAACCAATCCGAATATAAGGATTGGCCTTGTGGTCTAACAATTTTTGCGTGAAGTGAAAGAAAACAAACGGCACGCCGCAGGTACACATAACCATGATCCTGTTCCAAATCAGCGGACCCGGAGCCAGGGTGGTGCGCATGAGAAAAGAACTTAAACTCCAGACCATCATCATCAAAAGATAGTAAATAAATAATTTGGACAGCTGCGAGCGGGGACTTGTCCAGGCAAAGACCAAAAGCCCGCAATACGTTATGAATGCCACTAAAGGGATGAGCAGCGGTAGATTATTTGCCAGTCCCGTTTCCATTCCAATTCCTTCCAACGCTATTTTTTTCGGCTGCAGCTGCGACTAGCGCCATGATTTTGGCAGGGGGATTAATTCGGGCGCCCAGACCGGCCGCCCAACTGAACTCTCCCGTACCTGTTTGCTCCCTTAGCGAATTTAATGTGCCAAGGGGAATTGCCGTCACTTTCAAGGGACGATAGCCAACCATATTCCCTAAGTCGCGATAATCTGAATCTACTTCCCGCAGAGCCAAGTGGATTTTCTCTTCTAGCCGATCGATCTCTACGCTGTCGGGAAGCTCCAGCACCAGTTCGATTAAAGGGTGATTATCTGCAAAAGCCTTGTGAGCCAGCCAGTTCTGTTTGCCGATCCCCGCCAGAGACAACGCGTTGCCTAAAGTGCGCTCCGTGATTCTGGTGAAGCTGGCCAGATCGATCACGTCTTCCACGCGATCTTCGTAAAGAATCTGCGGCAGATCTATTTTTAAGTTCTCGTTGCTGCGGCTCAAGACTTTAATCATATCCCCCAACCGATAGCGCACAAACGCACCGCCTTTAAAATTGGTCACCACCAATTCATAGCGTCTGCCCGGCTTCAGTTCCGAAAGCAGGACCGTGCGCGGCGCATAACTAGGATCAGTCTGGCTTTTAGCGTGCTCGTCTTCGGGAATAAATTCCCAAAAATTCGCATCTGGAAACAACATCATCCCTTCGTAGTCCCAAGCTTGAGTGGCGGCAATTCCGATTTCCGTGCCGCCATAGATCTCCAGAGGTTTCACACCCCAGTAATATTCGATTCTTTCTTTGTAAAAGCTGGTGTCCGTTCCGGCGCACATGATCCCTTTGAGATTCCAAACATCTTTGGGTAAAAATTCCCGCTTGCTAATCTTGCTTTTCAGAAAGCCGCAGCTGAGTCTGAGCCAGGCTAAAAGATTCAATCCCTCTCCGCCTAAGGCCCTGATGCCCTGCTTGGCGAATTTTTCTCCGATCCGAACTAAAACTGCGGAAATGCCGAAGAACAAATCAATCCCCGTGTTGAGGCCAAGGCGGAACCCTTCCAAGTTCTGCCGGTCAAAATTCATCTTTTCCGCTTCCGCCAGCGGCGGCAGATAAGCAAAGGAAAATTCATCTTTTAAGTTATGCGGTACCATACCTGTAAGATAAGGCGGCGGCGCCATGGCGTAAAGAAATTTTGAGTTCTCTTTTAACGAAAAACTACCCTTCTTGTTGCAAATAGAAAAAATAATGGCAGCCACAAAATTCTTCATGTGCGTCTGCACCCAGGCCGGCGGATAAGGAGCCCATTTTTGCTCGTAGGCTCCCGTTTTGCCGGATGTGCAAATCCAAAATTTAGGATCGCTGGGGAGAATATCTTCTCTCTTTTCCGCTAGATACGGCAGATAGTCTTCATAGGTAGTGAATGGAACAAGGCGGCGGAATTCTTCGCTATCTTTGGGTACAGTCTCTCCCAAGATTTTTTTGCCCAGAAAGCTTTTGGAAAGCAACTGCAGCTGTTCTTTCAGCAGGCGTTCCTGAATTTCCATGAATTCTGTTAGCGATAATTCCACAAAGCCGCAGTATTTCAGCCAGGCATCGCCAGTTCGTCCTTCTTTTAATAACTCGCTGAGATTTGCCATCAATATCCCCCTTTTATTTGGTCAGCCAAAATCGCTGAAGACTTGTCCTGCTTGGAAACAACATCGGAACCGTCTGTCTGTAGCGAGAATACCCGCGGAATAATTGCGGGAATAGCCAGCGATCTTGCAGCACAATATAAAAAAAATTAGCTAGAATCCAGAAAAATCCGCCTTTGAGCAACAAGGCGGACTCAGTAGCCAGGAATAAACCGGCCAGCAAAAACGTATGACCCCAAAAACCGGGATGCCGTGAAAATGCATATGGACCTGCGGTGGTTAACGTAAGCTCTCCGTCCGCTTTGTACGTGCTGGCTAATGGTTTATAAAGAAATAAACAATAACAGAGCCATGCCGCGCCGCTGCCGAACAGCAGCCAGCCTAGAGCTCCGCACCAAAGCGGCAGCACTATTTTCCCTGCTGCGCAAGCGGCGGCCGCAATCGCAACGGTATGAATCCCGTATCCCAAAACTGCCAGCGCGCTCCGCTTTGGCAGTTGTCTCAGAGAGGCGAGATCGTACAACAAAAGCATGAATAAGCCAACGATACCCAAAATCACCATATGCATACTAATTAGATTCGTTAAGTTCTGACTTTTTCCTGCTGACAGTAAATTTATTTGAGCTCCGATTCTGCGGCAGAAAGTCCATCTGGGAAGATAAATTTAGTTAAAGCCGGCTTGAACGCTAATATTCATTGCGGGAAGCAGGAATTGCCCCTTAGAAGAC
>DIPB01000100.1:45545-48934 GCA_002426275.1 Firmicutes bacterium UBA5499
ACTAGACAGAGCATCTACACCGACGTATAGTTAAAAACCTGAATTCTCGGATTGTTATATCAAAATAATGTTAGCGGACGGCAGTTTGCCGGAACGATCTATTTTTGGCAATCCTCGGCCGCGCGCCCGTAAGGACCCCTATCTTTATGAGAACAGTGAGGACCGCTTTGCCAGACGGCGTACGTAAGCTACGATATTTCGCCGCACTGTGCCGGGAGCGTCAAAGATGTTACGCCGCGGGTCTGGTTCAGGGAAGGACTCAAACTTTACCGCGTGCATTATGTTTCGGACTGAGGTCTTGCTAATGAAAAAGCCGACATCATTTGCAGCTGCGGAAATTCGCACTTCACAAATGCGATTCAGGTTGATTCCAGAAGGCGGAATCTCAAGTCGGGAAATGACCCCTCTGCCGGAAATGAAAGGAGAGCGCCTGAAATGGATCAAATCATCGCCTATCTTAACAAATGGAAAACGCGGGAAAAAACCGCAGACAGAGTTCAATTTATGATGGACACCTACATACAGGTGAGACGTGGACTCCCAAAATGGCGCTTCACAGAAGGCAGACAACGCCTAGGTTCCTGGGATCCCATGTACTGTGCCTTCGCCGCTACCCCTTTCCCCGGCGACGATTGGTTCATCTTACGACTAGTCAAAGAAGACAAGTCATTCGCCGTCGGTTTTTGTCCTGACTATGGCGACCAAGGTCCCAACGGGAAAAAGACTCATCCCGCCACAGCCAGGCGAAGCGAGATTAGAAAAGAGTTGCTTAAAATCGAAGATTTTCCTTTGGAAGTATCCAAACCTGAAATTCCCAAAAGAAAAATCCACGCTTTCAAAGGCTTTGAGCGCAAACTGCCCCCAATGCGGTCACCCGAAGAACTTGCCGAACTATTTATCCGCACGGTTCTAGAATGGGAAAAGCTTTTCAAACCCTTAGTATAGAGCTTGCCCGTCTTTCATGGACCCTTTCTTTGAATTTATCTTATTGTCAATGCTAATTCAGAGCTATGCCGCAAACTGGACATTGCTCTTCCTTTTCAGCCATAGCTGACCCGCAGCCGAGACAGAGCCAGCTTCTCTCTCCTTCCTGCAGCTCCAGCTGATCGGAATGCGGCAGTCTGACCGCTTTGCCGTCGCTTTAGTCGCCTGATAGAAGATCATGTTTCGCTCCAGTTCGCATTTGTCGAGTACGAAGCAGCGTCCGGCCTTGGCAAGCCGAACGCGAGCGCCAGGCTGAAAGCCGCGGACTAAATTACGCGGTTGGACCTCTTCCGGTTCGTCAAGCGCCTCCGACTCTGAAAGCGGCAGCTGGGTCGAAACCAAGCCTTTGTTTTCCCTGTGCCGCCAAATGGCCAATGTTTCTTGGCGCTGCGGCTCCCGGCTCAAGATAACGATCGTAGATTCCCTCCGATACCCCAATGCCGCCGCTGACCGAATAGTAAAAGTAAATTCTGGACGAGACGCCGGATTTTCCTCACCAGATAGCTCTTGCCATGATGCAAATTGATAGCCTCGGGACAAGCTTCTCGCATCAACTGGCTGTTGCTGAGCTGTCCTAACTCTCGCTCCGGCAGCTCCAAAGTATATGTGGGATCGTCAATTCCCCTCAGCGAGACGCAGCTGCGAGGCTCAGGTTGATTAGAAAGAGGATTTGATCGTCTTGCCGCGCTTGCTGCACTTGACCGCCGCCGCACCTTTTTTTTTGCAGCAACAGGGCCTTTTGCGGCTCTTTCTCCGACTTATACTCCAAAACGGAGAGGTGCTCGGCGTTGCTCTTGCGCTGTTCTCGCTCAAAGCCCCGGACGCCCGCCGCCTGCATGTATTCAAAAATCGGTCTTGCAGCAGCGAATCCGAGCTCGCGAGGATGGGCTTGCCGTCCTCCCGGTAAAGCGGGCGGCCCTGCTCATCCAGAGCTGGACCGACCACTTCTTGCTGTGGCTGACCTGATGGATGACCTCCTTTTAACTTTCCGACCAGCACCTTGTCCTTGCATCGCTTTGACCAACGATTTCCTTGCTTCATCACAGCAGAAGGGCCGTCCGTTTCGGGACGGCCCTTCTGGATTGGAAAGACGTTGCATTTGTAACGCTTGATATTTTATCATGATTATGATAAAATAACGATATCGGAGGTGAGGCGATCATGTCAAAAATTCGACCGATTTCAGACTTGCGAAACAATTTTACGGAAATCTCGCGCATTGTCCATGAAGAAAAGGAGCCGGTGTTCCTGACCAAAAACGGCTACGGCGATATGGTTGTCATGAGTTTAGAGCAATACGAGGGCATCCAGTCAACCAAACGTATCGAGACCGCTTTGCATGAGGCCGAGGCGCAGGCGGAGAGCGACCCCACCCGTTACGACTTTGCCGACGTCTCGCGGGAGCTGCGGAAAAAGCTGACGGATAAAGTGGGCCGTTAAAATGCGGAAGATTGTCATGCTGCCCATTGCGGCGAAAGACCTTGAGGACATCGTGAACTATCTGGCGCAGTTCTATGAATCGACGGCAGTTCAGCAGTACGACCGCATCGTCGGGAAAATTCAAGAGCTGGCCGAATTCCCCGAAATGTACGAGGCGTATTCCGGCGGGCAGTTTCACCAGTTCTACCGCCGGATGCCGGTTGACAAATACCTCGTGTTCTATGTGGTACGCGACGATGTGATTGAAATTCACCGCATCCTGCATGGAAGCCGCGATATTCGCCGGTATCTGGATCAAAGCTGAAAATGAAAAGGGCTGCCGGTGTGGCAGCCCTTTTCCAATTTCGATTGCTTTTATTGTTCAGGCGTCGCCGCCGACAATCAAATTCTCCTTGCCCTCAAATACTTCCAACGTCATCAGCGCGCCCAGCCGGTAGCCATAAACGAACCGGCTGACTCGGAGGAAAGCGTGATCTCGGTTTGGGCATCGGTGAACGCGATGTCAAGTGGGCTCTCCGAGGGGGATCCCACCGCCTGCACGACGGGACGCGCCCCGCGGGGAATGGGAGCGCCGAACGCCGTTTCCCTGCGTTGCTCCTGTTCCCGCTTGCGCTGCGCGCATTCGTTGTTCTTCGCGCGCCCGCCTTTTCTTTTCCAGATAAAGGCGCTGTTCCTCAAGCTGTTCGACGGAAAGTTCTTCCGCCGGAAGTTCCGCGTCAAACTGCCCGATGAAGTCGAGGTAAATATCCACCTTTTGGATGCGCTCCCCGGTGGACTTGTTGGCCTCATGTACCACCACTTTCTCGATAAATTCATTGAGCATGAGCGTGGTCAGTTCGATAAACTCGGTATACCGCTTGAACAATTCGATGAGTTTATCCGCCCGAACCATGCGTGATCGGTTAAGAATATATACACAATAAAACTATTACTATTATTTTGCAAAACCAACTATCCAAGGCTCT
>DIPB01000100.1:49152-50216 GCA_002426275.1 Firmicutes bacterium UBA5499
TATCTGCGGCTACCAGGAAAACTGCATAAGTCGCTTGCATTTTGTACATGATAATGCTATAATGATGTACAAAGGAAGGAGGTGGCGATATGCCGCAGATCAGACCTATCACAGACCTGAGAAATACAACCGAGATTTCCGAGGCTTGTCACGCGCGGCGTGAACCCCTGTTCATTACCAAAAACGGCTATGGCGATCTGGTAGTCATGAGCATAGAATCCTATGAGGAATTGGTAGAGACTGCCGCGACAGACCGTGCAATCGGAGAAGCCGAGGCTGAGTATGCCGCAGACGGTAAGCTCTATGACGCAAGAGAGGCGCTTTCTTCATTAAGGAGGAAGCACTTTGGAGGATAAGTACAGCGTCAAGCTCATGAGCCGTGCCCTCCATGACTTGGACGGTATTTATGCCTATATAGCCAAGACGCTTATGGAACCCGGTACAGCATTAAAACTTGTGGAGACAATCGAATCCGAGATACTCACGCTTGAAGCCATGCCGTACCGCTGCCCGGAGCGACAGGTCGGGGCGTATGCGAACAAGGGATACAGACAGCTTTTCATCAAAAACTATACCGCAGTTTTCCGCGTAGATGAAAAGTCCAAGACCGTCATCGTCGTGACCGTCCGCTATTCACCCAGTCAATTCTAAAACAAAATATACCTTGCAGCGAAAAGCAGTTCTTTCGGGAGCTGCTTTTTTGCTGTCTATTGAAGAAAAGGAGAAGAAATCTATATGATAAAACTTGTAATCAGCGAGAAGCCTTCGGTCGGGATGAGCCTGTCCGTCGTCCTCGGCGCAGATAAGCGCATGGACGGATATATGGAGGGCAACGGATATATCGTGTCCTGGTGCTTCGGCCATCTGGCAGAGCTTGCCAATGCCGACGCCTACGATGAGAAATACGCCAAGTGGCGCTATGACGATCTGCCCATCGTCCCGAATCCGTGGAGCGTAAAGATTGCGAGGGACAAGCGCAAGCAGTTCGATATTCTCAAAGTCCTTATGAACCGTGCCGACGTTTCCGAAGTCATCAACGCCTGCGACGCCGGACGCGAGGGCGA
>DIPB01000104.1:0-1505 GCA_002426275.1 Firmicutes bacterium UBA5499
ACGATAACTTTACACCAACTTTTAAAGGGCCGGCCCCTGCCTGAATCCAGCATGGGGTGACAAAAAATTAACGCAAACACGATTTGACAGCAGTAAAAAAGCGCTCCCGGAGGAGCGCTTTCGCTTTTACTTCTTTACTTCTTAAGGTACAAAGAAAATTAAAAACAGAATTAAAATCACGATCCACCATACTTTAAAATTGCCGCCTCCCAAGTTTCCCATCTTTGTCACCTCCTCGTGGGCTCTAGCCCGTGAATCATAATATGAACGAAGCTTTAAGGATGCCACAAAATCTAAAACATTTAGACTGTTATCTAGCCGGATTATCTTTAGTGCCGCAATTCGTTAGGCGTGCGCTTAAAATCCAAAAATGAGCAGCAAGAACAGAATCAAGATCAAGATCCACCAAAACCAGTAATTTTGATTGAAGCCTGGCCTAAAAAAACCGCCCATCTCGACACCTCCCTTATTTATACTGTCCTTACAATCCATTTTATTTCTCAGGCTTGACTCTTGTCACTGAAAAGACCATTTTATGCGTTAATCCTCATCAAAAAAGCTGCCCCGCAGGACAGCTTTATTTAAGGGAAGAGCCTCTATTGAATCTTTAAGATACGAAAAAGATCAAAAAGAGAATGAGGATAACGATCCAAAGCTCTTTGCTGAATTTCTGCTCGCCCATGGTGTCACCTCCCTTTTTAACGTTGAGTTGTTCTTAGCTGCTTGCCGATAACTCACCCGGAGAAAGACAACAGAAGAGCAAATCAGGCGTCAATATACACCATCGAGGTACTGACGATTCTCACCTCCCGAAGTCTCATCTCCTTAGGCTCATAGCATATTATGACTTCCGCTTCTCAGTTGTGACTGGGCTTTCTCCATGTTTCTGCATAAAAAAAGGAGGCAGCCAAGCTACCTCCAAGTTACCTCTTCTAGAGAATACATCTAAAATGTAAATTGTACTCCAGCCGCAACGCCGAAACCGGTACCGCTGATTTTCTCCTCGCCGATTGATCCGCTGAAGTCGTCTTTGCCGAACCGTCCCCGTACTTCAACCAGCGCGCTTGGGAGAATGCTCAACTGTGCTCCTGCTGATAAGGATATCAAGCCGCCTTTGGCTTCGCCTTCATCATGGAAGCCCTGATCGTCCATTTTCTGCAGGCTGGAAAAGGGAAGTAAATATCTCGCGTCGCCCACAATTCGCAGCTTAGGGCTTGCCTCATAGGCGAAGCCGCCGCCCAAGAGCGCTCCCGTCAGGGAATATTGCCGCGTATTATTTTGGCCGTTTTCCCCAATCTCAAGCTGAAAAGCCTTCATACCGCCTCCGGCTGCGATATAGGCAGAGCCTCCTGGGAAAGGAAACTGGTATTGCACTGTCGCTCCGGCAAAAAGATTATTGCCTCCCACCACATACAGGCTGCCTTCCTCGCTGCCTTTGATAATATCCACTGCGGCGTCAATTCCAACCGCCAACGGACCTCCCACAGGGAAAGATAAATTTGCTC
>DIPB01000104.1:1634-2895 GCA_002426275.1 Firmicutes bacterium UBA5499
AAGGTGGCGGCGCTGCCGTTTAGAGCTTCGTCGTTCACATGCAGATCATACTGCCATTGTCCCAGCAGGCCGTCCAGCGCTACGCCGGAGGCAAAACTCACTGTGCAAAGGCACAGAAGCAGCAGCAGAAATGTAAGTTTCTTTCTCATTTACTTTCCTCCGCAGCAGGGTAAACAGTTTCTTTCTCCGTTTCCTGTCCGTTCTTATCTTTTATCACGCTCTTTTGATACGCCAGGCGCTCATCCTTGTCGTAAACGAAGAATGTGGTCTCTTCTCTGTCCTGGGAGAAATTCGTTTCCTTGACTTTCCTGCCGTCTCCGTCATAGCTGGCATTCCATTGCATCTGGCCGTTTAAATCAATTCTTGTCAAGCGGCCTTCAAAATCGTAGGCGTAGGTAAACGTACCTTGTCCGTTTTTACCCTCTTTGGAAATTAACCGCCCAGCCTCGTAATCGTACTTCCAATCTTGATCTTCCTTCAGCAAGCCGTTCTCATAGACATCCTGCCAAATACTCTGCGTGAAAGAGAGTTGCTTCAAAGCCAATGGTGCAGTTACTGTTCCAATCTTCGCTCCCTGGCTGACAGCCACTTGGCCGCCTGCTGTCACAAGCCGAACATAAGCAAAGACATCACCACTGGTAGGGGAATAATCGTACGTCTCGTCCCACTTCCAGGAAGGTAAGGCAGCGCCGTCTTTTACCACTTTAGTTCCCAGCCAGCCGAGAGTCTTGCTGCCTTGCCCGATATAGGCGCTGGCGTAGACCACGTCTCCAAAGTCGAAAGGAGTAGTACCAGAACCAAAGGAAACGAGCTTCTGTCCTGTATCGACGGCAACTTTAGCCGTCAAATTAGTCTTGACAGGCGCCTGGGCCAAGACCTCTTTCTTGGAAGCGCCGTTTGCCGATTTGAACAAATAAAGGCCCGGCAATCCCTGTTTTCCCGTCTGAGCGCCGTAATCCGCCAACCCGTCCCAGAGGAAGACATCTCGCTGCGCAGGCAGCTGGGCGATTTGAATCCCGCCCGGGGTATAAACCGTGACGGGATAACTTAAGCTATCCCATTCCCTTATTCTGACCGCCAGGCCGGTGCCGGTGCTGATTCTGGCCTTGGCAGTCATGTCCAGCAGGGTCACAGTCAAAGTGCCAACTCCAGTCTGACCATTGGCTGTGAAATAGATAGCGCCGCCTTGTCTGTCAAAACGTCCAAACCCGGCCTCGCCAACGGTCGTCAGTCCGGCTAAATCCGCGGCCGCGAGCGTCTG
>DIPB01000104.1:2990-4187 GCA_002426275.1 Firmicutes bacterium UBA5499
GCGTCTGACGATTACTTCCTACCTTAGCCGAGACCTGAAAGCCTTGCTTGGCGCCTGAATCTTTGGGCACGATCACGAACGAAGGCTCCAATGCCAGGTCGCCGCCTAGAAAGAAAGTGCGCGCTTCCACATTACTATTTTCAAGCCCGTCGATTGCTGTTACCTCGATCGTATAAAATCCCGGAGCTGTCAAGCTAGGATTAAACGAAAACACTCTTTTGTCTGCCGCAGGGTTTGTAACCGTGGGAGTAAAGGTAATGTTCGTACCAGGCCGCACAACATCCACCTTCGAATCATTGGAGAAGCCGCTGGGATCCGTCAGTTGGATTGTCAGCTGCGGGCTGGAGGCGTAGCGCTCCTGCAAACCCACGAAAGTCACCGTCGGCGGCGTTCCTTCCTGGGCGGCGTCATAGGTAATACCGGTCACCTTAGACCCAAAGCCGTTGAATTCGAGCTTAATGTGCAGATAGCGGCCTTCCAGGCCTGAGGCAAAGTTTTGCCAATCAGTGGTGGGCGTGGTGGGGTCATTGCTGGACACAACTTGCACCTGAACGTTCCCTGACGAAGAAACCTGCAGGCTGTTCCAAACAGCGACTTTCTCAAAATCAATAACCCCGGTTGCAGTGCCCGTTTCCACAGCGCCGCTATTGAAAGTGATGGTGCCGATTCTCACCGTATCACTGTTAGACCTGCCGCATTCGTCCTTCTGGAAGACCCATTTGAAAATATGATTCCCTTTGGCTAAGTTTTTGGCTATGCGCCCTGTTTTTTGGCCGCTATAGCTTTCCGCAAGCTCGCCGTCGACATAAAAGCGGAAAAAATCGTAATCCGGCTCGGTGCTTACCTCATAATCGAATTCCACTTTGGAGACATTTCGGGTCAGGGTCAGAGAATATTCCCCGCCGTCGGGAATTCTGGACTCTCCGGATTTACTGACGACCACAGCTTTACCATTTTCCACAGACCACCTGTCTGACTCGGAAGCTGTGAAATCATCTAAAGCGCTGGGAGCATTGAAAAATATCTGCTCGCTGCCTTCCGATTGTTTCAGCGTCAAGGCGCCGTTTTCATAGACAATATTGCCGTCTTTTGTGAAACTACTCAGATCCGCGTTGGCAGCTTCCGCCGCCCAGGAGAGGGCAAGGCAGATGCAAAGCAAACCCAGCCTTACAAATCTAGTTTTCATTTTTTAGATAC
>DIPB01000104.1:4275-13672 GCA_002426275.1 Firmicutes bacterium UBA5499
TGACCGGCTCTTCGGTCAAGGGCGCCGCTAGCGTCACAATGTTTTCGGCGTCCGTGATCTCTCTTTGTCCGGCCGGCGTGGTCACGCTGGCAAGCCATCCTGCCGGCGTGTATCGATGCGCCAGCGTAAACGTTTCGTCAGAAAAATCTTTGCGCGTCAGCTCGGTCAAAAGACCGGCTTCATTGTATCTATATACGGTTTCGCCTGCGGCGTCTTTCATCCTAGCACGTTTACCAGCTGCAGTATATTGAATCTCCACCGAGCTGCCATCGGTGTAGGTCGCGGTGAGAAGCCGCTTCTCCTCGTCAAAGGAGAAATCCGTGCGCCGGCCCTGCGAATCTATGCGGTACAAAGGTTTGCCTTCGAGGTAATGATAGCTTACTGTACCGTGAACAGACTTCACTGCCTGTAATTTCCCCTCTAAATAAGAATACGTGAGCTCAACTTTGCGCGCTGCCGGCTCCGTGCTCTGCGGCTGATTGTACGGAAAGCTTTCCGTCCGCTCTCCGCTTGTGATGTCCAGCTTAGACAGCAACCCTTGCCAGTCGTAGGTAAAGTTGGCTTCGGTATTGGCGGTTGTGAGCTTTTTTAGCCTGCCCAGCCCGTCAAACTCTTTGACGATGGTCTGCTCTTCTTTGCCGTCGCTGTAAAGCGCAGTGGACTGATTGCCGGCAAAGGTGACATTACCTACCGGATGAAGGATTTCCTCCGGCTGAGGACTATAGAATTGCAACAACAACTGATCCCAAGCGACAGCTGTAAAGGGAGAATCAGTCTGTCCCAGATACTTGAACTTACTCACAAGCGCGAGCCCATCTTTTTCAAGATGCCGCGCTTCGATTCGTTCTTCGGTATCTCGGTTTTGGACTTGGTAAATGGCGTAAACTTCTTTTCCAGTTACCTCGTTGCCCGTAATTGTGAACTCCACGCGTCCCTTGCCGTTGCCTGCGGCATCTTTTATCAAAATGGAAGTTTTTTCGGATGCGTAAGTATAGAACTGATCCACAACCAGCGCCCCGTTTTCGTCATAGAGAAGCTGCTCAGCCACTTTCTCGCGTTCGTAAAAATACTGACTGCGAGCTCCTGTGGGGTACTGGATCCCAGTGATCCGCTGCTCTCCTCCGTAATAATCATAGGTGAATGTGGATTTCAGATTCCCTTCTTCTTTCACAATCAACCGCCCGGTCACGGGATCAACCTTTTCCGTCCTGTTATCGAAAAAACCGGCCCAGGGCGAGTCTGCCAGCAGATTGGCTTCGGCAAAACAAAGCCCTGTAGCCAGCATGAGCACCAAAGAAAGGAAAAAAGCCCTCCGCTTTCTCACTGCACTTCCCTCCCTATTTCTTTCCTTCTCTCTTTCAATCCACTTCTCCGCATCGGGTTAGATCAAAATTTAACTTCTACTTAATATTTCCACCTCAAGGAAGATTTTCCTGTTCTAGCGACGACTACCTCCCAAAATATTTTTACTCGGCAAACTTTCCTTCATAAGGGAACCTGAAAACTCCCCGCTCTGTGATCACGGCGGAGATTAGCTGGGCCGGAGTGACGTCGAAGGCCGGATTGTAGACTTTGACATTCTCAGGCGCAATGCGCCGGCCTGCCAGGTGCGTCACTTCCTCGGCCGGTCTTTCTTCGATCACGATTTCTTTGCCTGTGGCGATGGCCAGATCGATGCTTGAAGTTGGCGCCGCTATGTAAAAAGGAATCTGATGCGCCTTGGCAAGGACGGCTAAAGAATATGTGCCTATCTTGTTCGCCGTATCCCCATTGGCGGCGATGCGATCCGCTCCGGCGATGACCGCGTCCACCTTCCCTTGGGCCATAACGCAGCCGGCCATATTATCGCAAAGCAATGTCACATCCAGACCGTCTGCCAAAAGTTCCCAGGCGGTGAGTCTAGCTCCTTGCAGCACGGGTCTGGTCTCCAGCGCATAAACTGAAATATGTTTTCCGGCTTCCTTGGCGGCGCGAATCACGCCTAGGGCCGTACCGTAATCCGTGCCGGCCAGCGCCCCGGCGTTGCAGATCGTCAGCACGCTGACAGTTTCAGGCAACAGCGCGGCGCCAAAGCGACCAATGGTTTTACTATTCTGAACATCTTCCCTCACAACCGCCGCCGCTTCCTGACGCAAGCTCTGACAGATGGTCTGGTAATCCGTTTGATTTGTTACGGCAGCCAGCATTCTTTTGATTGCCCAGAAAAGATTTACCGCAGTGGGACGAGTTCCCGCCAAGAGCTTTCCCGACCGCTCTAGATCCGCCTTTACGGTCCCCGGGCTGCTTTGCAAAGCGGCTAATACCATACCATAGGCTGCGGCTGCACCTATAGCGGAAGCGCCGCGCACCGTGAGGTTCCGGATAGCTTCCGCCACATCCTCGACCGTTTTGCAGCTTTTATATTCGGCTGCAAGGGGGAGCCGCCGCTGATCCAACAAGTACAAAGTATCTTCCTGCCAATTCATGGTTTGTGCCCTGGCCATTTCTTTACCACATCCCTTAACTTAATTATATCATATGTTCGAAAAGGAACAAGATTAACGGATATTTTTCAGAAACGGGGAAGGAAAAATATGCCGACAAGCTAAGAAGGAATAATCACAGAAATCGCGAATTTATATATATTATGCTAAAGAAAGGAGGGAAACCAATGATGAAAAAAATATCTTCCTATGCGCTGCCAGTGTTGATCGTGGTTGGACTCTTCGCCGCCCAGGCTGGAGCGCTGGAAATTGGCGCCGGCCTCTGGCTCCCGGAGGGAACATTCAAGTCCGCTGTTGACGTTAAATATGACAGCGAACTCTCCGGCAAACTCAATGTGCTCACAGTTCCAGGAAGCCCCATAGGGATCGGGCCTGTAGCTTTGGTGAGCGAAACCAATTTGGGCACCAATTTAAATTTCGGCGAATTGAAAACTTTGATTCAGGACAAGACAGGCAATGGTTTCCTTTTTGCGGATCTACTGGGCGGAATCAGGATGAACCTCCCCATCAAGCTATTCGGCATTTCCGCTCAAGGCCTGGTGAGCTACGGCGCCACCGGCTTTGCCAATGTTAACCTTGAGAATGAAAACTCTAAGTACTTCACTTCCCTATATTGGGGTCCCCGTTTCCGCGGGCAGCTGAAAAAGGAAATCGTCGGCAATCTGCTGACCGCGGTTGCCAGCTATGAATTTGCTCCGGAATTGCATGGGCTGCGGAAGCGAGCCACTGTAGAGGGTGAAGCGCCGGATGAACAGATCGAGAATACCTCGCTGACTAACTACCGGCTGGGGCTTGAGGCGCACGTACCTTTTGCCACCATCGGCGCTGGCTACAGGTCGCTAACGTTGGAGGACGGCGCTGGTTACAAGGCGGACTTCTCCGGCTACTACGCTGAAGCCAAATTCGGATTCTAGATTCAGAAAAACATTTACGTCAAAAGGGGTGAGCTTTTGCTCATCCCTTCTTGTATTTTCTGGTAAACTCGTAGATAATAGAAGAGGAGGATGAGATGAAAGCATATCTGGATAATAGCGCTACCACGCCTTTGGATCCTTTGGTCCTGGCGGAATTAGAGCGCGTCTATAACAATGTGCCCGGCAATGCCTCCTCGCTGTATTCTCTAGGGCTGGAAGCTGAGCAGGAACTAAAACGCTGTCGGGAGACCTTAGCCGGCTTCCTTGGAGTATCCGCCAAAGAAATATATTTCGCCAGCGGCGGCACAGAGACAAATAATCTGGCCATTTGGGGTGCGGCTTCAGCCCGCCGGCGTCAGGGAAAACATCTGATCACAACGGCTGTGGAACACCCGTCTGTGCTTCGCGTTTTCCAAGCGCTGGAGGAGGAGGACTGGCAGGTTACATACCTGCCCTGCGACAGGGAAGGCAAAATCCAGCCTCGGCGCCTGCAGGCAGCCGTGCGGGACGATACGGTTTTGGTGAGCACCATGTTTGTGAATAACGAAACAGGCGCCATCGCTCCTTTGGCGGAACTGTCCCGGGTTCTGCGGGAAAGAAAACAAGGGCTACCGCTGTGGCATGTGGACGCGGTGCAAGGATTCGGCCGTTTGGAAATTAAGCCGTCGGAACTGGGAATAGACCTCTTAAGTCTCAGCGGGCATAAAATCCACGCTCCCAAAGGAGTAGGAGCTCTTTATTGCCGATCCGGCGTTCACCTCAAGCCGCTTTTCCACGGCGGCCAACAGGAGCACGCTCTGCGTCCTGGCACGGAAAACGTGGCCGGGATCGCCGCCTTGCGGAAAGCTGCGGAACTTGCCTTTACAGCGCGAGAGACTACCATCAAGCGGCTCGGTCAGTTTAAAACCCGGCTCAGAGCCTGTGCTGAAAGCTGCGGCGGCATTGTGAACGGACCTCTTGATGAAACCGCCGCGCCCTATATCCTGAATCTTTCTTTTCCCGGCGTGCCTGCGGAAGTGCTGCTGCACTCTTTGGACGCGCGGGAGATCTATGTTTCCACTGGCTCGGCATGTTCCTCCAGGCAAAAGACCCCCAGTCACGTGCTGAGCGCCATGAGAGTTGACCAAGACCAACTAAAAAGCGCCGTTCGCTTAAGTCTTTCCCGCCTCACACGAGAAGAGGAAGTGGAATATGCCTGCCAAGTACTGCCACAGGTGGTTGCAGAGCTCAGAGCCATCTACGGGGCCAGAAGTCAGCATTGAGGTGAAAATTGTGTACAGCCATTTGCTCATCAGTTACGGTGAACTAGCTCTCAAAGGACTTAACAGACCAAGATTTGAAGAAAAATTGCTCGCCAATATTCGTCATGCCCTGCCGCAAATCCCGGCGGAACGAATCTACCGTACCCGGGGCCGCTGTTTCGTGCAGCTTGCCGGCGAACCCGTTGAAGAAATCCTGCCCGCTCTCAGCCGGGTCTTTGGCGTAGTTGCCATCAGTCCGGCGCTGGCTGTGGAAAAGAATCTGCCAAGCATTCAGGATGCGGCCTGGCAGGTGACCGAATCACGTCTCGCGGCGGGAGCTCCTTTTACGTTCAAAATTGAATCAAGAAGGGTTGATAAGCGTTTCCCTCTGACTTCCCCCCAGTTAAGCCAAAAGGCGGCTTCCTATGTAATCCAAAAAGCCGACGCCGCCTATCCCGGACTATTATCTGTGGATGTGCATCAGCCGCAACTGCTGGTTCAACTTGAAGTCCGCGACGAAAAGGCTTATATTTATGGTGAGAAATATCCGGGGCCGGGCGGATTGCCCGTGGGAGTGAGCGGTAAAACCCTGCTGATGCTTTCCGGCGGCATCGATAGTCCCGTGGCAGGCTGGATGATGCAGAAACGCGGCGCGCAGCTGGGAGCGGTGCATTTTCACAGCTATCCGCTGACCAGCCGGCGGGCTCAACAAAAGGTGACTGACCTTGCCCGGATTTTGGCCGGCTGGGGTGGGCCGCTGCCGGTTTATTTTGTCTACTTTACCGAAATCCAAAAGGCTATCCACGCCAAAACGCCCGAGAACCTGCATGTGATCTTGATGCGGAGAATGATGATGCGGCTGGCAAATCTCATCGCGGCGCGGGATCATTACCAAGCCATTGTCACAGGAGAGAGCTTAGGCCAGGTGGCAAGCCAAACGTTGGATTCCTTGCACGTTGTCAATTGCCTTTCGCTTCTTCCAGTGCTCAGGCCGTTAATCGGCATGGATAAAGAAGAGATCATTGCGCGCTCTGAGAGAATCGGTACTTTTGAGCTGTCTATTCAGCCTTATGAGGATTGCTGCACTCTGTTCGTGCCCAAGCACCCGGTCACCAGACCTTCGCTGGGCCCTCTGGAAAAAGCGGAAGAGGCCCTTGCTGTGGAGGACCTCTTAGCTGAAGCGCTGGCGAAAACGGAACGAGCGCTGCTTAAGCCTGAGTTGTAAGTTCCCGGTAAGAGGCGACTGTCTCCTTGAGCGAAGACACTTGCCGCTCTATTGTGGCCGCGACTTGAGTCTCATACTCTTTCGCTTGTTGACTTAGGCTCTCCGTCAGCTGTTCCAAGGAATTTTTCAACTCTAGAGCCTGCTCCTTGTTCTTGTTGACAACCTGGGTAGCCCTATCTGTGCCTGAACATAATAGCTTGATCACCTCGGAGATCTCTGTGGCGCCATTTTTTGAAACCTGAGCCAATTTCTGAATTTCTTCCGCCACCACCGCAAAACCTCGGCCATGCTCGCCGGCTCTCGCCGCTTCTATCCCGGCATTGAGCGCGACCAGCGATGTGTTTTCAGCGATTTCTTGAATCAAGGTGACTGCGTTGATGAGCCGAGTTGTATCGTCTTCCAGGTGTTTGACAAAACGATCCGATTCATCCAGGCCTACTTCTAAATCTTGAAAACTCGCTGCCAGCTCAAGATTCCCCGACGCCTCTTGCGCAGGTAATTGAACTTCAAATCCTTGCAATTTATCCAGCAGCAGCTTTAGGGTATCGCGCAGCTTGACGGAATCCGCTTCCGCTGTCTTTTGTTTCTCGGCCAAGGCGGATGTTGTCTCTTCTTTTGCCCGAAGCTGTTTCTGTACAGAGTTAAGTTCGTTTTTCAGCTTACCAATCTGGCCGCTCAGCTGCTGCTTTTCAGCAGTGTATATTTGCGCGTCAGCTTTCATGGCCGCAACGGCAGCCTCGCTATCCGTACGTTCAGGGGCAGTTATTTCAAAAGCATGACCTTCTTGTTCTTTTGCAAACAGCTCCGGAGAAAAACCAGCCCAATAAAGAGCCAGGGGACATAATAAGAGCAGTAACAGGTAGACAAAATGACCGGTAGAAATCATCGCAACTAAAACGATTAGGACCGAAGGCCCAAAAATCGCAGCTATCTTTTTCCAATCCATCATGTGCCCCTCCTCACGGTTCATACTAATTTTATCGGTACAGTTACTCAATTCTTAAGAGGTTCAATGAATAAGCAGGAGAAAAAAGATGAATGGCGAATTAAAAATTCATAATAAAGGTGACTTTGCTGAAGAGGTAGTAAAAGTGAAAAAAGCAGAGCAACTGATCGCGAAAATCGAAGACCCCCAACTGGCGCTGGAGGTCCGTCAGCTTATGGGCGAGCTGATTGAAGCCGCTTTTACGGATCCTCTCACCGACCTTTATAATCGCCGTTTTTTCGAATATAAACTACAGCAGGTTCTGGAGCTGTCCAAGGAAAAACAGCAGCAGTTCAGCGTCCTTTTTCTGGATCTGGATAATTTCAAAGCCGTAAACGACCGCTTAGGTCATGCCTACGGCGATCACGTTCTCAAACATGTTTCAGCGTTGATGAGCGATAACCTCCGCGCCCAGGATCTCATCGCCCGTTGGGGTGGAGAAGAATTTGCAGCTATTCTTCCTGAAACAAATACCCAGCATGCCATCATTGTGGCCGAACGGATTCGCAAAGCGATTGCCGATCATTCCTTCTACGATCAAATCCTCACCGTCAGCTGCGGGATCGCAAGCTATCCCAACCATGGGCAAGATGCCGTAAGCCTCCTTACTCTGGCGGATCATGCCATGTACTACGCCAAAGCCGCGTCCAAAAACAAGGTCACCGTAGCCGGCCAGTATCAATTTAAAAGCAAGGAAAAGGCCGCCTTGGGCTATCTCCCGCAACGAACAATCCCCGGCAGCATTTGGACCAAAGATAATTTCTTCTTGGTGAAAAGCTGGAAACAACTGGGGGAAGAATCTTCTTTCGTGCTGGCGCAGACGGACCGAGGGCCGGTTTATCTACAAAAAAACGATCACCTCTGGTTCTTGCTCAACGAGCTATCTTAATTAAAAAGCCCCCGCTCATCTCAAGCGAGGGCTTTCCAATTGCGCTTTTTATCGCATACCTTAGGCCTTGGCTGCTTTGCCCACAGGCCTTTTTCTCTCTTCGAAACTCCTCAGCCAAATCC
Organism: Firmicutes bacterium UBA5499; assembly: GCA_002426275.1. Taxonomy (GTDB): domain Bacteria; phylum Bacillota; class DTU084; order DTU084; family DTU084; genus UBA5499. Next base: position 12,135 of record DIPB01000104.1, read on the forward strand.
ACAGCGGACTTGCCACATAAATGGTAGAATAGGTGCCAACCAACGTGCCAAAGAACAGAGCCAACGAGAAATCCTTCAGCGTGGCGCCGCCAAAGAGCAAAATGGCGACAACAGTAAGCTGAGTCATCAGGTTAGTGATGATGGTTCGAGAGAGCGTTTCATTAATGCTGCTGTTAACCAGCTCAACCAGACCCTCTTTGCGTCTCAACCGCAGATTTTCGCGAATACGGTCAAAAATCACGATGGTATCGTTAATTGAGTAACCAACGATGGTAAGGATAGCCGCCACAAAGGTGCTGCTAACCTCTCTGCCTGTGAGGGCAAAGAAACCCATCGTGATAATCACATCATGCATCACCGCAAGTATGGCGGCAATGCCAAAACGGTACTCAAACCGGAAGGCAACGTAGGCCATGATCAAAAGCCAGGACAGAAGCAGCGCCCAACCGGCCTGCTTCAGCATTTCCGACCCAATCACAGGCTCAACCATATCCGTGCGCAGATCGTGAACTTTGCCGAACTCTTTCTCCAAAGCCGTGTCTACCTTGCGGATTTCTTGGTCTTTAAGAGCTTTAGTCCGAATTAAAACCTCAGAGCCGTCGCCCGCCGGCTGAATTACGCTTTGGGCGAGATCCAACGACTCAAGCTCCGGGCTTGTGAGCACATCGCGAACTTGCGCCGCAGTGACCGGCTTCTGGAATTGTCTTTCCAGTAAAACGCCGCCGGTGAAATCCAAACCAAGGTTAAGTCCGTGCGTGAAAAGCAAAACGATGCTGGCTACAACCAAGGCGGCGGAAATGCTGACCCAAATTTTGCTTTTGCCCATGATATTGAAATTAGTCATTTATGCCGCCCCCTTTCCTGCCAGACTGCGAACCAGACCGTCGGGATTATGATTGGCTACCGCTTCCAAAATCCACCTGGTAATTACAATGCATGTGAACAAGCTGGCGATGATGCCAAGGATCAAAGTCACAGCGAAACCTCTGACTGTACTGGAACCTAAATAGAAGAGAATGGTCGCCGTGATAATAGTGGTCACGTTAGAATCCAAAATGCAGCTCCAGGCCCTGTGAAAGCCGGCTGAAATAGCCGCATGCAGTCTTTTGCCGCCTTTCAGCTCATCGCGGATGCGCTCAAAAATGATCACATTAGCGTCCACAGCCATCCCCAAACTGAGGATGAAACCTGCGATTCCAGGCAATGTGAAGACAGCGTGTATCCCAGCCATAGCTGCTAACACAAGTAAAGCGTAAATGAGCAAAGCCAAATCCGCCACGATGCCCATCCGCCTATAGTAGACGAGCATGAACACAAGCACCAGGCAAACTCCCAAAAGACCCGCTTTCAGGCTCATGGAGATGGACTCTTTCTCTAAAATCGGGCTCACGTTGCGGACTTCCGTAGGCTTCAGATTCACCGGCAAAGCTCCGCCTTTAAGCAGCATGGCCAGATTTTTTGCCTCTTCTATGGTCATATTGCCCTCAATCACGGCTCTGCCATCGGTGATGGCCTGATTCACAACCGGATTGGTCAGC
>DIPB01000104.1:13792-14867 GCA_002426275.1 Firmicutes bacterium UBA5499
TCTCTTGCGTAAGTTTGGCAAATTTCTGCCTGCCTTCGGCGGTGAATTCCAAGGATACTACCGGCTGGTTGCCATACTGCCCGCCATACTGAGCTTGGGCATCCTTAAGATCTGCGCCGGTTAAGCGTTTGTTTCCGTCAGGGTCACGGAACTCAAGCTGCGCAGTTTTACCAATCAGATCGATTGCTTCTTCCCGATCTTTGATTCCAGGAAGCTCCACAATGATGCGGTTGGTGCCTTGGCGTTGAACTACAGGCTCGCTGATCCCCAGGCTGTTGACCCTGCGTTCAATTACGCCTTTGGCCTTCTCCATGGTTTCGCTGGTGATTTTAACCCCGGTCGTGGGCTGTGCCACCAGGACGATGTGGCTGCCGCCTTTAATGTCTAGACCGTAATTCAAAGGCACAGTCTTGAGGGTAACCACAGCTAGTGCGACGATAATCAAAATCGTCAGGATCTGCCACTTCCCCCGCATTTTCTCTCCTCCCCTAAACTTCGTAATAAAAAGACAATACTAATTATACTCTACGCCCCGATGGTTGTCAACGAAATGAAATCGTTGGAAATCAGCAGTTTCAGGCATCCCAGGCAGCTTCTTCCAACTTCAAAGCAGCTTTGCGCCATTGATCATGAGCCGAAAATGACATTCCAAAAGTTCAGCCGCTCTGCGGCACATGATCATCCTGGTGAGGAAGATCTCAAAATAATCCATCACCGGACAGATCTCGGTTTCGATCACAAGATCCAAAATGATATTTTTCTCTTGCGCTTCAACTTTAACCTTAGATTCCACAGCTGCATAGCTTACCCGGTCGTGAATGTCAAAAGTGGCGATATCGCGGTTGCGCACTCTGGTTCTGTGGACATCGCTTTTATCCGCCAGGATAACCGCGGCGGACACCGGACTTACAGGCTGCCCCTCTTCTTCTTCGTGGTTGCCGATGGCCCCGATGATCGTAGCTACTTCCTCCGCCGGCATGCCCAAGGAAAATAGAACCTGGCTGGAGAGCAAAGCTCCGCTTTGGCCGTGATCTGAACGCGCCACAACATTGCCGATATCGTGGAGATAACCGGC
>DIPB01000104.1:15014-15939 GCA_002426275.1 Firmicutes bacterium UBA5499
CCGATATCGTGGAGATAACCGGCGATGGAAGCCAATTCCACCTGCCGCTTGGGATATGACAGCTGATCTAGAATTTGTCCGGCAATATTAGAAACCAGTCTGGCGTGACGAAAACCATGTTCCGTGTAGCCCATGGCGCCTAAATATTCATTAGCTTTAGTTATGAACGTCACAACCGGCGGGTATTCCCGTACTTGCTTTAAGGTGACTATACCGTTCACTCCTTAATTTTAAGCGTCCGCAGCCGATTAAGGGCGCAGGCCAACTCCAGGCTGCGAACAAAAGCGTAATCTCCAGGATGTTCTCCCTCTCTGCGAGCCAAAAAATCCAGTCCTTGCCGCTGGAGCTGCTGCAAGCGCTCTGCGATCTCCCTGACGCTGCGTTTGCCATCCGCCAGCTGCTGGGCAGCGTAACAAAGAAGCGCGCCTATGGCCCTGGTCTGACTTGGATCCACCAGCTGTTCAATGCGTTCGAGCTCGATCTCCTCCTTGCCGAACTGGAGACCCTGCAGCCGATGGGCCTTGATCTTAACTTTTCCGCCTCTTGTGGGATCTATACCGGAAGGCAGAGGAATCCGCTCTCTTATGGCGCCAAACTCCGAACCTCCCTCCGGATTTCTCTCAGGCTGGCTACTGGCGATGGCCCTTGCTTTCTCCGTGACAACTACGGGTTTGTACTCATCCATCATCAACACGGTATCCGCAACCTGAAAATAATCTCCGCAGCCGCCTGCAACCAGAACTGTGGAGACATGATATTCTTCATATAGCTGCCGGACTTTGTCAATGAAAGGAGTGATGGGCTCTTTTTCTTTGGCCACCAGCCGCTGCATCCTGCTGTCGCGAATCATAAAGTTAGTGGCCGAAGTGTCCTCATCCAATAATAAGACCCGGGCATTACATTCCAAGGCCTCCATGATGTTGGC
>DIPB01000027.1:0-131 GCA_002426275.1 Firmicutes bacterium UBA5499
GTCCATGCTGCGGGTAATATGGCTCATGGAACGTCCGAGCATCACGCTCATATCGCTGAAAAAGTGTCTCTTTGTCGCACCCATTACTTTTCCTCCTTCTTGCCGGTGATTGCGAGGAATATTTCCTCCAA
>DIPB01000027.1:300-618 GCA_002426275.1 Firmicutes bacterium UBA5499
CGTTTACTTTGTCAATTTACGTTATAGTTTTAATGCTCTCCTGGGCATTCTAAATTAAGATCAAAGATGATATACTTAAGTAGGTCTGGGAGGCAGAAGAAAGCTTGCACATTGTTATGCATGATAAAAGATTATCTTTTGCCCTGCAAATGGAGGCTGCAGATATATGAAGATAGAAATTTTGAAAGCAATCCTTTTGGGAATCGTTGAAGGCATCACCGAATGGCTTCCCATCAGCAGCACGGGGCATTTGATTCTTTTGGATGAATTCATGAAATTGAACGCCTCGGAAGAATTTAAAGAAATGTTTTTTGTGGT
>DIPB01000027.1:695-4690 GCA_002426275.1 Firmicutes bacterium UBA5499
TTTAAAGAAATGTTTTTTGTGGTAATCCAGCTTGGAGCCATCATCGCTGTGATCGTTTCCTATTGGGAAAAACTCCTGCCGTTTTCAACGGGGGATAACCCCCACATAAAAAAAGAAACGATATCCCTTTGGGGAAAAATATTTACTGCGTGTATTCCAGCGGCAGTCATTGGCTTGATGTTGGATAGTCAAATAGATGCCCTGTTTTATAATTATCAAACCGTATCTTTTACGCTGATCCTGTATGGCGTTCTTTTTATTATCATTGAGAATCGACGTAAGAATCAGACTGCCAAAATAAACGACATCGGCCAAATCGATTACAAAATGGCGCTGTCTATTGGAGTATTTCAAGTGTTGGCGCTGATACCCGGTACCTCCCGCTCGGGCGCAACCATTATCGGGGCTATGATGCTCGGCGCATCGAGGATAGCGGCAGCTGAATTCACTTTCTATTTGGCTGTCCCCGTCATGTTCGGCGCGAGCTTACTGAAAATAGTGAAGCTGGGACTGCCTAGCACCGGCACAGAGATAGCCGTTTTGTTGGTAGGTACAATCGTCGCTTTCATCGTATCCATGCTCGCTATTCGGTTTTTAATGGCCTATATCAAGAAGCGTAGCTTCAAAGCGTTCGGTTGGTACAGGATTATTCTTGGCATCATAGTAGCGCTATATTTTCTCCTGTAAACCCTGCATTACCTATTTTTGGAGTTTACCTTCCATCGTATGTGAATTTTTTAGAAAACTGGAATTACGGATGCCGGCTTCACACCGTCCTTATATCTGGCAACATTTGGAACAACAACCGAGCAGGCTGGTTATCTTGTCAATGAACTTTTGAAAAAAAGAGGCTTGTTTTTGGACGGCAGGTTCAGTGTGCAGATGCCCGATACCCCGATACGTGGACACCGGTCTTTGCTCACAAGAGAAAATCAAGAAAATAATCTTGATGCCGAAAAACAGATAGCGAGTGAGCGGGAAGATTAAGCGCGAGATCGCCGGAGATTTCAGCCGACGGAAGGTGCCTATGTTTGCGGTTAAAATATAGTACCCTAACAAGGCACGGGCGACGAGGCGTTTCATGGTGGAGAGCAATTGTATCGGCTGTAGGCTCTGTGCCGAAAAATGTCCGGTTGAGTCGATTGAAATGCAGGGGGCAGGCCGGTATGGGTCAAGGAAAAGTGACGCTTTGCCTGGGATGCCTGCGCCAGGCTAACCCGGCATGAAGGTGTGCCAATTGACGGAGGATGGTTACCGGAAAAGCAAACGCTATTAGCTGACCCGCCGATTTCTGTAGAACCCGCAGAAGCTGCCGCATTATTTGCTGGAGGACTCATGCTGTGAAAATGGGATGCCCGTTGCTAGTGGTTCGGGACATGGAACGCGCCAAGCGGTTTTACCGCGACCTGTTGGGGATGGAGGTAACAGGCGACTTCGGAGCGAACGTTGTTTTATCCGACAGGCTATCGGTGCAAACGCTGGGAAGCTGGAAGACTTTCATCCGGGACGAAGCGGAGATTCGCTTCGGAGGCAATGACGCTGAGCTGTATTTTGAGGAGGCTGATCTGGATGGGTTCCTGGAAAGGCTGGCTGCGTATCCAGATATCGAATACGTCCACCCGCCCAAGGAGCATAGCTGGGGGCAGCGCGCGGTGCGCCTTTACGATCCAGATCGCCATATCATCGAGGTGGGAGAGGAAATGACAGCGGTGACGCGCCGCTTTTTCGACAGCGGCCTAACGCCCGAACAGGTAGCCGTACGGATGGGCGTGCCGGTGAAAACCGTCCGCCGCTGGCTGAACGAATAGGGGAGAGCGCCATGCATTACAAGGAAGTCAAGGGGATTCTCTCCGCAAAAAACGGAATAAACCTTTATCGTGGCTGTACTCACGGCTGTATTTACTGCGACTCTCGCAGCGCCTGCTACCGGATGGATCACGATTTTGAGGACGTGGAGGTCAAGCGCAATGCACCCGCGCTTTTGGAGGATGCACTCCGCCGCAAGCGAAATCGCTGCATGATCGGCACCGGCGCCATGTGCGATCCGTATCTGCCGCTGGAAAAAACCGAGCTCCTTACCCGTCGCTGTCTGGAGCTTATCTGCCGGTACGGATTCGGCTTTTCGGTCATCACGAAGTCAGACCTGGTTCTGCGGGATCTGGATCTGCTAAAACGAATCAACGAAAAAACCAAATGTGTGGTGCAGATGACGCTGACCACTTATGAAGAGGACGTTTGCCGTATTCTGGAACCGAACGTCTGCGTCACGGCAAGAAGGGCGGAGGTTCTGAATATCCTGCGGGATGAGGGAATTCCCACTGTGGTATGGCTTTGTCCCATCCTGCCCTTCATCAATGACACTGAGGAAAATCTGAAAGGGATTCTCCAATACTGCTTCGAGGCAAAGGTAAAAGGCATTATCTGTTTTGGCATGGGCGTGACCCTGCGTGAAGGCGACAGGGAGTATTTTTATAAAAAGCTAGACCAGCACTTTCCCGGCATGAAAGAGCGGTATATCCGCACGTTCGGCAACAGCTATTCCTGCGGCAGCCCCAAACATGCATCCTTGATGAAGCTGTTCCATGCCGAATGTGAGAAACAGGGCGTACTGCATTCGCCGGATGCTGTATTCGCGTATCTGAACGGGTTTGAGGACAAGCAGTCCGGCAAACAAATGACTCTTTTTTAAAGATGGCGCTGACCAAATGCCTGTCTGCGAAATCCGGCGCGATAAAGGATTTCAAGGCTGAGCGGGGCTGGCGGCTGCGGCACAATGTTCGCGAGTGAAAGCGTGCGGATTATCTTTGACAGCAAACAAGTTGAAAAAGCTCTGCAAGTCCAGCATTCATGCGGGTTGCAGAGCTTTAATTTTTGGCGTCTCTGTGTTGTATATTTGGACTACTGGCTGACACCGCTGCAAGAAGGCGCGCGATGTTTTTCCGCGTTTAGGACAGCAGGGTCACAGACACATTCTGAAAATATTTTCGATATCCTGTTGATGCAGAGGCTTGAAGCCCGGCAGCACGCCGCCCATGCAGGCTTTCTTCGCCATGACGCTGAAATGTTCATCGTCAATGCCAATCTCGGTAAAGGTGCTCTTAAGGCCCAAAGTTTTAAAAAAGAATTCTTGGACGAGGTCAATGCTCTTTTTTGCAATTTCCATTTGGGGCAAAGAGGCGTCGATGCCGAACACGTTTACCCCAAATTGAGAGAACTTTGCCACCGTCGTTTCATCCAAAGTGTACTCCAGCCACCTGGGAGTCAAAATGGCAAGCCCCAGGCCATGGGTGATGTCGTAGATGGCGGACAGCTCGTGTTCCATCGGATGGCAGCTCCACGCCTGACGTTTTCCGCCATCAATGAAGCCGTTGATCGCCCAGGAGGAAGTCCACATCAGATTGGCGCGGGCCTCGTAATTATCAGGTTCTTTCATGGCGATGGGGGCGTATTTGATGACTGTCTTCATTAGCGCTTCCATGATGCTGTCCAGCAGCTGTAGATCCTGATCCATGTTGAAGTAAACCTCCAGCACGTGGGAAAGGATATCCGCCGACCCGCAGGCAGTCTGATAGGGGCTGACCGTGTATGTGTTCGTAGGGTCCAGAAAAGAAACTTGCGGCTGCATCGGCGGGAAAGTCAGTCCGATTTTATCCTTCGTTTCCGGATTGCTGATGACGCCTCCGGAATTCATTTCCGAGCCTGTGGCTGCGAGGGTCAGGACGGTGATCACCGGCAGGCATTTTTCAACGGGCGTCTTCTGGAGCAGGATGTCCCATGCGTCGCCGTCATAATAAGCCGCCGCGCCGATATATTTTGTGCAGTCGATCACCGAGCCGCCGCCTACTGCCAGGAGAACGTCGATCCGTTCCTTTTTGCAGATGGCCGCGCCTGCATTGACTGAGGATACCCGGGGATTCGGGGCAATGCCATTGAGTTCAAACAATTCAAGTCCTGCGTTTCTTATCTCCGCGACCACCTTGTCATAGAGTCCGGTC
>DIPB01000027.1:4848-5998 GCA_002426275.1 Firmicutes bacterium UBA5499
GTCCGGTTTTTTTGATCGAGCCCCCGCCGTAACAAAGCAGCACGCGTTTCCCGTAGCGGCTAAGCTCCGGGCCGAGATTGCCCAGCTGGTTTTCACCAAAATATACACGGGTGGGGATATCATAGACGAAGCTATTCATAAGTTTTCGTTCTCCTTTCAGTTTGTTGTGATCTTCGTCGGCTGTTTGGAGCAGACTCCAGGTCAAGCGTTTTAATTACCGAATAAAGTTGGTGGAAACTCTTTTTTCGCGCACCGGAAACGGGATGCCCGCCTTGATTCCGGCCTCTTTGCATTTTAAAAACCAGGCCATGTTTCTTCCCAACGTGCGCATGATCTGCATGCCTTCCGAATCCGCTTGTACTTCCTCGGGCGTATTTCCGTGCACCATATTCCAATACCATGACGAGATGACAGGCATTTCGGTCATGGTGAGATATTTGTTGAGTTGGTCAAAGGTTGCGGTCGTTCCAGACCTTCTGGTCGAGACAACAACGGCCGCCGGTTTGAGGTAAAAAGCCTGGTTTCCGGAGCCGAAACCGGCATAGAAAGCGCGATCCATGAAGCAGGTCATGGCGCCGGCTGCGGATGCGTAATGCACAGGCGAGCCGAATATAAAGCCGTCAAAATCTGCGGCGCTCTCAAGAAATTCGTTGACCCGGTCAGGGAAGACGCAGCGCCCGGTTTCCAGGCATTTTGAGCAGGCGATGCATCCGGACAGCGGCTTGGCGCCGATTTGAAAGATTTCGGTTTCAATCCCTTCCGCGTTCAAGGTCCCGGCTACTTCCCGCAATGCCGTATAAGTGCACCCTTCCTTATGTGGGCTTCCGTTCACCAACAATACCTTCATCGTGGCTCACTCCTTCATTTGAGTTTATGATCTTCCCTATATGGGGTTTATCCGTCGGCAGCGGCTCAACTGTGGGCGCTTTTCTGTAATCAGCCGAGAGCATCTGTCATCGCAGCCTTGAGCTTGCGGCCAATAAGCCTGATGGTTTTCATCAAATTAGACATGTGGCTGGTTAACCGCGAAAGAATCTGTTAAACTGAGTATGTAAATCTTTTTGCAATTTATCCTCAACCTAAGGATAACATAAAATCGCTGGAAAGAGTTACTTTTTTTCTGCCGGAGGTCGTTAGTTGTATTTTGCCA
>DIPB01000027.1:6132-14905 GCA_002426275.1 Firmicutes bacterium UBA5499
CCCCTCCCCCACATGGGGGAGGGATATGAAGTCTGCTTGTACGAGTAAATGCGACCCACTACTCGCGTTTACTTTGTCAATTTACGCTTTTTTTCTGCGGCGCGCGAGAGCTTTCTCTGTCTAGTCAAGTAAATCACAAAAATTTGAGGATGGTCTATAAATGGGGAAGACGGCTCTGGTGAACTTGTGGTTGTCCGATGTAACCGCGGCGCAGGTGGCGGCGGCATATTTGCTGGCCGTCAATCTAGCGGCTTTTGCGCTGTCGGGTTTGGATAAGCGAGCGGCAAAACGCGCCCGGCGGCGGGTGCCGGAGAAGCATTTGTTCCGGCTTGCCGTATTGGGAGGAGCAATGGGACTCTATTTATCCATGTTTGTTTTCCACCATAAGACAAAACGCGGGATTTTTCGATTCGGCGTGCCGGCCATCATCCTGTTGCAGGCGCTCGTTTTCGTTTGCGTGTATTTGCAGATTCTCCGTTAACATTTTAGTAATATTCTGTAAAATGTTTTGTGGGAAGATTTTCTTGCTTCGCCTATACGTTTTATGCTATACTACTGTTGGTATGTCTAGAACACACGCTTCTGGACCCGATGGGGTTCCGCCTTTGGCGGTCTATTCGGGGATGAAGGTGGCGGAGGCTCAAACCCGGACTGGGGAGGAGGTGAAACAATTGGCCATCATTTCAATGAAACAATTGCTGGAAGCCGGCGTGCATTTTGGCCACCAGACCCGGCGTTGGAACCCTAAGATGGCACCTTATATCTTCACCCAGCGCAATGGAATCTATATCATCGATCTGCAGAAGACCGTCCGCTTGATCGAACAGGCATACAACTTCCTCAGGGAGGTATCGGAAAGCGGTAAGTCCATTCTCTTTGTGGGAACGAAAAAGCAGGCGCATGATTCCATCAGCGAAGAAGCAGCCCGCTGCGGGATGTTTTACGTTAACGAGCGCTGGCTGGGCGGCACCCTCACCAATTTCAGGACGATTCGCAGCCGCGTTGCCCGCTTGAAAAAGATCGAGCAGATGAAAGAGGACGGGACCTATGAAGTCCTGCCCAAACGCGAGGTTTTGGAACTGGAGAAGGAAAGGGAACGCCTGGAGCGCTTTTTGGGCGGAATCAGGGATATGGAAATTCTGCCCGGCGCCCTGTTCGTGGTGGATCCTCGCAAGGAGCGCATTGCGGTTGCCGAGGCCAGGAAATTGAATATTCCCATCGTGGCCATCGTAGATACTAACTGCGATCCCGACGAGGTGGATTACGTGATTCCCGGCAATGACGACGCTATTCGCGCGGTGAGGCTTTTAACCGCCAAGATGGCGGATGCGGTGATCGAGGCAAGGGAAGGCCGTCAAGGCGAAGATGTGGAAGCCGATGACGCAGGGAACGGAACGGAAGATGCCGTAGAGGCGGAGTAAACTTTGGAGGCGGGCCCGAGGCCCGCCTTTCAGAAGAGAGGAGGTGGACAGAAGATGACAGTTACGGCACAATTGGTCAAGGAATTGCGGGAGCGCACTGGAGCCGGGATGATGGACTGTAAGAAGGCCCTCACCGAAACTGACGGCGATTTGGAAAAAGCCATTGAGCTCTTGCGGGAAAAGGGCTTGGCCGCCGCCGCGAAGAAAGCCGGCAGAATCGCGGCCGAAGGCTTGGTGGAAAGCTATATTCACCCGGGTGGCAGAGTCGGCGTCTTGGTAGAGGTGAACTGCGAGACAGATTTCGTGGCGAAAACGGATGATTTTCAGACTTTGGTCAGAGATATCGCGATGCAAATCGCGGCAGCCAGACCGGAGTATGTAAGACGTGAAGAAGTGCCCGCCGAAATTTTGGAAAAAGAGAAAGAGATTTACAAGGTGCAAGCGTTGGAAGAAGGTAAGCCTGAAAAGATCGTCCATAAGATCGTGGAAGGACGCGTGGAGAAATACTTCAAAGAGGCATGCCTTCTGGAGCAGCCTTTCATCAAAGATCCGGATAAGACTGTGCAGACTCTCATTAACGAAGCCATCGCCAGAATTGGCGAGAACATATCCGTTCGTCGCTTCGTGCGGTTCGAGCGCGGCGAGGGATTGGAGAAGCGGCAAAACGATTTGGCAGCTGAGGTGGCCGCACAGCTGAAATAATGGGGACACGCTGGCCGTGTTCCCATTTTTTCGAGCTCAGTAATTCTTAGGGGCGTTTGCAGCCATCAAAGAACGGAGGAGCATTCAGGTGGGTAAATACCGAAGGATCATCCTCAAGCTCAGCGGAGAAGCTCTAGCGGGAGAGCGTGGCTACGGTATAGATCCGGAAATCTTGCACACTATCGCCCAAGAGATCAAGCAAGTGCAGAAGGAAGGCATTCAGACTGCCATTGTGGTCGGCGGCGGCAATATTTGGCGCGGGGTTGCGGGCAGCGCCCAGGGCTTGGATCGTACGTCAGCGGATTATATGGGCATGTTGGCCACCACCATTAATTCCCTTGCCCTGCAGGATGCGCTGGAAAAATTGGATGTTGAGACCAGGGTGCAAAGCGCCATCGATATGAGGCAAATCGCGGAGCCTTATATTCGCAGACGCGCGGTGAGGCATTTGGAGAAAGGCAGAGTTGTGATTTTCGCCTGCGGCACAGGCAATCCGTATTTTTCCACGGACACAACCGCGGCGCTCAGGGCGGCGGAGATTGAGGCGGAGGTCATTCTTATGGCCAAAGGTGTGGACGGCGTCTACGATGCGGATCCCAAAAAAGACCCCAAGGCGAATCGTTTCCAGCATCTGAGCTATTTGGATTTGCTGCAGAGGGGACTTGGCGTGATGGACGCCACGGCAGCGTCTTTGTGCATGGATAATAATATTCCGATCGTTGTGTTTAATATCAACAAGCAGGGCAACATATTGAAAGCGGCAGAGGGATTAGATATTGGCACGGTAGTGGGAAGGGAGGAATAAAAAATGGCGGAAATTCTTGTCCGCGCCGAGGAGAAAATGAAGGTGGCCATTGAGGCTGCAAAACGTGAGTTTGCAACGCTGCGTACTGGTAGGGCCCACACAGGCCTGGTAGAGCGCCTGCAGGTAGATTATTATGGGACTGCTACTCCTCTCAATCAGTTGGCTAACATCTCTACCCCCGAACCACGTCTGCTTTTGATCCAACCTTGGGATAAGAATGTGGTAAAAGACATTGAAAAAGCCATTCTTAAAAGCGATCTGGGCCTGACTCCCACCAATGACGGCCAGCAGATTCGCATCGCAATTCCTCCTCTTACAGAGGAAAGGCGCAAAGACATGGTAAAGCTGGCCAAGAAAATCGCCGAAGAACGCAAAGTTGTCATTAGGGCTGTCCGCAGAGACGGAAATGACGACATCAAAGGGCTGGAAAAAAAGGGCGAATTACCGGAAGATGAAAGCAAGCATCTTTTAGAGGAAATGCAGAGCTTGACGGATAAATACATTAAGCAAGTGGATGAGTTGTTGGAGCGCAAGGAAAAAGAGATCATGGAAATTTAGCGCTCAGGCCCCTTGCTGGGGCCTTTTTTCTTTGGAGGGGATTTTTTTATGGAGCATGGCTCCCTGCCGCGGCACATTGCCATTATTATGGATGGCAATGGACGCTGGGCAAAAAAAAGAGGGCTTCCCAGGGTTTTGGGCCATCGCGAAGGGATGACCGCTTTGCACAGGACATTGGAGGAAGCGGCGAGACTGGATATTCCCTTTTTGACTGTGTACGCTTTCTCAACGGAAAACTGGCAGCGGCCGGCGCAAGAAGTGTCATACCTGATGGGTCTGATTGAGGAATACATGAAAAAGGAAATTAAGGAACTAGAGCGAAATAATATACAAGTAAAGATTTTAGGTTCGCTCTCACCGTTGCCGGAAAAAGCGCAAGACGCGTTGCGCCAGGCGACGGAACGCACGTCCTCAAATACTGGCACCACTTTGTCGGTGGCGCTTAACTACGGCGGGCGGACGGAATTGGTGATGGCCGCCCGCAGATTGGCACAGGCCGTTTTGGCAGGGGAACTGGCGCCGGAAGAGATCACTGAGGAGATCTTTGCCGCCCAGTTAGAAACAAGGCAAATGCCGGATCCGGATCTTTTAATTCGTACGGGCGGTGAAAAGAGGATCAGCAATTTTCTGCTTTGGCAATTGGCCTACACAGAGCTGTATGTAACGCCGAAGCTCTGGCCGGAATTTACTGCTGCGGATCTGCAGGAGGCGATTGGAGATTACAAACGCAGAACACGTAGATTCGGAAAAATCTAAGGATTTTTCCCGCAGGATTATCACGGCCCTTTGGGGAATACCGGTCCTGGTGGGGAGCTTAAGCATTGGCGGCTGGGTATTGAGCGCGGTAGTGTTAATCCTCAGCTGCATTGCTTGCTGGGAATATCGCGGCTTGGTAATCCGCAAGGGCGGAGATCCCAGCACGTTGGGCTTGTTTGGAGGCGTGCTGCTCCTGTATTTTGTGCAAAGGCTGGGCGCCTTCCAAGCGGGTTTGGCAATTTTGATCCTGGGGAACTTAATTTTGGCTGCCAGCAGATATAAAAAGGGCTCTACATTGAGCAATGCCGCTTATGCCATGCTGGGGGCCTTATATGTAAGCCTTTTTAATTATTTGCTCAGCTTGCGTCAGCTGCCTACTCCAGGAGGCAATTACGCTTTGTACGCCATATTTTTAACTTGGGCTACAGATATTTCCGCTTATTTCATCGGCATCAGATGGGGAAAAACTCCTTTGGCGCAGGCGTTAAGTCCCAAAAAGAGCAGAGAGGGAGCAGTCGCGGGACTCGTGGGCAGCGCTTTGGCCGGAGTCTGCTTCGGCGGCTTTTGGTTTCAATGGCATTGGCTGCGGGGAGCGCTGGTCGGACTTGTGGTGGGCTTTTCAGCCCAAGCCGGAGATCTGTGCGAATCAGCGCTCAAACGGGACGCGGGCGTCAAGGATGCGGGCCATATTCTGCCCGGCCATGGCGGAATTCTGGATCGTTTCGACAGCATCTTGTTTGTGGCCCCGGTGCTCTATTTCCTCATCCAGCTCTTTTTTTGAAAGGGGTATACAGGCATGAAGGATGGGCAGAAAGCCCTCCTCTGGGTTTTGGCTTCAGCGTTGGGGCTCTACGTATTTTTCCGTTTTGTGATCGGCTATTTGCTCCCTTTTATAATTGCGCTGGTGATCTCCGCCTTCATTAACCCGTCCGTGCGGTGGTTGGAGAAACACACAAAAATGGGCAGGAGTTGGGCCACTTTGTTTGCCCTGCTCTTTTTTATTTTTCTGCTTATGTTGTTCTTCTTTTGGGGCAGTTCCAGCCTTTATTTCCAACTGCAGGATTTGCTGCGCTCCCTGCCAAAATATCAGGTCAATATGGCGCGGCTCGTTGAGGAGTGGTTGCAAGATCTTGAGTTCTTTTACAAGCGCCTGCCCGCTCCTGTGCTGAATTCTCTGGAAGGGATCTCAGGTTGGCTTTACGCGCAGGTGGAAAAACTGACCAAATCAGTGGTGAATTGGGCGGTGGGCCTGCCGGATTTCTTCCTGAACCTTACCATCAGTTTCATAGCCGCTTTTTTTATCACCAGAGATTATGCCTCTTTGCGAGAGGAGTTTTTGCGTTGGCTGCCGCTATCTTGGCGTAAACCTGCCCGGCAAGTGGCAGGCGATGTGTTTGCCGCTGTCTTGGGCTTTATCCGCTCGCAGCTGATTTTGATCAGCATCAGCGGCTTGGTGGCCTTGGTGGCGCTGATGATTCTGCAGGTGAAATATGCCTTCCTTTTGGCTTGTTTGGTTGCCCTACTGGACCTTTTGCCGCTGGTGGGGCCGGTGACATTTTATCTGCCTTGGGCTGTCTATCACCTGAGCCAGGGCAATTACTCTTTCGCTTTTGCCTTGCTGATCGCATTGGCTGCGGGCACGTTGGTCCGGCAGGTGGCAGAACCTAGGGTGATGGGCTCGCAGCTGGGGCTGCATCCGCTGGCGACGTTGCTGGGGGTTTATCTTGGCTTTCGTTTCTTCGGCGCTTTCGGCCTGCTATTGGGCCCGGTGTTGGTGATCACTTTGAAAGCCGTCGTGCGCGGCTTTATCGCCCCCATGTTTCCCAAATCTTAGGAGGTAGAGGTTTTGCAGGCGAAAAAGATTTCCGTTTTAGGCTCCACAGGTTCCATCGGCAGTCAGGCTCTGGACGTGGCCGCAGCTTTTCCGGAGCGGCTTGAGATCGTTGCCTTAGCCGCCGGTCATAATTTGGAGAAGCTGGCGGCGCAGGCGAAAATATACCGTCCCCGTCTGCTGGCCATTGCAGATCCCCAGGATGTTCCCCAGCTGAGAGCTTTGCTGGGAGAGCTGCACTGCGAAATCATGGCAGGCAGAGAAGGGCTGTTGGCTGTCGCCACTAGTCCGGTGCAGCTGGTGCTGTCCGCGCTGGTGGGGATCGCGGGGCTGGAGCCTACTCTCGCCGCTTTGGAAGCCGGCAAGGATGTGGCCTTGGCCAACAAAGAATCGCTTGTGGCCGGCGGCCAGCTGGTGCTGGAGGCCAAGAAGCGGGCAGGAGGCAGGCTGCTGCCTGTGGACAGCGAACACAGCGCGCTGTTTCAGTGCCTCTTGGGCAGGGAAGCTCAGGTGGAGAAGCTGGTGCTCACAGCCTCTGGGGGACCTTTTCGTGACGCGGAACCCGAAGCTCTGGCAGAGATTACCGCCAGCGATGCCTTAGACCACCCGAATTGGCAAATGGGTGCAAAAGTTTCGGTGGATTCGGCAACAATGATGAATAAAGGCCTTGAAGTGATCGAGGCTCACTGGTTGTTTGGGATTCCTTACCGGCAAATCGAGGTTGTGGTGCATCCTCAGAGTATAGTTCACTCGCTGGTCCGGCTGGTGGACGGAGGGATCTTAGCGCAAATGGCAGTGGCGGACATGCGCCTGCCCATCGCCTATGCGCTCAGCTACCCTGATCGTTGGCCCGGCGTGGTGAGGCAGCTGGATCTCACCCAAACGCCGCTGACGTTTCAGAAGCCAAATCCCCGGTTGTTTCCAGCCTTGGCTGTGGCCAGGGACGCGGCTTTGGCAGGGGGAGGGGCTCCGGTGGTTCTAAATGGGGCCAATGAAGCGGCGGTTGCCGCCTTTTTGGCCGGCAAGCTGAGCTATCTTGGAATTTGTTCCGTGGTTGAGGAAACAATAAATAGACTGGCAAGCCCTAGGGCGGACAGTTTGGATGAAGTGCTGGCTTTGGACAAACAAGCGCGCCTGACGGCGGCGGAGTTCATTGCAAACAGAAGTGAAAGGTAGGTGAGCCTGAACTCTCTCCCAAAAGAGAGCAGGGGCTTATGCTGACAATTGTGGCAACGCTGTTGATGATTGGTTTGTTGGTCTTTGTCCATGAGGGCGGCCATTTTTTGGCTGCCAAAGCGATTGGAGTGCGCGTCTACGAATTTGCTTTGGGCTTTGGACCGAAACTCGTTTCCCTCAAGCGGCGGGATACCCGTTATTCTGTCAGGGCGCTGCCGTTGGGCGGCTTTGTGACCTTGGCGGGCATGGATCAGCCTCCGGAAGCAGAAGAGGCTTTATCCGACAATGATCCGGAAAGCTTTCAGAGCAGGCCGCTCTGGCAGCGGATGCTGGTCATCGCGGCCGGACCGGTGATGAATTTATGCTTGGCGATTTTGATTTTCGCCATCTATTTCAATCAGTTGGGAGTGGCCACCAGTCCCATTCAGCAGGTGCTAAAAAATTCGCCGGCGCAAGTGGCGGGCCTCAAAGAGGGAGATATCCTTGTGGGCACGGATCCCAAGCTGCCATTCACGGCCGAGCAGCTGGTCTGGAAGATCGACCGCAGCGCCAATAAGCCTTTCCGGCTGTATTTTCTCAGAGACGGGAAGATGGCAAGCCGGCTGGTCACTCCCAAAGCTAAGGAAGACGGCAGCGGCCTCTTGGGGATCACCTTCGGCGGGGAAGGGAAAATCTTTCGGCTGGGGTTTTGGTCCAGCCTCAAACAGGGGAACCGCTATAACAATTTAATGATCCAAATGGTCGTGCAGGCCTTGGGCAAGATGTTCCGCGGCTCGGGAATCAAAGAGATGACGGGGCCTGTGGGCATGTTCAAGGCGGTGGGAGAAGTGGCTCCCCATGGCATCCTGCCGCTTTTGGCTTTAGCGGCCATGATCAGCACCAACTTAGGCTTATTCAACTTGATTCCCCTGCCGGTGCTGGACGGAGGCTGGCTGCTGTTTTTGGTCATCGAGGGAATAAGGGGCAAACCCTTGCAGCCGCAACAGCAAGGAGTGGCGCAGCTGGTAGGCATGGCTGTGTTGCTGCTGCTCACGGTGCTTGTGACCTCCAGGATCTTGTGAGGTTGAAGCTGTTTTGAGACGAGAAACCAAGAAAATCCAAGTCGGGGATCTGGTCATCGGCGGCGGGGCGCCCATCAGCGTGCAATCAATGACCACCACGGACACCCGTCTCTGGCAGGAGACAGGACGGCAAATTAAACGGCTGGCGGAAGCAGGCTGCGAGCTTGTGCGTCTTGCGGTGCCGGATAGCGAGGCTGCGGCAGCCTTGCATAAGATCTGCGCCGCTTCCCCCATTCCCGTGGCCGCGGATATCCATTTCGACTGGCGGCTGGCGCTTTTGGCTTTAGAGGCCGGAGTTCAGAAACTGCGGATTAATCCCGGCAATATTGGGGACGCCCAAAGGCTGCGGCAGGTGGTTTTAGCGGCTAAAGACCGCGCCGTTCCCATCCGCATCGGCGTTAATGCCGGTTCTTTAGAGAAAAAATATCTGGAAAAATACGGCAGGCCGACTGCCGCCGGCCTG
>DIPB01000027.1:15029-16479 GCA_002426275.1 Firmicutes bacterium UBA5499
GGAAGAGCTGGACTTTGAGGAGATTGTCATTTCCCTGAAAGCTTCCCAGGTTCCGCTGACGATTGAAGCTTACCGGCTGATGGCGCAAAAGACGCGCTATCCTCTGCACCTCGGCGTTACCGAAGCCGGCACGCCGTACAGCGGCGCCATTCGTTCGGCGGTGGGCATCGGTACTCTCTTGGCAGAAGGCATCGGCGATACCCTACGGGTCTCCCTGACTGCGGAGCCAGAGGCTGAAGTCAGGGCGGGCTACGAAATTCTCAAAAGCCTCAAGCTCAGGCAAAGGGGACCGGAGCTCATCTCCTGCCCAACCTGCGGCAGATGCCAGCTGGATCTGCTAAATTTGGCCCGCGAAGTAGAAGAGCGGCTTTGCCAGGTGAAGCTGCCGCTGAAGATCGCGGTGATGGGCTGCGCTGTCAACGGCCCGGGCGAGGCCACAGAGGCGGACGTGGGAATTGCCGGCGGCAAAGGGAAGGGGCTGCTTTTCCGCAAGGGGAAAGTGGTGGCCACGGTCCCGGAGGCGGAGTTGGTCGCCGCTCTTTTCCGGGAAATAGCCAAATTGGAGGAGTGCGAAGATAATGAAGATGAGTGAGCTTTTGGCGCCTACCCTCAGAGAGGTGCCGGCGGAAGCGGAAATACCCAGCCATCAATTGCTGCTGCGGGCAGGATATATGCGTAAGGTGGCAGGGGGACTATATACATATTTGCCTTTGGGCCTGCGGGTCTTACAGAAAATCGAGGCCATCATCAGGCAGGAGATGCAGCGGGCGGGAGCGCAGGAATTGCTGATGCCCATTGCCCAGCCCAAGGAGCTTTGGGAGAAAACAGGCCGCTGGGACGTTTACGGCGAAGAGATGTTCCGCCTCACTGACCGCCACGGGCGGGAATTTTGCCTGGGGCCTACCCATGAAGAACTGGTAACCTCCACTGTGGCGCAGGAGGTGCGTTCTTACAGGCAACTGCCCCTTGTGCTCTTTCAGATTCAAAATAAATACCGCGATGAGATCAGGCCTCGTTTCGGCTTGATGCGAGCCCGGGAGTTCATCATGAAGGACGCTTATTCCTTTCACCGCACGGCGGAATCCCTGGATGAATGCTACTGGCGGATGTATGAGAGCTATCAGCGGATTTTTCAGCGGGTGGGGCTGGCCATAAGGCCTGTGGAGGCGGATTCCGGAGCCATAGGCGGCAACGCTTCCCACGAATTCATGGCCTTGGCTGCAAGCGGCGAGGCGGAGATAGCCTATTGCGATGACTGCGATTACGCGGCCAATGTGGAACGGGCCCAGTGTCTGGCGCCAGAGATTCCCCAGGCGGAAACCATGCCGCTGGAAGAAGTCGCCACACCCGGCAAGCACACAGTGGAAGAAGTGGCCGCTTTCCTGGGAGTGGACCGGAAGCGGCTGATTAAGACCATGATCTATCTGGCGGACGACAAACCCGTTGCCGT
>DIPB01000027.1:16530-21161 GCA_002426275.1 Firmicutes bacterium UBA5499
CCGTTGCCGTGCTGGTGCGGGGAGATCACGAAGTCTGCGAGGTGAAGGTGGCAAACCTCCTGGGCGCCGCACATTTGCAGCTGGCGGATCCCGCCGCAATTCGCCGCATAACCGGCGCGCCTGTGGGCTTTGCCGGTCCTGTGGGCCTGGCCGAAAACATTCCCTTGTACGCTGACTGCGCTGTGATGGCAGTGGAAAAGGGAATTGTGGGCGCCAACAGTCCCGATAGTCATCTGCTTAATCTGGACCCCCAGCGAGATTTGGCGCCCTTGGGCGTGCAGACAGCGGACCTGCGTCTGGCCCAGGCCGGCGACAGCTGCCCGCGCTGTGAGAACGGAAAACTCCAGCTTGCCCGGGGAATCGAGGTTGGGCAAGTGTTCAAGCTTGGCGCTAAATACAGCCGGGCGCTGGAGGCTGTTTATCTGGACGAAGAAGGCAAAGCCCAGGAGATGCTCATGGGCTGTTACGGAATCGGCGTCTCCAGAACCATGGCCGCTGCCATCGAGCAGAATTGCGATGAATTCGGCATCGTCTGGCCCGTGACCATCGCCCCCTACAGCGTCGTCATAGTGCCTGTGAATTGGCGGGATGCGGCATCCAAGGAAGCCTGCCAAGTTCTCTATTCGAACTTGCAAGCGCGGGGAGTGGAAACGCTGCTGGACGATCGGGACGAGCGGCCTGGGGTTAAGTTCAAGGACGCGGACCTCATCGGCATTCCCCTGCGGGTGACTGTGGGACCCAAGACCTTAGCTCAGGGAGCCGTGGAGATTAAAGTCCGCAGAGACGGACGGCAGGAGCTGATCGAACAAAACCAGGCAGGAGCGTGGATTGAAAACTGGCTCAAGGAGGCAAGTCATGATTGAGCTCGTCAATCTCACCAAGAGCTATAACGCGGGCGCGGTGCGGGCAGTGGACGCATTATCTTTGACCATAGAGCCCGGCGAGATTTTCGGCTTCCTGGGGCCCAACGGGGCAGGTAAGACCACCGCCATCAAGATGATGGTGGGAATTTTGGCGCCGGACAGCGGGCAGATCAAGATCGCTGGCGTCGATCTGGACCGAGAGCCGCTTCGGGCCAAGCGAAACATCGGTTACGTTCCAGACAGCCCCGATTTATACGAGCGCATAACCGGTAACGAGTACCTGGACTTTTTGGGAGACGTCTACCAAGTTCCCCTCAAGCAGCGTCAAGAGCGCACCGAGAAGCTAGGCGAAGCTTTCAGTCTAACCGACGCTCTGCCCGATCCAATCGGCAGTTTTTCCCATGGCATGCGGCAGAAGTTGGCCATTTTAGGGGCTATGCTGCCGGATCCACAAGTGCTGATCCTGGACGAACCCATGGTGGGGTTGGATCCCAAAAGCTCGCACCTGCTCAAAGAAATCCTGCGGGAACACGCTCAGGCGGGAAAGACGGTCTTTTTCTCCACCCACGTGCTGGAGGTGGCGGAGCGTTTCTGTCACCGGCTGGGAATCATCAAGTCCGGCAAGCTGATAGCCGCGGGAACGCTGGAAGAGCTGCGGCGGGTCCAGGGAGAGACCCTTGAGGATATTTTCTTGGAGGTTACCCAATGAAAGGCGCGTTGGCTCTATGGAGTGTGTATCTGAAGAGCAACTTCCGGTCCCTTTGGGGGCGGGGAGGAAAGAGGGAAAGAGTGCGGCTCGTGCTTTTTCTTTTGCTCCTGCCCAGCATCGCCAGCTTTTTAACGATGATCTACATGTTTTATGCCAAAATATTCCAGCTCCTGCCGTCGCAGGAAGTCTTTCGCTCAGGGCTCATCTTGGCATTGCTCCCCGCGGTAACCATAGTTTTTTTCTTTGGCCTTTTTTATTTGCTATCCGCTTTTTTCTTTGCTCAGGACACGGAGCGCCTGCTGCCTTTGCCTTTGTCCGCGAGGGAAATCGTGGGAGGCAGGTTCGCCGCGGTGCTGGTGAACGAGTACCTGACTCTTCTGCCGCTTTTGCTGCCTGCGCTGATCGCCTGGGCGAGGCTGTTTCCCCAGCCGTTTTTTTGGCCGCAGGCGCTTTTGGTCTTTCTGCTTTTGCCCGTCGTTCCGCTGGCCGTCTGCGGCATGATCGTGCTGGTGGTGATGAGGTTTGTCAATCTGCCCCGAGGCAGGGATTTTTGGCGCGTAGCCGGCATCCTCATCTCTGTGGCTGCGGCCTTCGGCGTTCAGTTTTTAACCATGAAGCTGCAGCGAGGGTTTCGGCAGGAGGAATTATCGGGACTGCTGATCGCAGGCAGGCTGAAGATGCTAGCCGGGTACTGCCCGCCCGTCTTGCAGGCCAATGATTTTTTGGCCGGGGGCAGTCTTTTGGCATTCGCCGAGCTTTTGCTCTTTTCCGTTTTGGCCGTGACGCTGTTTCTGTGGGTTGCGAAGCGGTTTTTCTTGGCGGGAGTGGTTGGGGGAACTGAGATGAGCAAAAGCAGGAAAAAACGCCTGCCCAGGCAGAAACGCAGAAGTGTCTTGCCGGCGCTTCTGTGGCGCGAGACTGCGCTTTTGGTGCGGAATCCGGTCTTTCTCACCAATGGGCTGCTGAATTTGTTTTTGCCGCCTGTCTTGCTCTTCTTTGTCCTGCGGGGGAGCGCGGAAATCCAAGCGGCGGCAGCCCTGCCAGGCGAAATCCTGGAACTTGTTGTCGTCGGCTTCATCGCTGCGCTGCCTGCCTTAAGCGTCTTGCCAGCCACCTCCATCTCCAGGGAAGGAAAACAATTTTGGCTCTCCAGGCTCATTCCCGTCTCGCCGCAACTGCAGGTCTGCGCAAAGCTTTTGGCCAGCAGCTTGGCCACGCTGGCAGGAGGAATGGTCTTTCTCGTTGCGCTGGGCGCTATGTTGCCACTCTCTCCGCTGCGGCTGCTGGGCGCTTTCGCCATCGGCCTTGTGGGCAGCGTCGGAGTATGCGCCCTTTCCGTCCTTGTGGATGCTCTCTGGCCAAACCTGGAGTGGACGGATCCGCAGAAGGCTATGAAGGGCAATGTTACAAGCTTATATGCCATGCTTTTGGGGGCTTTGTATCTTGGATTGCCGGCGTTTTTGGCGTACAGGGCTGGTTGGGGTGCAGCCTGCTTGCCGCTGGCTCTCAGCTACTTCGTTTTGGGCGATTTGCTTTGGGTGTGGCTGCTTTTCAAGCGGGCGCCCGGGACCTGGCGGGAAGGATAAAAAAAAGAGAGGCGACATAGTCGCCTCTAAGAGCGTTAAGAAGCTCGATTGTTATTTTTCCAAGCGTTGAATTGTCTGCTTAAAAAAGGAAAATTTGCGCGTTCAGCCGTCACTTTCTTTGATACCAGCCGTTCGCAGTTTCTGCAGATACCGCGCTCTTTTTCTCCTTGGGTAACCAATGGTTCGGCACAGCAGCGACATTCAGCCATGAAGACCCACCTCCTTTTTTTATCCAATAGGTATTCAATGGAGGGCTTGTCTTTATTATAGCGCATTTTTTCACGAATAGCAAATTTGCCGAGGTTAACTTTTTATTACAGGACTTTCATCATTTTCAAATTATAGGGGGATTTTGGTGACTGAACATTACTTTTCTTCGGAGCCGGCGGCGAAACATAAGCCGCAAAGCTTTGAAAGCCTTCTTTTGGGCCAGCGTCTGACTTTCCGGACAGACGCGGGAGTTTTTTCCAAGCGTAAGCTGGATCGGGGCACAAAGCTGCTGCTGGAGAGCTTAGATTTGGGCTCTGCCCGGAAGATCTTGGATCTGGGATGCGGCTACGGAGCCATTGGTCTGACCGTTGCCAAATTGGCGCCCGGCGCGGAAATCTGGCTGAGCGATGTGAACAGGAGAGCTGTGGAGCTGGCCGAAGGGAACGCGGCGCTGAACGGGATCGGCAATTGTCAGTTCAGAGCGGGCTATGGTTTAGAGCCTTTTGCAGCTATAAAGTTCGATTTGATCATCACTAATCCTCCGGTGCGGACTGGCAAGGAGGTAATTTACGGCCTGTTCGCCGCAGCCAAGGGTCATCTGGTGAAAAACGGCAGGTTAGTGCTGGTGATGCGGACGCAGCAGGGAGCCAAATCAGCGCAAAAGAAGCTGGCGGAAATTTATCCGGTGGTGCGCGAAATCCAGCGCGGCGGAGGTTTTCGGGTGTTTGAGTGCGTGAATTCTTAAGGATTATGGTGCTATCTCTTCTTCCGGGCGCATATGGTTTAAAGAACTGCCTGGGGGAGGGAGACTTCAATGACCCGAAAGAGAATCGTGCTAGTCGGTTATTTGTCGCCAGTCAGCTTGCGCTCTCTGATAGGATGTTTGCTTCTGATGTGTTTTGCGCTCACTTTGGTTTTAGCCCGAGGTGAGTTTCTTATTTGGACCACAGTGCCGGCGGGCGCCATTGCCGGGAAAGTTGTGGTGCTGGATCCGGGCCACGGCGGCGTGGATCCCGGCTGCATTGGGAAAAGCGGCGCGCAGGAAAAAGAGATCGTCTTGAAAGTGGCTAAGTTTGCCCGGGCTGAATTGCAAAAACATAACCTCCGGATCATCCTCACCCGCGAGGATGATCGCGAACTCTCTGAAAACGGGGATCCCCGCCTGCCATGGAAAAGACGCGAACTGCAGGCCAGAGTCCAGATAGCAAATCAAGCCAAAGCGGACGTTTTTTTGAGCATCCACGCCAACAGTTTTCCTGAGCC
>DIPB01000027.1:21318-21586 GCA_002426275.1 Firmicutes bacterium UBA5499
TTCCTGAGCCCATTTGGTCCGGGGCGCAGACCTTCTACCAAGGTTCTTCAAGCGACAGCAAGCTTTTGGCTGAAACCATTCAGGACAAATTGGTAAAGGCCTTAGGCCCCAATCGCAGGCGTCCCTTGGCAGCGGATTATCGGGTGCTGAAGGACAGCAAAATGCCGGCCAACGTAGTGGAAATAGGTTTTCTCTCCAACCCCCGGGAAGAGATGTTATTGCAGGCTTCCGCTTATCAACAAAAGGTTGGCCGCGCCATAGCCCAGGG
>DIPB01000027.1:21719-22145 GCA_002426275.1 Firmicutes bacterium UBA5499
AGGAAAGAAGCCGAGAGCGTAGACGCCGAGATAGATCGCACCTTGGAGCAGATGCGGCGGCTGCGCAGCGGCTTGCAGCCGGATCAGGTGATTTTGTACTTCGAAGGGTTGGATCAGGGCGACGACCTGTTGATGCCCGCGGTGTATAAACTGCCGGTAGACAAAACCAAGCTTTCAACGAAAGAATTGGCCGTGTACATTGTGCAGGCACTAATCGCCGGACCGAAAGCAAACAGCGTGCTTTACCGCACCTTCCCGCCCGAAACCAGACTCTTGGGACTGAATCTCAGCGGAGACACAGCAGTCGTGAACTTCAGCCGGGAACTGATCAGCAAGCACTGGGCCGGCAGCTGGAGCGAAGAGCTCACGATTTATTCGCTTGTGAACTCTCTGACAGAGCTGCCGCAAATCAGGCGCGTACGAATT
>DIPB01000027.1:22265-26247 GCA_002426275.1 Firmicutes bacterium UBA5499
GGTCACGTCTTCCTTGATCAAGACTTCGAGCGCAGGGACGACGTGGTGCTGCCTGTGAAAACGATGAGGGATCAAGCCAGCACACTTCATAACACATTCTGAAGGGATCCGTCGCAGGGTCGGGATCTTAATGGCAGGAGGGATGAAACGTTGGCTGAAATGGCTTTGGGCGTGTTCTGTCCCCATCCGCCCCTTTTGGTGCCGCAGGTGGGAGGAGCGGAGTTGGCTCTCGTTGGGAAAACCCGCAGCGCTATGGAAACTATGGCCCGAAAAGTGCGGGAAGCGGAGCCGGAGGTGGTGGTGATCATCAGTCCCCACGCGCCTCTGTTTGCAAGCGCCTTCTCCATCTGGGAGCTGCCGGAGATGCAGGGCGATTTTGCCGGCTTTGGGGCGCCAGACGTCAGCTTGAGCTTTAAATTAGATTTAGCTCTTGCCGCCAGAATCGCAGCTCGGGAAGAAAGATTGGTTCGTCTCAACCGGAGTACTGCCGGCGAGTATGATTTGCCTGTGCGGTTAGATCACGGCTGTCTGGTGCCGTTATATTATCTCAAACAAGCTGGGGTGGCAGCGCCTATTCTTCCTCTGGGGATGAGCCTGCTGCCTTCCCTTGAATTGTATAAATTCGGCCGCAGCATTAAAGATGCCGTCTCCGAGCTGGGGAGACGCGCCGTGGTCATCGCCAGCGGCGATTTGTCCCACGCCCTGACCGAGGATGCGCCTTGCGGTTTCTCTCCCCAGGGAGCTGTTTTTGATCGGCAGCTGGTGGACAAGCTTGCTAGATTTGATCTGAAAGGCTTGATTGCGCTGACTCCCCAGTTGGCGGCAGAAGCGCGGCAATGCGGATTGAACTCTCTGCTGATCATGCTGGGGGCTTTTGACGGTCTGGAGGCTAAAACCGCCGTGCTTTCCTATGAAGGCCCGTTTGGCGTGGGCTATTGCAACTGTCTCCTTGAGCCCACGGGCAAAGCTACTAAAAGCTTAATTCAGGGATTCGAGTCTGAGCGGCAAAGGCCTTTCGCCGCACGCAGGGCAAACGCCAGCGAGCCTGTCGCTTTGGCCATTCGGGCTGTTGAGACTTACGTAACTTCAAGAGAAGTCATCGACCCCCGGCTCTCCGGGAAGCTCATGACGCAGCGGGGGGGAGCTTTCGTTTCCATCAAGAAAAACGGCCAGCTGCGCGGCTGCATCGGCACCATTACGGCCACCAAGCCCAATTTGGGACAGGAAATTATCTTCAGCGCCGTCGCCGCAGCCGCGGAAGATCCGCGCTTTCCTCCCATTGAGCCGGAAGAGCTTTCCGCTCTCACTTATTCCGTTGATTTATTGACAGAGCCCGAGCGCATCTCTTCAATTTCTCAGCTTGATCCCGAGCGCTTCGGCATCATTGTGAAAGCTGGCGGGAGGCAGGGATTGCTTCTGCCGGCTCTGGAAGGCATCCACACTCCCGCCCAGCAGCTGAGCATTGTCAGGCGGAAAGCGGGCATCCTGCCTGGGGAGAAAGTGGAGCTATATCGTTTTGAAGCGGTGCGTTACCAGTGAAGGAAGCACTTTTCTGGCGCCGGGAAGGAGAGCGGATTCGCTGTCAGCTTTGTCCTCATGCTTGCCTCATCTCCCAGGGACAGAGAGGGCGCTGTCAGGGCAGAGAGAATCGAGACGGCAGATTGGCGGCTGTGAATTTCGGCCGGATCTCAAGTTATGCTGTGGATCCAATAGAGAAAAAGCCGCTTTATCATTTTTTGCCCGGCTGTACCGTGCTTTCCGTGGGCACAGTGGGCTGTAATTTCAGCTGCAGCTTCTGTCAAAACTGGCGGATTTCGCAGCTGGAGGCGGACACGTGGTATCTCAGCCCGGAAGAACTGGTCCGAGCCGCTGTGGGCTTGGCTGCGGAAGAGCCGCGCCTTGTGGGGATAGCCTATACCTATTCGGAACCTCTGGTTTGGTTTGAGTACGTAAAAGAAACCGCGCTGCTTGCCCGCAAACAGGGTTTGGTCAATATTTTGGTTACCAATGGCTTCGTTAATCCGGAGCCCTTGCGGGAGCTGCTGCCGCTCTTGGATGCTGTAAACTTGGATTTGAAAGCGGCAGGCGACAGCTTTTACAGGCGGTATTGCGGCGGCAATGCCCGGATTCCCCGACAAACGGCAAAACTTCTCTCGGGAAGCTGTCACCTGGAGCTTACGTGTCTATTGATTCCGGGCGCAAATGATAAGTTAGAGGAAGTGCTTCGACTGGCCGATTGGATCTCCCGGGAGCTGGGGAGCGATGTGCCGCTGCATTTGTCCCGCTATTTTCCGAGCTTTAAATTGAAAAATCCTCCCACTCCTGAAACCACCATGCGCCAGGCCCAGGCCATAGCCAAAAGAAAGCTGCATTATGTTTATTTAGGGAATATGGGCCCGGAAGATACTTATTGCGGACATTGCGGCAAGCTCGTCATCAGCCGCCAAGGCCGGGTGAAAGTAAATTTGCCGGCAGGCAGGTGTCCTGCCTGCCGGCAGAAAGCTGCCCATCGCGAGCATGAAATAGCGGCAGTGGTGGCAGACTAAAAGAGGAAATAAAAAAGGGAAGAGGTTAGTCCTCTTCCCCGGCGGAATTGGTGAACAAACTTGTTTCCGCTTCGCGGATTAATTTGCGCACCATGTTGCCGCCTATTTTCCCGCACTCATAGGTGGTCATGTTTTCCCACCCTTTTTCCATGACCTTGTGCAAAAGGCCAAGCTCTTCCGCTGTCTCATACTTGAATTTATCCAAGGCCGGGGCGGCTTTTGGGACAAGGTGTCCTTTACCGTTTGACATTGCTATCACCCCCAGGACAGGGAACGGAAGTGCGGGAAAGCTAAAATTTCAAAAGGAGGCCTGAGGTTTGGCCCCAGGCCTGGATGTAGTTGCTATTGGAGTTTGATGCCTGCATCCTGAGCTTGGTTGGGGGTATTGGGAGGTGTCAGAGAAGCTGTATCGGCATCCTTGCCGATTTGCTCGCGAAAACCGACTTTTACACCCTGAGAAGCCTGTTGGATTAAAGCTTGCTCAGCGGCTTGGATCATCCGACGCACCATGTTGCCGCCAACTGCGCCGCAATCCCTGGAGGTCATGTAACCCCAGTAATCATTAACGATTCGAGACTGATCGAGACCAAGTTCGTTAGCAACCTCATACTTGAATTGATCCAGAGCTTGCTTTGCCTGTGGATACATTACCTGATTTCCACTTTCTTGTCCAGTGCCCATTTGATTCACCTCACTTTCAGTGGATTTGATTGTAGTATGCCCGCCAAGATGTGCTGCATGCTAGAAGTGATTGGCAGCTAAGGATTTCCTTTACGTTTTTGTGCTAATCTCTCAGCGAAGGCGAACATCTGTTTGGGGGTGAAGTCCCGCCAGCCTCGACCGGAGAGAAAGGCTTCGGTGAGTCCCAGCTCTTGGGCGACTTCCAGTCCCAGCTTCTGGTTCTCGTCCAGGATGGCTTGCTTGCCGAGCTGGGTCATCTCCCGCACCATATTTCCAGCTTCGCGGCTTGTCAGCTGTCCCCGGTCCTCGGGCAGCCCCAAGCTCTTGGCGATTTCGCCTTTTAAGTCTTCCGATGCCTTCAATGTTTTCACCTCCTGCTATCTAGTCTGCCACCCAAGATTGTTTTCACCCGGGAAAATAGCGAGACCCAACGGAAAAAGTCACTTATAGTACAGATATTGTCATTGAAGTTATCAGCTTGCTTGCTTTGCGGCAATTTCTCAAACGAGACAAAATTTTGGGAGGGTAAGGAGAGAGATTCGGACGACGCGGCCGTCCATAATGGGAAGGTATGCGGTCTGCCTGTACAAGTAAACGCAACCTCCCTACTTGTACGAGTAAACGCGACCCACTACTCGCGTTTACTTTGTCAATTTACGGCGCTATTGAAAAGGTCGATTGAAAAAGTAAACGCGACTTTGTAAGATTAAACGCGACACAAAGCTCAAAAGCCGGCAAAATTGGAGTTGTTTTCC
>DIPB01000154.1 GCA_002426275.1 Firmicutes bacterium UBA5499
TTCGGTTGTCAAGGACCAGGAACATTTGTTATTTTACCATTTCGCCGCCGTTTCGTCAAGGGCTATTTAACAACTTTTTAACGTTTGTTCCCTTGACCGTCTCAAGCGACAAGAATTACTATAGCACGGAACAGAACTGATTTCAAAGGCACTTAAAGCGGCTTAAACGCTTTGAACGCAACTAATCCCGTGCAAACTTCCTCATGCTCTTTAATGCTCCCTCTTTTACTCTTCGTCTCTGGGTTTGAGGAGCGGAAACAAAATTACATCTCTGATGGACGCGGCATCCACAAAGAGCATCACTAACCGATCGATGCCGATCCCTAGTCCCCCTGCAGGCGGCATCCCGTGCTCCAATGCCCGGATGTAATCGTAATCCATGGCCTGAGCTTCCTCATTGCCTCGCTGGCGCTCTTTAACCTGTTCCTGAAAGCGCTTCAGCTGATCCAGCGGATCATTCAGCTCGGAGAAGGCATTGGCAAGCTCTCTGCCATAGACAAAGGCCTCGAAGCGCTCTGTTAGCTGAGGCATGTCCGCCTTGCGTCTGGCCAAAGGAGAGATCTCCACAGGATAATCATAGACAAAGGTAGGTTGAATTAATGTCTCCTCCACCTTTTGTTCAAAGACTTCATTAATGATGGCCCCCACTGAAGCATCAGCTTCAAGCTCCACCCCAGCTTCCAGCGCGCGCTGACGCAACTGCTGGGCAGTAAGCTTTTCCAAACTGACGCCGCCCAGCGCTCCCTCCACTGCCTCCAGCATGGAGATTCGCTTCCAGGGAGGGGTGAAATCAATGATTTCGCCTTGATACTCTACTTGGGACGAACCTGTCACTTGCTGCGAAACTTTGACCACCAGATCCTCCATCAGCGCCATCATGTCTTGATAATCGGCATAGGCCTGATATAATTCCAGCATAGTGAACTCGGGATTATGTTTGGTGGAAATTCCTTCATTGCGAAAGTTACGGTTGATTTCGTAAACTCGCTCCAATCCTCCCACCAAAAGCCGCTTGAGATATAATTCAGGAGCGATGCGTAAATACAGGGGAATATCCAAAGCATTGTGATGCGTGATAAAAGGCTTGGCCGCAGCTCCGCCGGCTATGGCGTGCATCATGGGTGTCTCCACTTCCAGAAAACCCCGCTCATCCAGATAAGTGCGAATCGTTTTGATAATCTGGCTGCGCCGCATGAAATGCTCTTTCACTTCCGGATTGGCAATCAAATCCAGATAGCGCTGCCGATACCGCAGTTCCACGTCTTTGAGGCCATGCCACTTTTCCGGCAAGGGGCTCAAAGCTTTGGCCAAATAAGTAAAGTGCTCTATCTTGATGGTAATCTCGCCGCGGTGAGTCTTGAAGATTTCGCCCGTGACGCCTATCAGATCACCTAAATCAAGCTGGCGAAAGAGCCCGTAAGCTTCCTCACCCAAGATGTCTTGCTTTGCGTAAAGCTGAATTTTCCCCGACCGATCCTCAAGATGAGCGAAGCTGGCTTTCCCATGACTGCGAAACGAGACTATTCTGCCTGCCACCGCGCACTTAGCGCCCTCTATCTGCTGAAAATGATCGATAACCGTCTGGGCGGAAGTATCCGGCTTAAACTCACCCCTGTATGGATCAATTCCCCTCTCACGCAGAGAGGCTAGCTTTTCGCGTCGTATTTGTTCTTGTTCGGATAATTGCTCATGTTGTTGACTCACAGATTTTCCTCCATTATTCTATCGCTATGATTTCATACTTGACAGTCCCCGCGGGAACTTTAACCTCAACTGTGTCTCCCACCTTTTGTCCCAAAAGGGCCTTGCCCACGGGAGACTCGTTCGAAATTTTGGAAGCCATGGGATCCGCCTCTGCAGAGCCGACGATCACATACTCGTTTTCTTCGCCGTCCTCCAAGTCTTTCACCTTCACCTTACTGCCCACAGTGACCACATCGTTGTTTTTACTTTCCTCTTCATCGATCACCTTGGCGTTGCGCAGCATTTTTTCGATGGTGAGGATTCTGCCTTCAATGAAAGCTTGCTCATTCTTTGCGTCATCATATTCTGAATTCTCACTTATATCTCCAAACTCCAAAGCTTGCTTGATTCTCTCTGCAACCTCGCGTCTGCGGACAGTTTTGAGATGCTCCAATTCTCCTTCGAGTTTCGCCAGACCAGCTAAAGTCAAAATGACCTCTTTTTCAGCCATCGTTTCGCTCCCTTTCTTGCCACGAGCCATGTAGGGCAGTTAAATAAAGTGCTCCAACAGCATTTAGCTTAATATGCGTTGGAGCAGTCCCTTTTATGCCTCAGAGCCAGGCGTAAAAAGTTCTTTACAATCTTAATTTAGCAATATTTTAAACCAAGGACCCGCCTTTGTCAAGCGAGTCCTGATGCCTTTTTTGGTACTAATCGGTCGCGAAGAGACAATATATGCTCTTCATTCAGCGCTCTTTCGAAGCTACGCAGCCCAGCGAGCTTAAAACCGTGTTTTTGGGCTAGTTGTCCGATCTGCCTTACCCTCTCCAAGCTCAGCTCCTTGCCAAGGCTGAAATTCTCATATTTGCCCTCCAGGGCCAAAATCATCGTTTCAGCCATGCAAGCGTAGCTTGTGCCTGCGGGAAAACCAAAATCAAAATGAAAGTCAGGATTACCTGGGACTTTCACTACGCCGCCTTCGAAAACAAGCACATCGTCTCTGCTTTCCGCAACCTGCCTGGAGATATCCCGTGGCCTTGCCACATCGCAAACAATAGCGCCGGGCTTCAACGCCCGGGCATCCACCACGCCTTCAACCGCGCTGGTAACGGTGATGACAATATCGGCAGTACCAATCGCGCTGTTGGGATCCGTAGAGAGCTTGCAGGAAATGCCGCTTTCCGTGAGGATGAGATCTGAGACCCGCTGGAGCTTACTTTCATTACGGCCAACAAGAGTCATGTACTTTACATCCGGAGCTAAAAGTCTGGCGCAGGCAGAACCGATGGAACCCCCGGCTCCAATCACGGCTACGTGAGCCCGTTCCATTTCCACCTCCAGTAGCTTCGCCGCGTAGCGGACTCCTTCAAGCGCCGTATAGACTGTATAGCTGTTGCCAGTCGTCACGGCCACGGGAGTATGCTTGGCCACAGTGATGCCTCCATCACCCACAACGGAAGTAAACGCGCCCAGGCCAACGATTTTTGCGCCTAGTTCCGCTCCCATTTTAGCCGCTCTGATGATTTTTGCCAGCACCTGCTTTTCCGGCAAAGTGACCATTTGTTTTG
The DNA here is from genome assembly GCA_002426275.1 of Firmicutes bacterium UBA5499. GTDB lineage: Bacteria > Bacillota > DTU084 > DTU084 > DTU084 > UBA5499. The sequence continues at coordinate 3,252 of DIPB01000154.1, forward strand.
CCGTTAGCGCGCATCCCACAAACCAACCTTCAGCCTCGTTGCCCGCTTCCGAGCGAATGCCCGTTATCTGTGACACTTTGAACGGCGGCAGCATTTTAATGAAGCCTTCCTGGAGCCAGGCAGGCAAATAACCCAGAGGTCCGAATTTACGTCCTATATCATCTATTTCCAGGGGATGAATGATAAATGCAAATTTTTCCATACGCGATCGCTCCCAAACTCGCTTATTCTTCGAATTTTACTACCCGCGGTTCAAACTTTAGTTTCTCTAAAAGCGAAAGATATTCGTCAGTGGTTAATTCAACTTTTCCGGAGGCAGCCACCAGGGCAGCTTCCATCACGTTAGTGCCAAAAGAGCGGCCCGACAATTCGGGAGTCGTGGTAACCAGCATTTTGAGTCCTCGCTCTTTCAACTCTTCTACGTCCTCTGCGGTGGTGGTATTGGTGATAATCACTTTACCCTTGAGATCTTCAGGCATGTAATGTTTAATGAAAAGAAAGTCTCCTGCGATGATGTCGGCCCACTTGAAAAATTTACCGTGCTTGGGAGTGGTCTTGTCCTGATTGTGACCTGTTGGGTAGATAATGCTGAAAGGCAACTGACTGATTAAAGGCGCCAGCACCCTGGCATACCGCGACAGGCTTTTTACAGAACGGATGGGGATAGGAATCCCCAAGGCGAAGATCAAATCTCCTAACAGCAGGTTGCACTTAGTCTTCTCCAAAGCCTCGGCCATGCCGAAGCGATCTACGCCTGCTGTCACTAATACGTTTTTCCCGCAAAAATCTATAGTATCCTTGGCCAGTTGCGAAATGATCCGCCGCTCCAATGTGTTTTTCAGTCCCGAACCATCCAAGATGGGAGTTTTTTGGGCAGCCACTAAAATCTTTTTGGCGTCCCGCATAGTATAGCGACGGCCGCAGCAGCAGAGATAAAGATCGATCCCCCCCATGCCGAAAGCATCCACCTTGCCGTCAAGCTCTTTGATCAAGTTTATAGCTCTGCCGATATCGCCGTCCGTGCCGTGGCGTTCAATGAGCATCCTCTCGCCCAAAATGTCTACTTCCACTTTGTGGTCCCGTTTAGAGGAACCTATGCTTACGCTCACTACATGTTTCATCGTGTTTCCCCCTTGCATTGGGAAATTAATTGCCCAAGTTTTTCAGGATCGATGTAACAATCCTCTTTGATAGGAGATTTGCCGATCTCAACACCCACTATCTTCTGGCCCATGATGGCTTCAAGAATCTTTAACCGCATGTCTGAGCCCAAAAAGATCACCAAGTCATAATTCTGACCAATCTTTGAGATGATCTCCATAATCTGGTTAACCAACTGCGCGCCATTCTTCTCTTCCACCCAGGACCAACGTTCTTTGTCTGTGAGGAGAAAAATGAAATCTATTCCCTCTTGGGATGCGACTTGCGCAAGCTCCTCTTTATTGGCCACAGGGAATCCAACTAAGGCGATTTTCTTCCCTTTCCGCACTTCGCCCATGGTCTCCAATCGCGAAATCAAAGGCCGATCGATTTGCAGCTTTTGGGCGACTTCCAGCTGCGAGAAACCCTGCGCTCTGAGAGAGAGAATTCGCTGCACCTCGCGTTGGATCTTCCTTCCGTCCACCACCTTATCACCAATTCGGTATAATTCCATTTCCTTGCTCCTTGCACATTTTTGTATACAAACATATTATAACAATACCCTTGCTCAAGAGCAAGGGCGTCAAAAAATTTTTTCGCGTAAATTGACAAAGTAAACGCGAGTAGTAGGTCGCATTTACTCGTACAAGTAAGGAGGTTGCTTTTTCAAGTCGGCAGATATTTTTTTTCATATCCTGCAAGCGCAGTTTCAACCTGAGCGCAAGTTTCTAACTTATTGATTTGCTCCCGCAGCTTGGCTCCTCCAGGCAGGCCGCGGACATACCAGCCCAGATGCTTACGCATTTGCTTTATTCCCACTTCGCCTCTGCATTCCGCCACCTGGAAAAGATGCCGCCTGGCCAGTGCAAGGCGCTCTCTGCCTGAAGGCTGCGGGAGAAAATCCCCTGTTTGCAGGTAGGTTAAGATCTCTTCGGCCAGCCAAGGATTGCCCAGAAAAGCCCTGCCCACCATGATTCCCTGGCAGCCTGTCTGTGTGAGCATTCTCTTGGCATCCTGCGGAGACCTGATATCTCCATTGCCTATCACCGGCACAGACACCAACTGACTGATTCGCGCTATGGGCTCCAAATGCGCCTGCCCGCTGTAAAATTGCTCTCTGGTCCGGCCATGAACGGCGATGGCCGCAACGCCCGCATCTTCCAGCCGCAGCGCTATTTCCGCGGATCTGTCTTCATCCCAGCCCAGCCGGATCTTTGCCGTCACGGGAAGAGAGACAGCCGCGACAACCTGGCGTACGATTTCCGCAGCTGCGGCAGGGTCGCGCAATAAAGCCGCGCCCGCGCCGTTTCTTACTATTTTGTGGGTAGGACAGCCAAAATTGAGGTCTATTAAGTCAGCCTGCCCTGTCTGCTCCACGAGCCGGGCAGCCTCAACCAAAGTATCCGGAGAACTGCCGAAAAGCTGCACCGCTCGCGGTCTTTCTTCTTCAGGACCGGCCAAAAGCTCCTTGGTCTTGGAATTGGCAAAAATTAACCCCTTGTCGCTGATCATCTCCGTGTAGACAAGAGCGCAACCAAAACCTTTCACCAGCCGGCGAAAGAAGGTATCGGTCACTCCCGCCATGGGAGCAAGTACAAGGGGATTAGAAAGTTGTACGGAGCCTATAGCCCATTTATTTAAGATCATACTTCTTACGGAATTTTTCCACCTGACCTGCGGCCGCGAAGTTGCGCTGATTCTTTCCTGTATAGAAAGGATGACACTTGGAACAGATCTCAACTTTCATGTCCTTCTGCGTGGAGCCGACCTCAAAGACGGCGCCGCAAGCACAAGTGATTGTGGTCTTTTGATATTCCGGATGGATTCCTGCTTTCATTTTCTGTCACCTCCGTTGCACAGTAAATTATAGCACAGGTTTATAATCAGCGCAATCTAAAAATTTCTTCCCAAAACCTCCCCTGATTTGAGAAAGTAAATGCACCTCCTTGGGTGCGTTTACTCTTACAAAGGAGGGGGGTGCATTTAGTGTTACAAGGAAGATACCCCTTCCCCATGGGGAAGGCGCGTGCGTTTAGTTTTACAAAACCTCCCCAATATTTGCAGGCTTTGCTAAAATATAGTTTGAAGGTACTCGGCAGCTTACAAGTAGGCTCTATGCGTTTTTGGTAAAGCATTGTTTATGAAAGCTTCTCCGCTACTTCTAGGCTACAATGGAACCAAATTTTCAAATCAGTATGAGATTGAATATGCGACCGATTCAACTCGCAGGACCAGGGTGTTCTATTGTGACCCCAGAATGCCCAATCAAAAGGGCTCGCTTGAGGAGAATCACGGCTTAATCAGACGGGTTTTACCCAAAGGAAAAAGCTTTGACCAGCTGAATCAGTCAGACATAAACCTAGTGATGAACCACGTCAAATCCT
>DIPB01000196.1:0-1409 GCA_002426275.1 Firmicutes bacterium UBA5499
AACCCCATTTAACAGTCCGCCGGACGGTGAGGCTAAATTTTTTCATCAGACAGCCCTACAGTTACTTGACGCGACCCGGACAAGAAAAATGATTGACTGGCAGCCTGAACTGTGATAAACTGACAAAGGCAGGATTATGACCTTCTGCTGTAACCGCTCGCTCCGGGCTTTGCAAATCCGTAAGGTGCCCAGGCGCGGCGAGTCTGAGATAGGGAGGTGTTTGGATGTATGCAATTGTTGAGACTGGCGGCAAACAGTATCGGGTGAGTCAGGGAAGCATCATTAACGTGGAGAAACTGCCTGCCCAGGTTGGAGAGGAAGTTGTCCTGGACCAGGTTTTGCTGGTGTCTGGAGAGCAGTATAAAGTGGGTTCTCCACTGGTTGAAGGCGCCAAGGTAGTGGCCAAGGTTTTGCAGCAGGACAAAGAAAAGAAGGTCCTGGTCTTTAAGTTTAAGTCTAAGAAGAATTACCGCCGGCGTCAGGGACACAGGCAGCCTTTTACCAAGCTGCAGGTTCAAAGCATTGAAGCATGATTAGAGTCCTCATCAAGAAAAATGGCGGCCGGATTACTGAGATTCAAGCCAGCGGTCACAGCGGTTATGCGGACTCAGGTGCGGATATCGTCTGCGCCGGAGTCTCAGCGCTGCTGCAGGCGCTAAAGATTGGCCTGGAGGAGCTGAGCGGCACAGAGGTGGGAAGAATGCAAAACGGTTTCTTGGCCTGCCCTGTGAGCGAGGAGCCGGAGGCGCAGTTTTTGGCGCGGGTGATTCAACTGAGCTTGACAGAGATGGCCGCAGCATATTCCGATTATTTGCAGGTAGAAAGGGGGCGAGGGTGATGTTTAACCTCCAGCTTTTTGCCCATAAAAAGGGAATGGGCAGCACCAGAAACGGACGGGACAGCGCGGCGCAAAGGCTTGGCGTCAAGCGAAGCGACGGTCAGTTTGTGAAGGCCGGCAATATTTTAGTCCGGCAGCGGGGCACGAAATTCCATCCCGGTCTGAATGTGGGCCGCGGCAAGGACGATACCCTCTTTGCCAAGATTGACGGACATGTAAGTTTTCAAAGCAAAAAGATTGGCAAGACAATCAGTATTGTTCCGGCAGAAATAGCTTAAACTAAGAAGACCGCAGCGCGGTCTTCTTTTTTAACAAAATAAAAGCGAGGGAAAATATGTTTTTCGACGAAGCGCAGATTTACATAAAAGCCGGAGACGGCGGCGCAGGCATTGTCAGTTTCAGACGGGAGAAATTCGTGCCTCGGGGGGGACCTGACGGCGGTGACGGCGGCAAGGGGGGAGACGTTGTCTTCCAAGCGGACGAAGGGCTTAATACCTTGCAGCTTTTTCGCTACCGCAAACACTTTGGAGAAATTCGTGCCTCGGGGGGGACCTGACGGCGGTGACGGCGG
>DIPB01000196.1:1490-1892 GCA_002426275.1 Firmicutes bacterium UBA5499
TTTTCGCTACCGCAAACACTTTGTCGCGGAAAGCGGCAAAGATGGAGAGGGAGCGAGGCGTCACGGCGCAGACGGAGCGGAGCTGACGGTGAAAGTGCCGCCGGGAACGCTCGTCCGGGAAGACCAGGGCGAACGGGTGCTGGCCGATCTTTCCCACCACGGCCAAAAGGTGGTTTTGGCCAAAGGCGGAGCCGGCGGGAAGGGAAACACGCATTTCGTCTCAGCAGTCCGTCAAGCCCCCAGGATCGCCGAGCGCGGCCAAAAGGGAGAGGAGCGGTGGCTGCGGCTGGAGCTGAAGCTCATCGCAGACGTGGGATTGGTTGGACTTCCCAATGCCGGCAAATCCACGCTGCTTTCCCGGATCAGCAACGCCAGGCCTAAAATTGCCGATTATCCTTTTAC
>DIPB01000196.1:2039-2482 GCA_002426275.1 Firmicutes bacterium UBA5499
AAAATTGCCGATTATCCTTTTACAACTGTGGTCCCAAATCTGGGAGTCGTAGATAACCAAGGTCAGACTTTCGTGGTTGCAGATATTCCCGGCCTGATCGAAGGAGCGCACAGCGGCGCCGGTTTAGGTCACGATTTTTTGCGGCACATAGAGCGAACCAGGCTTTTGGTCCACGTGGTTGATATCTCCCAGCCCGATCCTGTCAGTGCCTACAGACAAATCAATCGGGAACTGGCGCTGTACAGCTCGCAGCTGGCGGCCAGGCCGCAGATAGTGGTTGCCAATAAGCTGGACACTGCTTTGACAGAACAGCTGCCGCAGCTGCAGGAAGCTGTGGAGGCGGACGAGAGGAAACTTTATTTGCTCTCCGCGGTCAGCGGCCACGGAATTCCGGAGCTTTTATTCGCCGTCACAAGCCTGCTGGGCAGCTTGCCCAAGCAAAA
>DIPB01000196.1:2628-2940 GCA_002426275.1 Firmicutes bacterium UBA5499
GGCGGCAGCAGAGCCTCCGGCAGTTTGGCGCGATGAGCAAGGAGACTGGCATGTTGAAGGTGAGAGCGTAGAGGAACTGGTGGGCAGGTTCAACATCTATGATGACGACGCCTTACATTATTTTTACCGCATCATTAAAAATCAGGGGATCATTGATGAACTGAGGCGCAAGGGAATCAAAGAAGGCGACACAGTGCTCATCGGGCAGGTGGAGTTCCAATATACCGATGAAATCATTTGACGAAGTATTGCCGCAGGCAGAGCAAACTCAAGGCCCAAAGCAGTCCGGCCAGCACATCCGTGGGATAATGG
>DIPB01000196.1:3071-4085 GCA_002426275.1 Firmicutes bacterium UBA5499
AGCACATCCGTGGGATAATGGACTCCCAGATAAACGCGGCTCAGACCGAGCCACAGCACAAACAGGATTCCGCCCGCAAGGAGAGCTCTCCTCCAGGCGCCTCCGAGTCCCCGGCTCAGAGACAGGATTAAAGACAAGTAGAAAAGCGCCCCCACCATGGCGTGGCCGCTTGGGAAGCTGAAGCCTGTCTCTTCAGCCGCAAAAGGCCTTGGCCTGGCATAGAAGTTTTTTAAGGCAATATTGAATAGCCACGTTCCCAGAGTCAGAGCGCCAGTCAGCAAACCGTCGTACTTTCTGCGGAGCAGAGAAGCCAGAGCAAAGGCAACAGAGAAGATCAGCAGCCATTTTGTGGTGCCGAAGTTGGTGATGAAGCGATAGAACCCGTCCCATGAGCTCGCTTGCACAGCTTGCGTAACCGTGCGGTCAAAAGCCAGCTGCCAGTTGGAGCCAAAGCTCAGGCCAAGAGCCAGAGCGCCTACGGCAGACCAGAAGCTGGCAAACAGACAGAACCCTCTTTTTTCCATCGGAAATCCCCCCTTGAGAATAAGCTTATCACAGGAGCTGCAGTGAAGACAAGTTCATCTTTGCAGAGAGGAGGCTTTGGAATGGCTAGGCTAAAACTGTCGCTGCTTTTTTTGCTGACTTTTGCTTTGTCAGCTTTGGCAGTGCCAAAGCTGGAAGGGCACTGGGCGGAGCGGGAGATCAAGGAGAGTTTTATGGAGCAGTATTTCCCTTCGCTAGCGCAGAATGATTATCAGGCCTTTTCCCCCAACGGGAACATCTCTGCCCAGGATTTTCAAGCCGCCCTGTGGGGACTTTTATTTGTTTATGGTTTTCAGGAAACCAGAGCGCTGCCGGAGGCGCCGTCTCTCAGCCGCAAAGAGGCCGGTCTGGCCATCGGCGTTAACTTAGCGGACAATGGACTGCTTTGTCTGGAACGGGATCTGCCCGATCAGTTTGCGGATTTGGAGCGCCTTCCGGCGCGGGAAAGGGACTATCTGCTCGCTCTGTCCT
>DIPB01000196.1:4176-8258 GCA_002426275.1 Firmicutes bacterium UBA5499
GGTCCGCTGCCGGGCTGCTTACGGGATATTCTTCCCGCTTCTTTGCCCCAGCCGCTGCCTTGACGCAGAGTCAAGCCGTGGTCTTGCTGCAAAGGGTGGAAGGGTTTTTGGCAAACAACAGCGTTCCCTTTAAGCTTATCTCCTCGCGCACGGAATTTGCCGGCTGCCAGCAAGTGTTGATTTCCCAGGTAAACGATAAAATCCAAGTCGCAGTCACCAGGCAATTTCCCACTTTAGGTTATAGAATGCAAGTGAAAAGAGTCTCCCGCAAAGCGCCTGGGGAGTATTTGATTTATTTGGCTGTCCAGAAGCCGGCGCCCGGCGCCATGGTCTCCCAGGTGATTAACTATCAAACCGCGATTTTGCAGATCGACAGAGACGCGATTCCAGACGAAGCATATAGCTTTGCAATAACGGAAACAGACAAACAGCCGCGGCGGTAGCCGCGGCGGCTGTTTGTCTGGAGAAAGGTTTTGCTCATCATCGCTTAGTCAAGATGCCGTCAGCCATGGTGTAGACAGAATTTCCGTAAGAGGTTGTCTCCAGTTGGTGGGTAACCAACAGCACGGCGGTTCCGTTTTGGGAGATCCGGCGGAAGAGCGCCATGATTTCCGCTGAGGTTTCGGGATCCAAATCGCTGGTGGGTTCGTCGGCCAGCAGGAGGGAAGGGCTGTTGATCAGCGCCCGGGCGATGGAGATCCGGCGCAATTCTCCGCCGGAAAGCTGGCGCGGGTAAGACAGGGACAAATGGGGAATGCCCACCTGAGCCAATAAAGACAGCGCCTTTTCTGTGGCATCGCCCTGACGTTTGAAAAGATAAAACGGCAGCCTGACGTTATCCAAAACGGTAAAGTTTGCCAAGACGCTTTGCCCTTGCGGGATGTAGCCGATTTTGGAATTTCGGACCAAGGATGCCTCTTTGTCGCTCAGAGCTGAGATGTCCTGCCCGTCGATCTCAATGCTGCCGGAAGTCGGCGTCAATAATCCCGCAATCATATTCAGAAGGGTACTTTTTCCGCTGCCAGACCGTCCGGTGATGCTGATGAAATCAGCCGGCGAGACCGACAGATTCACGCCAGCTACGGCTGCGAAGACGGAATCGTTTCTTTTGTATTCTTTGGTCAGGCCTTTCACTTCTAAGAACATCGCTATTCGCCCTCCCGCATGGTAAGATAAGTTTCCGCCTTGCTGATTTTAAACGCGGCGTAAGCGGAAGCCAAAGGCCCCACAAGAGAAGACAGGCTGAGGCTGAGCGCCAGTACTCCCAAAACGACGCCGACCTGCGGCTGAAGATAGGGAAGCCCCAGTTGATCACCGATGTAGACGCTGAAGGGAAAAACAATGGCCGAGGCTGCGGCAATGCCGATGACGCCTCCGGAGGCGCTGATCAGAAAAGATTCGCCTAAAATGATGGCGGCCAGCTTTTTCCTCGTGGCTCCCAGGATTCGCAACACCGCGAACTCTTTTTTCCGCTCATTTACGGTGATGGAAAACACAACTGTCAAAATCCCAACCGCCAGGATCCAAAGCACGGCGATTAGAACGTAAATGATGGCGATGAGCGATCCCAGATTTTCTGCGATTCCGGTGATCACACCTTGGGTTTTGATGATCCTAATGCCGTCCAGCTTGGAGATGATATTGCGCGCCACAAGGTTGGCGTCATAGCCGTCAGCAGTTTTGATCAAGACGGTAGAAATCGAGTGATCCGGATCTGTGCTGGAAAGAAACTGGAGCCCGATTTTTTTCGCCCCGGCGAATAAAGCGCGGATGGTATTCATATTGCCAAAAACTGAGTTATCCAAGCCGGTTCCAGTCTTTTCCAGCTGAGCCACGACAGGGTATGAAGTCTCATAAAGCTTTATGGTCTGATCCGGTTCCGGCGTCACGGCGCTGCCGGCGATCAGCTCGCCGTCGCGGAGTTGCTTTTCGTATATTTTGGTGAGCCATGGCCGGATGACGAAATCGCTCTTCGGATCGAAACCGATGATCTGCACGGCCTGAGAGCAACAAGCCGTTCCCAGAGATGCCAGGAAAAACTGCGGCGTGATCCGCGCCACTCCGTCGACTTTGGCGATCTTGTCGGCCACGGATTTTTCGAAATAGAAATAGTCCGGCTCCCCTTTCAGGAGAATGGCCCCCATGTTTTGCTGGGAATCGACGGGAACTGCGATCAGATCCGCGCCGAACCGCGCTTTGACATTGTTCAGTCCGTTCTTCAGATTGACGGACAGCAGAGAGCCTCCGAAGAGGATGAAAGCCAAAATCGCCACAGTTATCACCAGGCTGGCCGTGCGAAACGGCTTGCGTTTCAGATTGTCTATTGAAAGTTGATTAACTGAGAGGGGTTCCCGTTTCATGAGGAATATTCCCTCCCTTAGCGGATTTAAATAAGTAGCTTGCGTTTATGAGCGACGCGATGATAACGATGCTGCTGATTACGCTCAACGCCGGCAGCGCTAGCGTGCGGCAGATCATATGCGCGCCGCCGCAGACGCCGATCAGCGCAGTGGGAATCAGCAGCGCCAGTATTCCGCTGAGGGTAATGAGCAAGCTCAGCCAGCCTCTAAGCTGTTTAGACGCAAAGACGAGCAGCAAGGCGCCGAGAATTGAAATCAGCAGTCCCACTCCAAGCTCTGCCCGCGCAGTGCGATGGCATTTCATGACTTTAGCCGGAGAGGAGGGATGATCCTTGGCAGCCGCAGGATGTTCGGTGGGCGAGGCAGTTTGGAGACATTCTTCATCTGTGGGATCCTTACAGTCCGTCTCTGTGCTCACATTTGCGCGGACGCCGCAAACGGGAAAAATCGTTCTCGGCCCGAAAGCGATGAGAACCCCCAGAATGATGAATAAGATGCCGGCAAATAATCTGTTTTTCACTGAAAATTCCCCCTTCGTAAATTCACGGATATAAAAAAACAGCCTTTGTTCAGGCTGAATGTTCATCCAAGCAGTATTACCCGAACAGAGAGCATAGCTCTATGGCTGAAAGTCGCGCATCAAGCGCATGATCATCATAGATCCGTTCACTTCATGATTTTGCAAGTTTTTCATTTCAAACGCCCTCCTAAAACATATTAAATAGATATGATTAATATATTATAGCGCTGTTCGTCGCTTCTGTCAAGACCTCTCCGGAGGCGACGTGGGAAGAGTGCCCGCCGCTAGCCATGATGCCGGAAGCGCTACAATGACCCTTCCCCCGTACGGTCGCAAGCGCGGTCAAATGTCAAGGATGATTTTAAAGCATGGTTTTTATTGTCTCCAAGAGAGAAATTTTTTCCTCGGCGCATTGACAGAAGGGAGAAACTGTTATAGAATACTATTGTACTAAATCACTAATACAAGGAGGCTTCAAAGTGCCGCAGATTGATCTGACAATCCCAATTTACCAGCAACTGATGGATGAGATTAGTTCCCGCATAATCTCCGGCAGGCTCAGACCCGGACAGCAGCTTCCTTCAGTGCGTGAGCTGGCGGGAGACTTTCAGGTCAATCCCAATACCATCGCCAGAGCTTACAGGGAACTTGAGCGGCTGGGGATTGTTTTCACCCGCAGGGGGCAGGGGACGTTTGTCAGCGAACAGGAAAACGTCCTGCAAGCATTGAAGCAGGAAAAAGTCCGGCAGGTGCTGGGCAGCTTCTTCGCGGAAATGTCCGGATTGGGTTTCAGCGCGGAAGAGGCTCTGATCAAGGCTCGGGAGTTTTCAGCAAAAGGAGGAGAAGAGAATGGAATACGTTCTGGCAGCTGAAGGGCTTAGCAAAAGATACGGCAAGGTCCAGGCGCTAACTGATTTATCCGTAAAGATTCCGCAGGGAAAAATCGTGGCCTTGCTGGGGCCAAACGGCAGCGGCAAATCGACTTTGCTGAAGCTTTTCGCAGGGCTCAGCCATCCCACGGCGGGAAAGGCGATTGTTTTGGGACGGCAAGCGGGAGCGGAAACTAAAGGCAAGGTTGCGTACGTGCCCGAATTCAATCACCTCTACCGCTGGCAGACTGTGGAAGAGACAGTGCTGTTCTGCGGGAAATTTTTTGCGGATTTGGATCCGGATCTGGCGCACAAACTGCTGGCAGAGTTGCT
>DIPB01000196.1:8340-11859 GCA_002426275.1 Firmicutes bacterium UBA5499
TTGCAGCTTGAACGGGACAAAAAGGTGGGTTCCCTGTCCAAGGGCATGCAGGCCAGACTCAAATTGGCTTTGGCATTGGCCAGATCCGCATCCGTGCTGCTTTTGGATGAGCCTTTTTCCGGCATTGATCCCCAGTCGCGGAAAAAAATTCTCACCGCGCTGGTGGAAACTTACAGGCCTGGCCAGCAGACGATTCTGCTGTCCACGCATCAGGTTTTGGAAAGCGAGTCCACGTTCGATCAAGTGCTCTTTTTGCAGGATGGACGCTTGATTCTGGCGGGGGAGGCTGACCAATTGCGGCAGGAGCATAATTGTTCCATCGAAGACCTTTTCGCGCAAATTTATTAAAAGGGGGTGTCCAAATGTATACAATCGTTCTGCTGGAGCATGAATTACGTAAAAGGCGCACTGCCAATCTGCTGACGCTTCTGATCATCGCGGGCCTCTTCGGGTATTCTTTCAGGCTTTTGGCCAAGGTGGCTCACCCCGGCGAGGCCCTAGTGCTGCCGGCTGCGGCCTTGATTTTCCCCTTGGTGCTCTGGGCTTGCTGGAGCCATTGGCAGAGCTTGCGGGAGGAGTGGCAGGAGCGAACGAATTGCCTGCTATTTTCTTTTCCCGTCCGGGGCTGGCAGGTGCTCTCGGCCAAAGGCGGCGCGACTGCTTTGGCCTTCGTCGTCTTCAGTCTCCTCAGCGCCATTTTGGGGGGGCTGCTTTTGGTGACCGTTTTCCACAGGGCGCCCTTGGGTGGGATCAGCGCCGAAGAACTGCGGCGCCTGCTGATGGATGACGGCAGTAAAATCTACCTGCAATACCTGTTGTTCACCTTTTCTTTGCTGGGTTTCAGCCAATTGGCGTTTGTGCTGGGGCAGCTGGCTCCGCGCTGGCACGGCTTGGTTTCCGCCGGCGGTTTCGTTTTGGTTTTCTATGTGGTAGGCACAGTCACAACGTGGCTGGAGCCGCTGTTGAGGCTCTTGCCGCAGGTCGAATTTTCTTTTGGACGGTCTTTCAATCCTTGGTTTACAGTCTTATTCTTTCTTTGCAGCCTTCTTGCGGCCGCGTTTGCCGGCTGGCTCCTTGACAGGAGAGTGGATTTCTAAATTAGGGGCGATTCCAGAAGCGTCAGCAGACCTGCCGAAGAATTCAACCGTGCATGCACTCCCAAGGGAATTGTCAGTTTTGGCGTGCCGTGACCAAAGGCCAGGCCATAGAGCACGGGCTTTTTTAACGCTGCCAGTTCTTCCAGCAGCTCCAAAAATTCCCTTTGGGGTGCAATTGAAGGAGAATAACCGAAGATGATGCCGCTGGCAGACTGAAGTTTGCCGGCTAAAGACAGCTGCCGCAGCATCCTGTCCACCTTGTATGTCTCTTCGTCCACTTCCTCCAATAAGAGAATTTTCCCTCTCGTGTCCAGCTCGTACGCAGTCCCTAAAGATGCAGTCACCAAGGAGAGATTCCCGCCGCACAAGACGCCCTCGCAGCTGCCGGGGTAGATGGTTAGGGGAGGGGGAAGACTATCCGGGTGGGGAAGCGCGCAGAGCATGGGCTTTGTCAGCATCTGCCAGAGGTTTTCTTCTGTGAAAGGATCCAGCTCTCCAAAGTTAGAGGCCACCATAGGTCCATGAAAGGTGACCATTTTTTGGTTTAAAGCTAAATGGAGCGTGGTGATATCGCTATAACCCAAGAAGATTTTTGGGGTCTCCGGAAGCGGCGCAGGGAGCAGCCGCAGGCAGCCGTAACCTCCCCGGGCGCAGAAAATCGCGTCTACAGTGGCATCTTGAAACATCTCCAGCAAGTCTCGGCTCCTTGTTCGGTCCGGCGCCGCCAGGTAGGAGCGAAAGCGGCCATAGTTCGATTTGCCGATGGTCACTTCAAAACCGCGCTCTTTGAGATATTCGCAGCCGGCTTCCACAGCAGAGGGCGCAGGAGGACTGGCAGGGGCGATCACGCCGATTTTAGCCCCTCTTTTCAACCCTTGTGGCTTCAGCATAAGTTCACCTCCTTCTTTTTATTTTATGCCGACCGCCTGCTTTTTGGCATAGGAGGCCATGGGCGGGTTAAGCTATGGCAAAGGAGGTATGGACATGGAAGAGAAAGAGCTGCAAGAGGCCAGGCTGCCTGCTTTCCAGATCCGGGATCCTGTCTTTGAGCTCTCCAACCACGGCGATTATTTGCTTGTGAAGGCAACCGTGAGCGGTTTCAGACCCGAAGATTTGGAAATCACCGTCAAGCCGGACGGCGTTACGGTGAGGGGCGATACTTCTGCTGAGGAAAGCCGCTGTGATGATGGGTCTTGGCGTCAGGCCAAAACGAGGAGCGCCTTCATTCGCACCATCAGCTTTCCGGAAAAAATCGATCCACAGAGTGTTGAAGTCACCATGGACCGCGGACAGCTAACGATGATCATGCCCAAACAAACTCTCAAGGAGCGCACCTTGAGGTTCAAGCCCCAGGGTAAGGGGAAATTCATGCATTAGGCAGGAGTTTCCCCTTCTGTCCGCGAAAAATTCAAAGGGTGATTACATGAAAGATTTGCCAAGTGCGGCGCAACGTTTTTTCGAGTACGTACAGATTGACACGCAATCGCGAGCCGACTCTGAACGGAGTCCAAGTTCCGCCGGGCAACTGCAGCTGGCCCAGACCCTGGCCGGCCAGCTGCGGGCGCTGGGCGCAGCCGCTGTGGAGGTAACGGCGGAGGGAGTCGTGCTGGCCACGATTCCAGGCGTCGGGAGAACGGTGGGCTTTTTAGCGCATCTGGACACTAGCCCGCAGGCTCCCGGCGGCCCGGTGAAACCGCTGCTCCACCATTATCATGGCGGTGTCATTGCTCTTCCCTACGGCCAGATCGATCATCCTTTGCTGCGGCAGGCGATGGATTGCAGGATCATCACCTCGGACGGCAGCACGTTGCTTGGCGCGGACGATAAAGCAGGGATTGCGGCCATCATGACCGCGGCGGCACAGCTGCTGGCGGAGCCTGCAGCACGTCACGCCCAAGTGAGGATCGCCTTTACTCCGGATGAAGAGTTGGGCAGAGGAACTCAGAGCCTGGATCTGGAAAGCTTCGGCGCTCAAGTGGCCTATACTGTGGACGGAGGCCCTTTGGGCCAGCTGGAATGGGAGAATTTTTACGCCCGGAATCTGCGGATCACCATTGAGGGCAAAAGCATTCATCCTGGGGATGCCTTCGGCAAGCTGGTTAACGCCGTGCGCCTGGCCGGCGTTTTTTGCAGCAGCCTGCCGGCTGCCGCCTTGCCTGAGACGACATGCGATCGCGCCGGTTTCATTCATGTGGATGGCATCAGGGGAGATGTGGAAGAGGCGGTGCTTGAAGTGATCGTGCGTGATTTTACCCGTCAAGGTCTGGACAGTAAATGCCAGGCGGTGCAGAATCTATTAGCCGGCATTATCGCAGAGCCTGGAAGTTACCGGATCGAACAGACCGGCGGCTACCTGAACATGAAAGAGGTTATCAGCGCGCAGCCTCAGGTGCTGGCCCTTGCCAGGCAAGCCATGGAGAGC
>DIPB01000196.1:11941-14053 GCA_002426275.1 Firmicutes bacterium UBA5499
TTGGGGTGGAGCCGAAAGAGAGTCCCATTCGCGGCGGCACGGATGGTGCCAAGCTGGCGGAAGCCGGTCTGGCTTGCCCGAATTTGTTCACAGGCGGGGTAAACTTCCATAGTCGAACCGAATGGCTGGTGGTTGAATGGTTGGAAAAAGCCGCAGCCGTGGTTGCGGAGTTGGCCAGGCTGTGGGGAAAGCAGTAAAGTTTTCATGGAAAAAGAAATTTTCACAGTGGACGGGTTTGCTCAGCGGGAAGTGGTACTGAAAAAATCGCGCTTTATCGGTTTGGCCTGGCCTATCACATCCAAGGCTGAGGCGGAACGAGATTTGGCGGAAAGCAAGCTGCTGTTTCCGGGAGCGACTCACTATGTTTACGCTTACGCGCTGGGAGCGGCAGGAGAGCTTGTCAGATTCAGCGACGACGGGGAACCGGGAGGCACTGCCGGCAAACCGGTTTTAACTGTCATCCGTCTTCAGGAGCTCACCAATACTCTGGTGGTGGTGATCCGCTATTTCGGAGGCATCCTTTTGGGAGCGCCCGGTTTGGTGCGCGCATACAGCCAGGCGGCACGGGAAGTTTTGGCTGCCTCCGGAAGCAAACGGCTGCTTTTGTCTTCGCGCGCCCGGCTCACCCTTTCTTATCACCTTTGGGAGCCTGTTCGCTATCAGCTGGAAAAGCTGGGAGCCAAAATTGAGAATATTGACTATCAATCCGAGGTGAAAGTCTGCTTTGTTCTTCCTCAAGCCAATTTGCAAGCCGCGCAGAAGTTGCTTGCCGAATATATGGTGCCTTTGAAAGTGGAAGCGGAGCAAAAATATCTCTAAGAGGAATTTTTCCCTTCTTTGTCGAATTAAGCTGTATAAAGAAGGAAAGGGGGGGCTTGCCATGACCAAGAGGATCTGCTGGGCGTTCTCGCTGTTAGCGGCGGCGTTTTTTCTTACGGGCTGCAAACAAGTAGTTGAAGAACCCAAGGTCGATCTTCGCAAAATGGGAACGGTCGCTCTCCTGGAATTTGATAACTTGACGTCTGATTTTGGCATCGCGGTGGAGGCCACCTCTCTTTTGGCAGACGAATTATCTAAGCTGCAAGGGTTGGAGTTGCTCATTCCCAATTTTGGGGATCCTGAATTTAGTTCCCGGACGGCTCAGGAGGGAGATGCGGGTAAAGTGGCTGCTCGGCTGGGGGCCGATACGCTGCTCATGGGCGCTGTGACCTATTATTTTGAAGATGTGTATTTGGAGCCGCCCAGGAGGGTGCTCCTTGACAAAGAAAAGGATTTATACCGTTGGGAGCTGCGCCAAGAGACCAATGTGGAAGTTGTGCTTTCCATGCAATTGATTTCAAAAGATCGGAAAGTGCTATTCTCACGTCAGGCCACAGGCAGCTCTAGCAGGCTTAAAACCAATCGACTGTCTTGGCCGGGGGAAAGCGAGTATCTGCCTCCTTTCTCCGCCCTCTCCGGAACCGACAGAAGGCAGCTTCCCACAGTCAGACGAGAAGCGCTGCGCGATGCCATCAGGAAGCTCGCCAGCAGTTATCTTCCGCAGTATTCGCTAACTTGGTAGGTGAGGAGTGAGTTTCGCCAGGTGTTTGAGGCTATTTTATTTGATTTGGACGGTACGCTTTTGCCGCTGGAGATAGACAAATTTTTATCCGGCTATTTGCAGGCGCTGGCTTCGAAAGTACGGCTGGATCCCGTGGCCTTCTCTGGGAAGCTGTTGTCTTCAACGCAGAAAATGATCGAAAGCGACGGCTCCCGCACCAATAGGGAAGTATTTGACGCCGATTTTTTCCCCGGCCTCTCCCGGGATAGGCGGGAGCTGGAACGTTTGATTGATGAATTTTATCGCGAAGATTTTCCTAAATTGAAAGCTGGCCTGACGCCTAATCCGGCAGCCAGGGAGGCTGTGTCCGCAGCCTTCGCCTGCACGGAGCGCGTAGTCGTTGCGACCAATCCGGTTTTTCCCCGCAGCGCGATTTTGGAGCGCATGCGCTGGGCCGGGATTGCCGATTTTCCCTATGCCTTGATCACAAGTTACGAGAATATGCACTGGGCGAAGCCCAATCTTCATTATTACCTTGAGATCGCGCGGCAGCTTGGTGTTTCTCCTCAGGA
>DIPB01000196.1:14188-18943 GCA_002426275.1 Firmicutes bacterium UBA5499
AGGAAACGTTGATGGTGGGCAACGACGTGCAGGAGGATTTAGTTTCCGCCAAAGTCGGCATGAAGACTTTTCTGGTCGATGAAATGTTGATTCACCGGAGCGGGGATGCGATCTTTTCTCACTGGAGAGGGAGCATGGCTCAGTGCGCCGAGTTTTTGCGGAAAATGAGCAAAGAGGGGAGAGTGCATTATGGATGCAATTGAGGCGTTGAAAACTAGAAGAAGCGTGCGGAAGTATCAGACTCTGCCCATTGGCAAGGAACAATTGGAGACGATCGTGGACGCAGGCAGGCTTGCCGCCACTGCCCGCAATGAGCAGCCGTGGGAATTTGTGGTTGTGACAGAGCCTCAATTAAAGAGGAGAATCGCAGAAGCCACCGATCACGGCAAGTTTCTGGCTGAAGCCGCGGCTGTGATTGCGGTTTTTTGCCGGGAGAGCAAATATTATCTGGAAGACGGCGCCGCGGCCACGGAGAATATCCTCCTTGCGGCACATAGCCTCGCCGTAGGCTCGTGTTGGGTGGCAGGCGACAAAAAAGACTACGCCGGAGAGATTGCCAACATATTGGCGACGCCGCCAGCCTTCAAATTGGTTTCTTTGGTCGCTTTGGGTTATCCTGACCAAAAATCTGAAAAGGAGAAGCGTCCCCTCTCCGAAGTCCTGCATTGGGAGCGCTTTTGACATGCGCGTAATTGCCCATGTGGATATGGATGCGTTTTTCGCCTCTATAGAGCAAAGAGATAACCCGCGCTTGAAAGGCAAACCCGTAATTGTGGGGGGACTGGGAGGGCGGGGGGTGGTCTCAACTTGTTCCTATGAGGCCAGAAAGTACGGGATTCACTCCGCCATGCCCATGAGCAAGGCCAAAAAGCTGTGTCCGCAAGGAGTTTTTTTACCCAGCAGCATGAAGCGTTACCATGATGTCTCGCGGCAGATATTTTCTGTCTTCGACAGCTTCACGCCCATTGTGGAAGCTGCCTCTGTGGACGAAGCTTACTTAGATCTCACCGGAACTACGCATTTCTATGGCTCGCTAGCCGAGCTGGGAGGTAAGCTCCAAGCCTCCATTTACCTTGCGGTTTCCCTTACCGCCTCGGTGGGAATAGCGCCCAATAAATTTTTAGCTAAGCTTGCCTCAGAATGGCACAAACCTTGCGGCCTTACCATAGTTCAGCCGCGGGCGGTAGATGATTTTTTGCGCGCTTTGCCCGTGGATAAGCTGTGGGGAGTGGGTCCGGCTACCTGTGAGAAACTCAAAGCTTACGGTTTTGCTACAGCGGGAGATATCGCCCTGGCTCCGCCTGAGAAGCTGGCGACTTTATTCGGCAGGCAGGGCAAAGTCCTCTGGGAACTGGCAAGCGGTCATGACACCAGGCCCGTACAGGCGGACAGGGAAGTGAAATCTATGGGGCAGGAGCAAACTTTTCCGAAAGATTTGTCGGCTCCGGAGGCCAAAGCTCATCTGGCGCGTCTGGCTGCCAAAGTCGGCGGCAGGCTAAGAGCAGAAGGCTTGCACGCTTGTACCATTACTCTTAAGGCCCGTTATGGAGATTTTAGAACGCTAACTCGCAGCCGTACGCTCTCCGCTCCCACGCAGAATGACGATCTGATTTTCACTACTGCCTGGGAGCTTTTAGAGCGGCTTCCAATCAAAAGCAGTTTTCGCCTTCTAGGAGTTACTGCCTCAAATCTTGTGACTTCCAGACAGCTGTCGCTGTTTGAAAGACCACGACAGGATAAACTGCTTGCGGCGATGGACAAGCTAAAGGAAAAATATGGCGCCGGAGTCATAGTTCGCGGTAGAGAAATAGGAGGTTAATGATAATGCGCTTGAAAATCGGCTTCTTGGTTTTATTTTCTTTGCTTGCCAGCAGTTTGGCCTTTGCTGAAGAAGATTTAGAAGCAACAATGCGGCGGCTTTCTGTGGATGTGCCAAAACAGCAGGCTGAATTTGACAGTCGTCTGACTGCAACCCAGGAGGAGCTTGCCCAGCTGAAGGAACAATTGCTCGTTGCGCAGCAGCAAGTAGTGAAATTGGAGAACAGTCAACAGGAAAGTACGGCTCAGCTGCAAAAGCTGGAGAAGAGTCTGGAATATCTGAAGCGGGAGCTTGAGCTGCAGAGTCAACAGATAGTAAGCTGGCAGCAAAATCCTGAGCTGAAGCTTCAGAAACTGGAAGCCCAGGTGTCGGACTTGAAAAGGACTTCGCTGAGGAATTTGCTGTTTGTGGCGCCGCCCCTGCTGTTGTTGAGTCTTTTTTGAGCTCAGCAGAGCTGACGCTAACGGCCAAGAGTGAAATTGCTCTTGGCCGTTAGTTTGCAGTCAGCCGCAGTTATTCGCCTTTAGCTTTCGCTTGCGCCGAGCCGGTCGGTTTTGTTCCCTGCTTTGGAATCGCCGTAGGTTCCTTCTCCTGTGCGGTTGGTTTTTCCGCCGGAGATGGAACGATCGGGTCTGTATAGACGGGCCTGCTGTCTGCAGGAGGCGCCTCTTCCTCCTCAGGAGGCAGAGTAGTATCTGTCGGCTGTTGGTTTAGCGGCGAGTCCTCCCTGTGCAGCGGGCAAGTTTCTGTCGGCGCCTGGCCCTGGAAGAAGGTTTCTTCACGAGTCTCGGGGCAGTTTGCGGTTGCCAGTTTGCCGCTTTCCACGCAGATGGTCACTGTCTCAGTGGAGGAAGCTGGCTTTGCAAACCTCACGGGCTGCGTTCCAGCCAGGGCTTTTCTGGCAAAAAGAGCCCAAATTCTGGCTGGGACAGAGCTGCCTACGGTGCCGCCGCGGAAGATCAGAGGCTTGCTTTGGCTGTCGTTGCCGATCCAGACCGCGGCCACAAGGTCTGGAGTATAGCCGACGTACCAGACATTGGTATGGTCATTGGTGGTGCCGGTTTTTCCGGCCGCAGTCCGGCCAATGTTTGCCGACCTTCCGGTTCCCCTGCTGACAACGCCGGCTAAGAGATTGTTCATGACCGAGCTGACTTCTTTGGAGATAACTTGTTGTTCTCTGGGAGCGTTGCTTTCCAAGACATTTCCGTTGCGATCCTCGATCCTGGTGATGCACATGGGCCAAGTGCGCACGCCGCTATTTGCGAAAACAGAATAAGCTGAGGCGAGTTCCAGGGGAGTTACCCCACGGGTCAAACCTCCTAAAGCTAAAGAGAGATTGCGATCGCTGGGCCAGCCTTTCTCAACCAAGGAGGTGATTCCCATGCGCTTGGCGTAATCGATCACCTTCTCCACGCCCACTTGTTCCAACAGTTGGACGGCAACGGTGTTCACGGATTTTTCCAGAGCTTCCCTCAGGGTCATGGCGCCGTGATATTTGCCGTCGTAATTGCTGGGAGACCAACGTTTGCCGTCGGAAGTTGTGTAAGCCACCGGCTGGTCTAGAAACACGGACGAAGGGGTATAGCCGTCAGCGATGGCAGCCGCGTAGACAAAAGGTTTGAACGCAGAACCAGGCTGCCGCCTGGCTTGCGTTGCCCGGTTGAATTTATCAGTTCCTCTGCCGCCGACCATCGCCCGGATTGCGCCTGTGCGCGGATCCAATGCCACCAGCGCGCCTTGGGGCTGTTTGAGTCCGTTGCCGTCCACAGGGCCGGAGGGCAGATTTTTCAAGAGAGCGTCTTCGGCAGCCTGCTGCCAGGAGAGATCTAAAGTCGTGTATACCTTAAGCCCGCCGCCGAAGACAATGCTTTGGTCGTATTGCTCCAGGAGGTAATTTAAGACGTAATCGGAAAAATATGGCGCGTTAACTTTTTTGTGCTGGTCTTTAAGGGGCACGACTTCAATTGGTGAGCTTTGGGCTTCAGTTTTTTCCTCTTGAGTGATATAGCCTGCCTCCGCCATTTCGGCCAGCACCGTGTTTCTTCTCCGCAGCGCGGCCTGTTTGTCCACATGGGGAGAATAGTAATACGGACTTTTGGGGAGTCCCGCTAGGAGCGCGGCTTCCTGCAATTTCAATTGGCTGGCCGGTTTATTGAAATAAAGTTGGCTGGCAGCTTCGATTCCATAAGCGCCGTGGCCAAAGTAAATTTGGTTCAGATACTTTTCAAGGATTTCGTCCTTAGTGTATTTCCGTTCGATTTGCACAGCCCAGATGGCCTCTGAAAACTTACGGGCGAATGTTTTATCCTGGGTAAGGAAAGCATTGCGGGCCAGCTGTTGGGTGATGGTGCTTCCGCCCTGGGCCATCTCCAGGTGACGGATGTCAGCTACTAAAGCGCGGAGGATTGCCTTGGCGTCTACCCCTCTGTGTTCGTAAAAGCGAGCGTCTTCTATGGCCACGATGGCCTGCTGCATGACGGGAGAGATTTTATTCAATGGTACCGGCGTGCGGTTTTCCACGTAAAAACGAGTTATCACCTTACCGTTGGTATCGTAAACCACGGTGGCCATTTTGGGATCAAAGGAGATATCGTCAAGAGCTGGCGCATTTTTGATGCTTGCCATCAGAAGTCCGAAAGCGGAACCAATAATAAGGCAGATCATTATAAAGATGATAATTTGTATGGAACCCGAGGAAGATTGAGTGCGCTTCGTCACTACAACCCCTTCCTTCCAAATTAGTTTTTTCTTTTGATCTTACTATAGCGTCCAAAAGGTGTCAAGCTTTCCGGGAGGCCGGGTCGCGTCAAGTAACTGTAGGTCTGTCTGATGAAAAAATTTAGCCTCACCGTCCGGCGGACTGTTAAATGGCTTTTTGTGCAGTCAGGCCTCGCAGTGCCTGGGATAAATTGTTTACGCTCCCGGACAAAGCTGGT
>DIPB01000113.1:0-2221 GCA_002426275.1 Firmicutes bacterium UBA5499
GGGTCATTCTGATCCCGGAAATAATCACGTCTTCGGTATACATCCAAAGTGTCCCAGTTCTCCGGCAGAAGCATGTCGAGATACTCGCGTACCAAGCCTTCACGTTCATCAGATTCCATGGCGTCTGCCTGCTCACTGACCGCCGCCTCCGCATCGGCTCCCTCAAGGTAGAGCTTCTCACCGTTGTTCCATATCAGCTTGGCCTCGGCCCAAATCTGAAGAACATCATCATCTGTGATATCCCAACCACGCCTGGCATTTTTACCGCTTACACGGACTGGCCAGAAGCGGCGGTTGCCGGTCACATCACGAAGAAAACCGGCACTTTCGCTGTTGGTGCTGCCCACAATAATACATTGACGAGGATGGCTTTCAGTTACATGTCCGTAGCTGGCACGATAGTTATCATCACAACGGGATAAAAATGCTTTTACGTTGTTAACGTCAGTTTTCCGGATACCAGCAAGTTCGGGGATTTCTATAATCCAGAACCCCTGTATCTTTTCAGGAGCATCCTTGCCTTTTCCCATGTCAGCAAAGGTCAGGCTGTCGGAAAACCACTCTCCGGCCAGCTTGCCAAAGAACGTGGATTTTCCAAGTCCAGTCGCCCCATTAATGACCAGCATGTAGTCAAACTTAATCCCTGGCTGATAAATGCGGGCGACTGCCGCCGCAAAAGTCTTTCTGGTAACAGCCCTGGTGTACGGGGTATCTTCTGCACCAAAGTAATCAATCAGAAGCGTTTCGACTCTTTTAATGCCGTCCCAGGTAGGAAGTGTGTTAAGATACTCACGTATCGGATGGAATTGTCGGGCAGCTGCTGCTGCCATAACGGCATTATTCGTCTTAGTCGGTGAGTAGATGCCATAATGATTTTGCAGATATTCATAAAGTTTCGCCGCGTCCGTTTCGCTCCAGCCAGGTTTGAACCTTTGCCAGGGTATTTCCCCACGAACATCCACACCGTCCCGCAGTTGGTTAAAAACGATACCGCTCAAATTAGGGTCATTGTTTAATATCAGAAGATAGTTTCCGAAACTGTCTTTAACAGCACCGGTCTTTTCAAGTTCCAGGGCCTTCTGCCAATCCGCATCCCTAAACTCGTTCTCCGCCTGGGCTTTACGTTCTTCAGCCAACTGCTCCTTGACCCGTTCATCCTTTATGGCTAGTTCCGTCATGGCCCTAAAGGAGGGCAGCTTTCCCGGAGGGGTATCCAAAGCGGTCTTGTCGTCGAGGTCGCGGAAGCGGTGTATTCGCACCAGATCAAAGGCATTCAGCAGCCTGCCGCAGGCCGGATCGGTAGCGTGATGGCTGTAGGCGAATTTACCATCGTATATGACCAGTCCCGCTGAAGAATCAGCAGGGATATAGTCGTAACGCCCATTCATCGCGCTGCGCTCATAGACGTCGGATAAAAAAGTCTCAATTGCATCCTCAATCGAGTAAGCCCGGCAGAACGCACCGACTGCACCTTCCTTGGTGAGCGGATCGGCTTGCTGGGTAATTTGGCTACGAACCACTTCTGACTGGCGCGAGGATACAGGCCACAAGGAAGTATCCCGCCAGTCAGTGTATTTTTCGAGATATATATCGGGGTTGAGCAGTTCGCCTTCTTTTTCTTGGAACACAAACTCACCGTCAGATGGCGTTGACGGCCAATACATAAGCCGTGATGGCTCATAAGTCGTGTCATCAAACAAGTCGATACCGATTTCCTTGGCTACCATGCGACCAAGAGCGGGGTACTCGTCCTCGCTTACCTCGCGGGACAGGGGAATAACAAGCCGCAGGCGCGGTGCATCCGGCGTGTGTTTGTGAGTGGAGTAAACGCAGCACTTGAAATCGTAGAGCATATTAATTTCATCCCAAATTCCTGGCCTGGCATAGTCCATATCCAAGGTGAGCAGGGAGCGGCAAAGGACATAACCGTTCCTGCGTTTGCCCTTGCGCAGAGCGCCGCCCACGAAGCCGCCCACATCTTTGATGGAATCCTGCTGCGCGCGGCTCATCTTGCGGAATTCCGATACCGTTTCGGTGGTGCGGATCGTCGTGCTGACCCGGGAGAGAAAGTTTTCCCATGAGATGTCCCTGTTTTTCCACTTCTTATCCATGCGGCTGTTGCCGACCGCTATCTTCACGTTCCCTGCACCTCCTCGCATTTCTCAGTAAAGTGCCGAATGGGGATGCCCTGCTTTTTCGCTTTGCTGATTTCCCGGGCCAT
>DIPB01000113.1:2483-2919 GCA_002426275.1 Firmicutes bacterium UBA5499
CAATGCACGGATGATGTTGTGTTCAGTGTCACCGGCAAAAGGAGAGCAGATGTAAACCAGCGGACGGTACCGTTTTTCCTTTCGCGCCGCACCGTCCGAAGAAAGAGCGGCTATATGTTCCGGGCAGCCCCCGCTGTTACGCCCGTCCATCCCTATCCGCCCCTCCCCCGAGAAAGTAGTTGACAAAATACTGCTGCCCTTTGCCAGTAACTTTGGTGGTCTTGCTGATGGTGACATGACCATCCGAATGGGTAATGGCGGTTTTTTTTACTTTGAAAAGACCGAGTTCCATGGCCTTTTGGGTCGGCGCGTTGTAGTCGGTGCCTTTGCGCTTGATAAGGAAGCCGTCCTGGCGGAGCCTTTCAAACAGGCGGTTCTGGCCGATTTCGATACCGTTGCCTTTGAGGATTTTCGCCAGTTCGCCGATTAAAATGGT
>DIPB01000053.1:0-316 GCA_002426275.1 Firmicutes bacterium UBA5499
TGCCATGCATCACGCCGTCGTCGACGCCTCCCCAATGATCGGCTGCCGCTCCCAGCTTAAACTCAATTAGCTTCCACCCTTTCCAATTGATGGGAACGCCCCCGTACTGAAATATTTGCCCCTCCGCATCGCTCAGACGAAGGATAAAACGATGGCCGGAACTGTCGCCGTAGAGCCAGATCTTCACCAGATCCGCTGGCTCAGGGAGCGGTAAGAAAGTTGAATAAGCGCAGTAATTCGGCTCCTCTTCCGCCTTGAGGAAATCATATGCCAGTTCCAGAGATTGCTCGCCGACCTTCAGCGGGCTGGAGACCAA
>DIPB01000053.1:440-4783 GCA_002426275.1 Firmicutes bacterium UBA5499
CCTTCAGCGGGCTGGAGACCAACCTATTTGCCGCCTCAGGCCCGTGGTTCTGCCCGCCGCTTTGCCAGTTTACGCTGGTAAAGGGCAATTCCAGCTCGGGCTTTTTCTGATCCGCAATGACGCTGACGCCGCCGATATATATTTTTCCTTTAGTTACCGCGGTTTGGGGTCGGGATTCGATTAAAAAACAAGGAATGCTAAGCTTGCCATGCATCACGCCGTCATTGGCGCCTCCCCAATAACCTTGCAGAGGCGCTCCCAGCTTAAACTGAACTTGCTTCCAGCCCCTCCAGTTGATGGGCACGCCCCAGTATTGAAATGTTTGTCCTCCCTCATCCAGCAGGCGAAGGATAAAACAATGCCCGGAATTGTCTCCGTAAAGCCAGATCCGCAATACCTTCGCAGTCTCGGGAAGCGGTAGGAACGTTGAATAACTGCAATTATTGAGCTGCCCTGCCACGCCGAGAAAATCGTATGCCAGTTCCAGAGATTGTTCGCCAACCTTCAGCGGGCTGGAGACCAACTTGTTTGCCACCTCAGGCCCGCGGTTCTGCCCGCCGCTTTGCCAGTTTACGCTTGTAAACGGTAATTCCAGCTCCAGCGGGAAGTTATTTTCCGCCGCAGCCTGAAAGCAAAAGAGGCAGTTGATCAGGCATAAAAACGTAACCAGGCCGGCGCCTTTCCAATTCATTTGCTTTCCTCCTTGTAGCGTTAATCTCAGACGACGCTACCGTCTTTTACAATATTAAAAGCGTGCTTCCAGTTTCAATGTAGAGAGATTGCCGTCGAAAGAATGTGTTTCCGCCACTTGATCAGTGAAAGAAACGAATTGCCGCGTGAGGCTCGCCTGGACTTGCGGGGAGATGGCGAGTTTCAAGCCGAGCATGAAAGTATTATGTCTCTGCCGCACGGACTCTGCGGCAGCGGAACCGACTTTGCCGGTCAGTTTGTTGCCGAGCAGGATTTTCCAGCCAGGCTGCAGCTCGTAGCTCAGGGCCACGTCTACCACGGTGTCTCGCAGAGAAAGCCGCGTGTCCACTGCGCTGGCTCCATCCTGAGATCTGGCGGCGGAGCGTAACTCAACCTGCCCCAAAACTTGCAACGGCCGCTGCGGATACTTCTTCTGCCCTATGGGAAGCAGCTTTTGCAAGGAAATCTCGCCGCCGATTCTGGCCACACCATAGGTGCGCAGCGCAGAGAAGCTATCGCTCAGGCTGCCGTCTTGAAAGGCTGGAAAGAGTTCTCGCAAATAGACGCCTTGGGCCGCAACTTTCGCTCGCTGCCACTTATAGGCGGTCGCCAGCTGCACGCCACGGCGGTTGGGGGTGGCAAGTCCGTAAGGCAGAGCTTCGTTTGCCGCCTCCGCATTGCTTCCTCCCATGAGCGTCAGCGCGTTCTGCGGGCCGAATATTCCCGGATCCGAAAGCGCATAATCTCGAGACTGGGCGGCGGGCGCCAGGTAGAGCGCTCCGGCCTGCCAGAAGCGCAGCAGGGCGCTCGCCTGTTTAGTCTCCCACAGCAGCTCCCCGGATAACGCGCGATCTTCTGCCACAGGGCAAAGCCGCGTCAGATCCGGATTATAGCCGCTGCTTACATATTCTCCATTGAATGACAAATCGCGCCACAACTTCCGGGCCTGCAATGTGAGACCCAGAGTTTTACCGTCCACCGCCGCGCCCGAGCCGGAAGCCACATCATCTTTCATTTCCAACCAATTAATCCCTACGGCAACGTTCTCTTGCGGCAAAAGCCTCAACTGCAGGCCGGTAAGAAAACGATGCCGCGGTCCGGGACTGGCTCCGTCTCTGCTGCGCAGCTTGGCTGCCAGCGCCTGAACGCTGAATTTATCAATTTGGTATTGGCCCCACAGTCCCCCCAATCGTCTGCCAGTCCCTTTGATCCCCTGTTCTTCCTGGTACGCTGATTTCAAATCGCTAAAGAGTTCTGATTCAAACCAGATAGGATATGAAGGATAAGACAGCGTCAGGGGAGTGAACTCCGCCCAATAAGTTCCAGCCACAGTTTTAAGCTGGGCAAAGTCCGTGGCAATCGAAAGATGATCAACTGAAAATTGCCATGAGCCAGCCCAAATATTTGCGCCTTTGATGCCGGCTGTGATGGTAATATTGGCAGACGGCCTGCCAATAAAAGAGAGCCTATGGGTTTCATTGGCTTTGCTGCCGTCGCTCTGGGCGCCCGCTTCCACCGGATCGTAAGCCAGCGGGCGTCCCAAAAAGTCCAAAGCCGAAGCGGCTCCGGGGCCTTTGATGGAAAATACGCTGACCCTGGCGGCACCGCTTCCTTTGAGTTCCACGCTCTTTTGCGCGGTTGCAAAACGGCTTTGCTCTTCTTGCAAATCATCAATGGTTTTCTGCACAGCATGCAATTGATATTGAAAATCCCATAATTGCTGTTCTATCTCCTCCGCATTATTCTGCTGCGCTTCCTGCATTTGCAGGAAAGGAAGCGGATAATCTTCCCCCTGCGCCGCAGCAGCGCAGACAAAAATCACAAGCAGAGATATTAACGCGCGTTTCATTTGCCAGCCTCCTTTAAAATCCGCTCCAATATTCCACAGCGAGCTGCTGAGTTTGATTTACGCTTTCGCTTCTACTGAGCTCATAGGTAAGCCGTAGCGATGTAGACGGTCCCACCGGCGTTCTCCATTCCAGCTTGTGCCTGTGCGCCACCGGAGAATTCTGCGAAAAAAGCGGATAATATTTCCAGTTGAAAATAGAGTTAAACACGTTGAAACTCCCGATCGCAAACGGTACGCTTTGTAACTGCGGCGGCTGATCGCTCAGCAGATCTTGGAGATAAAATTGTTGATAGCCAAGCTCTATGTTTACATTCGGTAAGATCTGGGCAATGAGGCTTACTCTGCCGACATTTTGCCTCACAGCAAGCTCGCCTCTAGCTGCGGTATTATAAATATCTAGCTCTCCAGTCATTTTGGCGCTCTTTGCCAGGGGCGCTGAAAGAAGAGCGCCCAGATTGGCCGTACAGTTTAGCTTTCCGTGACTGAACCTTTTCTCGACTTTGCCTGTGGGCGTATTCTCTTTGGCATAGGCGCCGGTGACGGTCCAGTTCCCCCATTCGCCCAGCTGGATGGGAACTGTGGCCAACTCAAAATAGTGGAGATTGGACAGATAATAAGGAATGTAGGGGTTTTCTTCATACTGCCAGATGAAGGATGAAGATAATGGCTGGATTGCCGTATTCGCCAGAGGGTAGTCCCTGCTGATGCTATAGTAATTAAACTTCAGCGGCACTTTTAGCCAGAGCTTGCCCTCGGCGCGCACGGCATACTCCCAAGACGGAAACGGCCCACCGTTTCTGTCTTGATCCAAGCGATTGACATTGCTCTCTCCATTCGCCTCCAAGGAGCGTCCCAATAACTGTCCGCGGTATCTAAACGATAAGCCCACAGTGGAGCTCTCATAGGCGGCGCCGGACGCCGCGGTTTTGGTGTCGTCGAAAACCTTCATAAACGTCAGACTGATTTCTCCTCCCCGAATGGGAGAATTCATTGAGCTGAAAAGCGTATAACGATCATACTTGCTGCCGTTCCCGTCGACGTTTCTCACCAGAAATCCCCGCCAATTTAAGCCCCACGGCCGGGCGGAGAGGAGAATCCCGTCCCAAGAGCAACGCGTTTCATTCCAGGTGTCATCTTCGCGCGGCGCTCTGGCGATGGTAAAATAGGTGTTTTTAAACCAAAATCTTCCCATTTGCAGACTGTAAGGTCTCCCCTGCCAATCTAACTGCGTGGTGATGCGCAAAGGGCCCAGAGCGGCTCCTCCCTGCAGAAATAACTCGGAATAGAGATTCGTCTTGCCTGCGAGCGGCGTGTTGAAGCGCAAAACGCTGTATAGACTCGGCGTAGCTCCGTTGCCGGGAGTAAGCGTGCTGTTAAAGCGCGTTTCACTGGACAGTCCCAGCTTGGACTTAAGCGTGGTATTATTATTTTCTAACTGTTCCCAATTCCTCTGCAGCCCCGCCAAATCCAGATCAATTTTCCGCATCTGGCTCTGCACTTCCAAGAATTTCTCCTGCAAAGCGCCGTCTCCATTCCCTGAGCTGTCTGCGCTGGCATCGTTCCCCCAGCCGGGAGTCTGCAGAAAAGCTCCCACCGGATCGCTTGCGAAAAAGCCGCTTCCGGAAATGCTATCCTCTCCAGAGGCGACTATGTTTATGACCAGCGTCAAAATCAGCGCTAAACCCCAGGCGCCAAAAGCGGGGACTCGCCTAGAAGCCGTCATTCCCTCAGCCCCCTTTCCTTAAAAATTGATTCCCACTGAAAACCTCTGCGCATCCCCTGCCTGATGCGTATTATAGGCGTA